>NZ_JBPULF010000004.1:0-313012 GCF_051550675.1 Paeniglutamicibacter selenitireducens | reverse complement strand
GGCCCCCCCCCCCCCCCCCCCCCCCCCGGGGGGGGGGCCCCCCCCCGGGGGGGGGCCCCCCCGGCCCGAGTTGTCGGAGGGGCGGCGCCGGCTCAGTCCTCGAAGGTGAGCTTCGGCGGGGCCACCCGGAAGCCCTTGGTGCGCACGGCAAGGAAGACCATTCCCGCAAGGAACCACACAATGCCCACCACCAGGCTGGTGCCGGAGAGCGAGGTCCACAGCCAGAGGGTCAGCGCGAAGCCGACCAGCGGCAGGACCAGGTAGAGCAGCGCCCCCAGCGGCCCGCGTGCCTTGGAGTCGATGAAGAAGGTCTTGATGACCGACAGGTTCACCATCGAGAACGCGACGAGGGCGCCGAAGCTGACCACCGAAGCCGCCGTGGTCAGGTCCACGAAGAGGAAGGTCAGCGACACCACGGACACCACCAAGGTGGCGTAGATCGGCGTGGCGAAGCGGCGGTGCAGCATGCCCATGCGGCGCGGCAGCAGGCCGTCGCGCCCCATCGAATAGATGATGCGGGTGACGCTGGCCTGCGAAGCCATGGCCGAACCGAAGGACCCGACCACGTAGACGGCGACGAAAATCGCGGTGAGGACGTCCCCGCCGACCCCGGCCATGAGTTCGATGCCTGCCGCGTCGGGGTCGGTGAAGCTGGTGTAGTCCGGGTGGGCCAGGGCGCCGGCCCAGGCCACGGCGATGAAGATCAGGCCGCCCGCCAGCGTGGTCAGCACGATGGCCGTGGGAATCGACTTGCTGGGGTTCTTCGCATCCTCGGACAGCGTGGAGATCGCGTCGAAGCCCAGGAAGGACAGCGAGAGCACCGCGGCACCGGCGAAGATGGGGCCCAGCCCGTCGGCGCCGAAGGAGAACGGGGCGAGCATGTTCGGCGCGTCGGCGTTAAGCACCTGGTTCAGCACCAGCGCAACGAAGATCCCGATCATCAGCACTGACGCCGCGACGACGGTGGCACTGAGCCGGCCGATAAACTTGATGCCCACCACGTTCAAGCCGAACACCAGGACCAGGGACACCAGCGAGAACACCCAGGCCGGGACGGCCGGGAACTGCGTGTTCATATAGATGCCGATCAGCAGGAAGTTGATCATCGGGATGAAAAGGTAGTCGAGCATCAGCGTCCAGCCGGTGGCGAAGCCGATGTTCCCGCCGAAGGCCTGCTGGGTGTAGGCGTAGGCGGAACCGGCGCGCGGGATGGCCCGGCTCATGTGGGCGTAGCTGAGCGCGGTGAACAGCATGGTGGCCAGGGCCACGATGTATGACGCGGGCAGGTGGCCGTTGGAGATTCCGGTAACGACGCCGTAGGTCGTGAAGACCGTCACCGGGGCCATGTAGGTCAGCCCGAAGAGGACCAGGAAGGGGACGCCGAGGACACGCTTGAGTTCGTTGGGCCGGCCCGTGGAGCCGGGGCCGGACAGGAGGGGGCGGGTGTGGGTCTTGGCGCTCATCGGGAGCCTTCCATGAGGGGTTCGCCTGCTGCGAGGTGGGTGGGGGATCCGGCAAGCCAGGTGCCGAGCACCTTCAGGCCGGGGAACTGCGCCGGGTCGGCGGAGCGTGGGTCTTGTTCGAGCCAGACCAGGTCGGCGAGCATCCCCGGGGCCAGGGTGCCGCGTTCGTGTTCGGCGAAGGCCTGGTACGCGACCTGGCGGCTGTAGGAATCCAGGGCTTCGTCCACGCCGAAGCGGGCCCCGGGCAGGGGTGCCTGGTCGGCCTCGGCGGAACCGGTGCGGGTCACCGCGACGGCGATGCCCGCCATCGGGTGGTGGTGGGTCACGGGCCAGTCGCTGCCGAAGGACACCGGGACGCCCGCCGCGGCGATTTCCCCCATCTGGAACTGTCGGGCCGAGCGGTCCCTGCCCAGCCGCGGGAAGGTCAGTTCCGTCATCACGGCGTCGCACTGCGCCCACAGCGGCTCGAAGTTCGCAACGACCCCGAGGGCCTTGAAGCGCGGCAGGTCCTGCGGGGAGACGGCTTGCAGGTGCGCCATGACCGGCCGCCGGTCGCGCTTCCCGTTGACCTCGATCACGGCCTCGATGGCGTCCAGGCCCTGGCGGACGGCGGCGTCGCCGATGGCATGCAGGTGCAGCTGGAATCCCATGGCGTCTACAGCGATGGCGGCCCTGGTGAGGGAATCGAGGTCCCAGTTGGGCAACCCATGGGTGTGGTCCCTGTCTGAGTACGGGTCGAGCATGTGGGCGGTGTGCGATTCGACGATGCCGTCGAGGAAGAACTTGATGGTGTTCGCGCTGAGCAGTTCCTCACGCGCCGCGACGACCTGGGCGCGCGCGGACTCGAACCCGGGCAGCTGGCTCCGCCAGGTGACCGGGTCCGCCCGGAAGGCCAGGTTCATCCGGGTGTTCAGGGCCTTGGAACGTGCCGCGGCGAGGTAGTGCCCGACCGCGTCGAGTTCAACCCAGGCGTCCTGGACCCAGGTCACTCCCGCCTTAGCCAGCGATGCCGTCGCACGGTCGAGCGCGGCGACATGGACCTCGGGGCCGTAGGGGGGAACGTGCCGGGCGACAAGGTCGATGGCACCCGGTTCGCAGAGGGTGCCCAGCGGGGAACCGTCCCCGCGTCGCAGGATCGCGCCGAGGGCCGGCTCGGGGGTCGTGGAGGTGATCCCGGCGATCTCCAGGGCCTTCGAATTCACCCAGATGGTGTGGTAGTCCCAGGCGCGCAGCATGACGGGGCGATCCGGAACCACCTTGTCGAGCCAGCGGGCATCGAAGCGGCCGTCCGGGGCGAGGGTGGCGTCGTAGCTGGCGCCGACGATCCAGTCGGCACCGGGGTTTTCGGATGCCCACGTGCCGACCGCGGCGAGAACATTCTCGAGGGTGGTGCAGGCGCGGATCTGCGGTCCCACACCCTCGAGGCCGGCAAAGAGCGGGTGGGCGTGGCCGTCGCCGAATGCGGGTCCCAGGTAGCCGCCCTGAAGGTCGTGCAGGTGGTCGGCTATCGGTATCAGGGCCTCCGCCTCGGGTCCCACGGCTGAAATCACCGATCCGGCGACCGCCACGGCGCATTCGGTGCCCGAAGGCGTGCCGGAGGCATATCCGGAATGGAAGACTGTCAGTGTCAAGGGTGGAACTCCCAGCAATTTAATGTGATTAAATAAAATCTGCCGCCAACAATATATGTGTGCGGCATCACAGGCAAGGTTTTTTGTGGATTCATCGGAAATGCGTCGTGTCGGTCGTCCTCGTGAGTCCGTGTTGGACCGGGAGAAGATCCTTCGTGCGGCGCTGAAGCTGCTCAACTCGGTGGGCCCGGAGAAGTTCTCGATGGCGGCGCTCGCAGGGGAGCTGGGCGTCAAGCCGCCGGCCTTGTATCACCATGTCAGGAACAAGCAGGCGCTGTTCGTGGGCATGCGTGAGATGGTGAACGATGGCATCGACACCAGCGGTTTCGGGACGGAGCCCTGGGCGGTGGCCGTCGAGCGGTGGGCGAGGTCCTACCGCAAGGCGTTCTCCGCGCACCCCAATGCGATAGCGCTGCTGGCGACAGAGCCGATCACTGGCTCCACGAACACCCTGTTGATGTACGAGCGGGTCATCCAAGGTTTCCTGGCGGCGGGTTGGGCGGAGTCGAGGGTCATGGGCGACATGGTGGCGCTGGAGTCCTTCATCCTCGGATCCGCACTCGACGCGGTGGCCCCGGATGACATGTTCGAACCCGGGGAAGCCGCCGAACGGACCCCCGGCCTGGTTGCCGTCCTGGGGCGGCTTGGCCCCAGTGGGTCGCGCGCGGACGCCGCCTTCGAGGTGGGCCTGGAGATCTTCATTGCGGGTTTGGCCCGGAAGAACGGAGTGGCGGGCGGCGATGTGCATTCGCTTACCCATCGGACCTTGGATTAGGATAGGAATACCTTCCCTAATCCAAGAAAGTGGTCTTCGGTGAGTACGCAGAGTTTGGCACGTCCGGCCCGCCCGCAGGTGGTCCTCGAAGTGGTGGCGACCGAGATGGTCTCCGAGCACATGGTTCGTCTGACTTTCGGCGGCCCGGGGTTCGCGGATTTCCAGGACAAGCTGGTTTCCGACCGCTACGTGAAAATCCTCTTCGCCAAGCCGGAGCTGGGACTGGTTCCGCCCTACGACCTCGATGTCCTGCGCGAAGAGCTGGCGCCCGAGGACTTCCCGGTGCGCCGCACCTACACGCTGCACCACGTGGACCTGGACGCGAAGACACTGCAGATCGACTTCGTGGTCCACGGCGACGAGGGACTGGCCGGCCCCTGGGCGCAGCATGCAGTGCCCGGCGACCTGATCTGCTTCAGTGGGCCCGGCGGCCTCTACACGCCGGATCCGTCGTTCGACCGACACCTGCTGATCGGCGACGAGACGGCCCTGCCCGCCATTTCGGCGGCGATCGCGGACATGACTCCCGAGATGGTCGGCGACGTGTACCTTGAGGTCGGCGGCCCCGAGGACCACGTCGAACTCGAGGTTCCGAAGGGCGTAGCCGTGCATTGGCTGCACCGCGGCGGACCCTTCACCCCGGAAAACACGCGGATCGAATCAGTGGTCCGCGACGCGCCATGGGCCGCGGGAAGCATTCAGGTATTCGCCCACGGCGAGCGTGAAACCATGAAGTCCCTGCGCGCCTACCTGCATGGCGACCGCAAGGTCGACCGCAAGGCCATGTCGCTTTCGGCGTACTGGGCCTTCGGCCGTGCCGAGGACGAGTTCCAGGCTGAGAAGAAGAGCCCGATCGGCCAGATCTTCCCGGAGCCGCAGAACGCCTGAAGCACCGAACCACGTAGCCGATAGCGGCTGCGGCACAAGGATTCCCCGCGGGATCGTTAGCGCTTGACCGCATGGATGAAGACCTCCGGCGGGTGGAGAACACTGGTGTTCTCCACCCGCCGGAGGTCTTTTTGCACATGCCCCGACGGCTGGTGCAGGAGCCTGTGGCGCTCCGAGCATCTAACGGCAGAAAGGCCTGTGGGTTCCGTCAAATGATGGCGGAACCCACAGGCCTTTCGCGTGGTGGGGTCGTGTGGCCGAGCGGGCTAGCCGTTTTCCGCGGAGTCCCGTGGAGCAGCCGCGCGGCGTCCAGAGGGCGCAGTCGAAGCGCTCGCAAGGGCTTCCGGCGCCTCGTCTTCGTCGTCTTCGTCGTAGTACCGGCCGCGACGCAGCCCGACCGCCACGGCGATGGCGACCAGCGCCACCAACAGGGCAAGTTGGCCCCACGGCACGGCCAACTCGCTGGTTCCGGCGGTGCTCGGTTCACCGGGTGAACCGTCGATGCCCTCGGGTGCCACGGAAATCTCCGTGGCGAGGTTGAAGAGGGGCCAGATGCCCTCGATCTGCTGGGCGATCGTGGCGCTTCCGCCGGGTATCAACTCGTCAGCAGCGAAGGTCTGGCTCGTGGCGCCAAGGCCAAAGGGCCCTTGGGTCGTGATGGTGTAGGGGCCGCGGGCCCGAACCGTACCGGTGTTTTTCAGTGTGAAGGTAGCTGTTGTGGCCACGGGGGCAAAGGGGTTCCACGCGGTCGCGGTGCTCGTTTTCGCGTCCTGCACCTCGAGCGCGACGGTTCCTTCTCCGCCCACCTTCACGTTCATGCGGGTGGCAAGGCGGCGGTCCACAACAACGGTGCTGCCTCCGGACGCCTCGACGTATGAGGAAATCAGGCCGCCGACGTAATCGCCGGGTTCGGTGTCCTCCGGGACGTCGAGGGCGAAGTCGACACTTTCCGTTTCGCCCGGGGAGAGCGTGATCCGGGGTTGTTCCACCGTGACCCATGCGCCGACGCGGGTGGAGGGCTCGTCCGCGGGCAGCAGGTCCAGCGCTCCGCTGCTCGAGGTGATTCCATCGGCGGCGTAGATCTCCAGTGAAATTTCCGTGGCGCCGAGGTTTGTGACCTCGAAGGAGTCCTTCTGCTTGTCACCTGCCTCGAGCTCGTAGCTGAAGTTGCTGCGGGAGGACTCGCCACCCGGCTTGATGCTCCAGGACAGCTCGTCGGCCGGTGCCGCGTATGCTGCCGAACCGGTGAAGGGAAGGAGTGAGAGTGCCATGGCGGTTGCCAAGGTAGTGCCCCAGCGGCCGAGCCGGGAAATCTTGTATGTATGCAGCGAGCGCATGGTGTCCTCGGAATGAAGGGTGGATGGGAGTTCGGCGTTGTCCTGGAATCGGAGGGGTCCTTCGACGGACAAGATCGCTACGCGCAAAAGCGGGGTGCTTGGCCTTCCGTTGGTGCCAACGGGAAACCAAGCACCCCACTTTGTATCGGGAGCTACTCCCCGATCAGCGTCAGCGTCACGCGTGAGGTGTAGTTGCCGGCCTTGGTTCCTGCCGGTGCCACCAGCTCGAGAGCCGCGTCAACGGTTGCACCGGTGTTGCTGCCCGAGGTGGAAGCCAGGGTCTGGGCAGATCCCAAGCCGGGGTTTCCTGCCGCAACGACGGCGCCCTCGACGATGGTTCCGGTCGGAGCCGAAACTGCTGGATCCCAGCCCAGCGCCGATCCCGGGAACGTACCTGCAGCGGCGGTGAAGCTCGAGGCCTTGCCATTCAGCGACCAACCGGTCGAGGCATTGCGGGTGTCGGTAACGGTGATGCTAGGCAGCGTGCCGGTGGCGCCGAATGTTCCGCCAGCCTGCTGGGTCGCATTGGTCAGCGACGTGCTGGTGGCTGCCACGGTCCACGAGAAGACCTCCGGCTCCGGCTCTACGACTGTCTCGGGGACCTTGACGTCGACGTCGACGTTCTTGTCGTCTCCCGTGACGGGCGGAACGACATCTTCAACAGTCCAGCCAACAGAAAGTGCCGTGGCGGCCTTGCGTGGATCGGCGGAGCCGCCGGTGGAGTACCAGTAGGCCTGGGTTCCGGTCTTGCCCTGGAATTCAACGAAGTCCTGCGGGAATGCGCCCCAGCTGGCTCCTGTGGTCACTTGGTTCGTGACGCTGGCAGGTACCGTGACGTTCTTGTATTCGGGCACCTTGACGAAACCGTCGGCATCCACTTCAACGCCGGTGAGGTTGGCCAGGGTGATCTTCTTCGGGGCAATGGCTTCCCAGACCTTGGAGTCTTCCATGGAAGCACCGTAGCCGCTTGCCGTTGCCGTCAGGGTTGCGCTTCCATCGGCGTTGACGGTCAGCTCGGGGTTGCTTGCGGACCAGTAGGTCAAACCGGTGTAGAACACCGAAGTGAAGGACCCGGTCCACTGGATGTGGGCGGTCTTGGCGGTGGTGTCCACGGTGCCAGTGCCCTTGGAGAGGATGACCTTGTTGTTGCTGACGTTCGTGGTGCCCGAGGGGCTGACCGGTGTCCCGGCGCCGGTCTGGCACTTGTTGGCCCAGTTGACGTCGATGGTGCTACCGTCCGGTCCGTCCTTGACGATCTTCACGTTGCCTTCGTTGGACTTGTAGAAACCGTCCGCTTCGGTCCAGGCGCGGCTGGAGCCGGAGTTCCCGGCCTTGCCCGCCGACAGGAAGTTGCAGGCGCCCGGCTGGTGTGCGCCGGCGCCGGATTCGAGGTTGAGCCCCCAGCTCAGCGTGACATCCGAGATGCTCTGTTCTGCCGCCTGGGCAGGGGTTGCAAATGCACCAAGTGCGAGTGCCAGACCGGCAACCGTGGCGGCTGCGAGTGATTTGCGTGTCGTGGGCGTTGCCCAACGGCGTGCGGACATGATTCCTCCGAGTGGTTGTTTGTAAGGTTAGGCTAACTTAACTTTCCAAAAAGTGCACAAATTACGGCATTTGGAACGTAGTCATTTAACTTAGTCTGTCTTTAGCTGTCGGATTTGGGTGTCGAGAACGGCAAGACGAACCATCCCCGGCGGAATCCAACCCAGCTAAGGGCGGTCAAGATCAGTAGCCCGGCGATCGACCACAGGAGCATTTCGCGGTGGTCCTTGGCCAGTTCGATGGCGCCCGGAATGAACGACCCGCCCAGCCAGTTCGCTGCACCGACCGCAGCCGTGGCCGCTGCCGCCAGAACGGTTCCGGCCGGGGGTGTTTCCACTACGGTGCCGCTGCCGACAACGGTTCCCTGGCCTGATCCGCCTCCGACAACCGATCCGTCGCCGCTTGATGAATTGTTGCCGGATTCGGAGCCGGTCCCGGACTGGTCGCCCATCCCGGCGTCGGTGCCACCGGGAACCTGAGGCTTCGTGGCGGGCGGGATGGTGGGCGCGATGGACGCATCGGGCGTATAGGCGGCATATATGGGCGAAGCGACCTTGCGGCCGTCGCCAGCACCTCCCGAGGAATACCAATACGCACCCTGCCCGGTTTCGGCTTGGAATCCAACGAAGTCGGCGGGGAATGAACCCCAGTTGGCACCGTCCCTGGCTTGAGGGATCTCGACCCCGTCAATGCGAACCTGCTTGTACGCGGGCTCGGCAACTATGCCCTTTTCGCCCAACTCGACGCTCGGCAGGGTGGCGAGAGTGATCTGTCGCGGGGCGAGCTTGGACCATTTGGTGGTGTCCAGGCGATCCGATCCATATCCGCTGAGGGTGGCGCTCAAGGTGCCCTTCCCATTGGCGACGGAAAGGACCGGGTCGGTGGCGGACCAATAGGTCAGTCCGCCGTACATCGCGACGGAGAAGGAACCCTTCCAATGGATTTCTGCAGTATTCCTGACCATGTCTATATCGCCAGTCCCGCCGTCAATCACCACCTGCGAACCCGTCCCTTGCTCGCCCGCGCTGGTTCCGACCTCCCGACCGCTGGCATCGAGGCACTTCTTGTCCCAGGAATCCATGACCCACGTGCCCGAACTACCGGGTTTTTCGATGCGGGTTTCCCCCGAACTCGCGGTGTAGAATCCGTCGGATTCGGTCCAGGGACGTGAAGACCCGGTATTGCCGGCGACGCCTGCCGACAGGAAATTGCAGCCGCCGAAGTGGGCGCCCGAGCTGGCTTCCTTGTTCAACCCCCAGCGGAATTGGGCATCCGTGACGGTGAATTTTTTGGGGTTCTCGGCGGTTTCCGGGATCTTGACATGTATGTCTATGGGGTGGGGCTGGTCCGCAGCCATTGCCGGGTTGGCTGCACCGATCGAGAACGGCGCCAGGAGCAGTGTTGCAGCGATGACGAATCCCGATGCCTTCAGGTATCTCATGCAGGCTCCTTTTCAAAAGGATCGTTGAGCAGCCCGATGGCATTGGTTGCCGGATCGGAGGCAGCGTCCGCGGCGTAGTGGGTGTCATCGGCCGCATGGGGGAGCGGCGTCGCTGGCTCCGCCACACCGGCGGTTGCGGCCCCACCCCTGGCGGGGGAGGCGCCGCGACCGCGGGATGCCGGACGACGCCGCTTCCTGGCTTTCGGACGCGGTTTGGCTGACTTGCTTCGCCGGGCCAACGCGGTGACCAAGGAGACCAGAACGACAAGGAATAGCAGTGACCCGGCCACGATCACCGCAATCAAGGCCCACTTCATGCCGTCCGTGGATCCTTGGGCGGGGGCTGCCAGTGTTGCCGGATTGGCCATCACGCTGAACTCCGCCTCGACATTTGTTCCGGAGCCAGCACCGGCCAGCTTCAGCTTGTGCGTGCCGGGAACCATGTCCGCGGGGATCTGCACGGCACCCGCCACTTCCCCGAAGGTCCCCGCGGTGATCGGGCCGGCCGCAGTGATGCCCGAGGCCAGCGTGCCGACGACCTGCTCGCCCGGGGCAAAGCCCTGGCCGGTGAAGGCCAGGGCCCGTCCGGCAACGACCGTTTTCTGTTCGATGCCCAGCGAAGGGTTGCCGCCGGCGACCGCCCGGGGTGCCGTTCCGGCCTGCGCGTCCTGGTTGGCGAGGACTTCGGTTCCCGAGGCGGTCCCGGGAGCGGAGGCATCCGAGTTCTGGCCCTGGGCCGCAGGGGTCGGGGTTGTGCCGCCCGAGGATCCCGCGCTGGTGCTTTGTTCAGTGGTGCCTTGGGGCGTTGATCCCTGGTTCGTGGTCGCGGCGCCGAAGCTGACGGGCGTGAACGACTCGTTGTTGCCGTTGGCCACGCCATGGGCGCCGAAGGTGAAGACGCCGCATTGCACCTTGCGGCAATCGATGGTGGTGCTTCCGCCGGAGGTTGTTTCGGCCCGGAACGTCGGGCCCGGAATGACCATCTTGAGCTTGAAGGCGCCGGAGGCCGAGAGCGTTCCGCCGTTGGCCGAGTCGGAAGTACTTGACCCGGGGAATGCCACGAAGCGTTGGTATCCCTGGTTGTTCTTCGACTGCGAGTCCGAGACGTAGAAGAAGTCGCGTCCGGACTTGCCGCCCTGGCTGGGGCGCCAGTTCCCGCTGTTCTTCACGTAGCCGAAGGCCACGTAGACGCCGCCAAAGGCCTTGGGAATCGACTGCAGGCCCGAACCCGCCACCGTGACGGTGGTGGGCCCGCCGGCTGAAGCCTTGGCGGTGCCCAGCGAGGAGACCACGCTGATACGAGGTGCTGCCTCGGCGGGCTGGGGGTTGAGCCCGATCAGTACCGGGCTCATGACCAGTGCCAGGGCGAGCGCCGACGCCCATGTCCGGCGGCCGGTGTGGCCGGAAATTCCGGTCTTCATACGAGTTCCTCCTGGGGCGCGCGTGTGTGGTTCAAATGGGGGCGAAGCGGCACCACGGCCAGCCCGCCCGAATCTGGGTGCTCGATGACTGCCACCGGGTGCCGGTAGACCTCTTCGAGCACGTCCGGCCTCAGCACCTCGCGCGGGGTCCCGGCCATCCGGATTCGTCCCGCGTGCAACAGCACGATCCGGTCCGCGTAGGCGGCGGCCAGTGACAGGTCGTGCAGCACCACCACCGCCGTGGCTCCGGCCGCGGCCCGCTCGCGCGTGCGGGTGAGCAGCAGTTCCTGGTAGCGGATGTCCATGGCGGCCGTCGGCTCGTCGAGCATGATGATCCGGGTTTCCTGGGCCAGCGCGCGGGCGAATGCCACACGCGCGCGTTCGCCGCCGGAGAGTGTCGGGACCACGCGCGGGGCCAGTGCCGTGCTTTCGGTGTTGCGCAGGGCCGCCTCGACAACCTGATCGTCCCGATCCTCCATCTCGCTGCCCACCCAGGGCGCGCGGCCCATGCGGACCACATCCCGTGCGGTGAAGGCGAAGGACACGTGGGCGTCCTGCATCTGGACCGAGCGCGCCTTGGCCAGGTCCTTGACGTTCCACTTCCCGAGCTCGAGGCCGTGCAGCGTGATGCTGCCCGAGTCCAGGTTGGCGTCCCCGCAGAGCGCTGCCAGCAACGTGGACTTGCCGGCCCCGTTGGGGCCGACCAGCGCCACGACCTCGCCCGCGTGGAGCTCCAGGTCGATGCCGTCGAGGATCGGCCGGCCGGCAAGTGACAGCCGTGCCGCGTGTGCCTGCATGACGGGTTCGCGGCTCATGACCAACCACCGGCCGTCCTGCGCGTGCGGCGGATCAGCCAGAAGAAGAAGGGCCCGCCCACCAGCGCGGTGAGCATGCCGATGGGCAGGTCCGCATTGGGAACCAGGGTGCGCGCCACCGTGTCCGCGATGAGCAGCAGCAACGCCCCGCCCAGGGCGCTGGCGGGCAGCAGCGTCCGGTGCCCGGGGCCCATGGCCATGCGCAGGATGTGCGGGACCACCAGCCCCACAAAGCCGATGATGCCGGCGAACGCCACGGCCGCGCTGGTCAGGATCGCCACCAGGACGATCACCTGCCGGCGCATCCGCTCGACGTCGACGCCCAGGTGCCGGGCCGGGCGCTCGCCGAGGGCGAGCAGGTCCAGTTTGCGGGTGAAGAGGAACGCCAGCCCGATGCCCGCCAGGATGATGGGTCCTGCCACCCAGACGTTCTCCCAACGGGTGCCGTTGAGCGAGCCGAGCTGCCAGAAAACGATCTCCTCGCGCGAGGAGTTGTCGCCCAGGAAGGTCATCAGGGCTATCACCGCGCCGCCCACGGCGTTGATGGCAACGCCGGTGAGCACCAGGGTGACGACCTCCGTGCGTCCGCCGGAGCGCGCTGTGGCGTAGACCAACGCCGTGGCGGCCAGGCCGCCGACGAACGCGCCGAAGGCAACGGTCCAGCTGCCCAGGAAGTTCAGCCCGAAGACGATCACGATGCAGGCGAAGGCCGCGGCCCCGGAGGAGACGCCGACGACGCCGGGTTCGGCCAGCGGGTTCCCGAAGACGCCCTGCATGAGCACGCCCGAGCAGGCCAGTGCCGCACCGATGGCGATGGCCATCACCACGCGCGGGAACCGGATCGCCCAGAGTGCGGATTCGGCGTGCGGGTGCGTCGGCAGCGTGCCCCAGTCCAGCCCGAGCCTGTGGGTAACGCTGGCAAAGACCTCGGCCGGGCTCAGGCTCATCTGGCCCGTTCCGGCGGAGACCAGGGCCGCAACGACCAGGGCCATGGCCAAGCCGGCGATCAACATTCCGGCCGTGAAACGCCGCCGGGGGTTGGACGCCGGAAGTGCGGAGGTCGTCGGCGTGGATGCGGTCGTAGCGGATGCAGTCGGGGCGGATTCCGCCCGGTGGCCGGGCTGCCCGTCCGGCAGCAGTAGCGGCAAGGCATGCGGGGCGCCCATGGCTACTTGCCTTCGGCTTCGGGGGCGTAGATGGCCACGGAAAGCGCTTCGAGGATGGCGGCTGAGTTCGGACCGAAGCTGAGCACGTCAGAGTCCGCCATGTCCACGATGCGCTGCTTGGACCCGGCCGGGGTGTGGGCGAGCGCCGGGACGCTGGCGAGGATGCCTTCGGCCCCGCCCGCTGATTCAAGGCCGCTTGTCATCATGATGACAAGGTCGGGCGCCGCCTCGATGAGTGCCTCGTCGGTCATGGGGCGCATGCCCTTCCATCCGATCTCGCTGGCGACGTCGACGCCGCCAAGGGAGGTGATCAGCGAGTCGGTGCCGGACCCCTCGCCGAAGAGGTAGTAGACCCCCGACTCTCCCCGCGCATACAGGAAAAGCATTCGCAGGCGGTCGGTGCCCTCGGGTGCGATCTCCGCGATCCGTGCGGTCATCGACGCGACCTGTTCGCCGGTGCGCTTGGCCAGTTCTGCTCCCTGCTCCGGCACGCCCAGTGCGTTGGCGATCTGCTTGATCATGTCCTGCGTGTTTTCCAGGCTGCGGTGCGAATCGACGACGAACACGGGGATGCCGGCCTCGCGCATCTGGAGCACAACGTCCCAGGGCCCGAGCGAGGAATCGGTGATGATCACGGTTGGCGCGAGTTCAAGGATGGCCTCGGCGTTCAGCTCGTGCCCGTTGTGGGTGACGAGCGGGAGGTCCTTGATTTCCTCGAAATCGGAGGACACGTCCCTGCCGACGACGTTGCCGCCCAGACCGAGGTCGTAGACGATGCGCGACGAGGTGCCGTAGAGGTCGATGGGCAGGATGCGGGATACATCGGTGACGGTAACCTCGGTGCCCTGCGCATCGGTGAGGGTCACTGGCAGGGCGGGTGCGGGGTTCTTCGCGACCGGATCCAGCGCTGGCCGGGACAAGAGTGCAGTCGAGGGTCCCACGTGGTTCTTGGGGTCCTCGAGAATGCTGGCGCTACCAAGCGCCTTGCCCTGACCGGCGGCAGCGGATTCCGGTGCGGCGGAGCAGCCGGCCAGCAGAACGGCCAACAGGGCCACGAGCGCAACCGCCTTGGGAGGCCGGCGGCTGAACAGCGTTGTACGCAATGTGTTTCCTTTGGAATGTCAACGAATCGAGCGGCATGGATTTCGGGGTCCGTTCGAACGGCATTCGTGACAATCCCCCAAGCGGCACCATGGTAATGCTCACCTAAGTTCAGGAGTCTAACTTAAAGCACGATACCGTGAGCAAATTGGACAAAATGGGGTCCGTTGTGAATGCCATTCACTGGTTGGTATATCGCGGAGCCCTGCGCGGGTCCGTGTCCTCTATTGCCGTTTCGACGCGCGGCGAAATATTTCAGCCGACCGCGCAGGAGGGCTTCTGCCCATGGGTGGCAGTGGTTCCGGCGAAATCCGGGCAGTTTTCTGATCGGTGGCGACGGGTCAATATATGTCAATGAACGGTGTTCGGTGGTCATTTAGGGCAGTTCTGGCTATCGTTATTGTCAATGTTGCGGTTAGGATAGCTTCAACTAAATGACAACTCTCAGGGGGATGCTGATGTCGAACGACGACGAGGTGCTGTTTTCCGCGCGGCTCAAGGAAGTAACCAAGGCCGACCACGACGAAGCCGAAGGCAGCGAGTTCATCACGACTCTGATGAACGGAACTCGTAGCTCGCGCGACTATGTCCTGTTGCTCTCGCAGTACACCTACATCTATGCGGCATTGGAAGTCGAGGTTCGGGCCCTGGCCGACGATCCGGACCTGGCCCCGATCTTCGACCTCCGGCTCGAGCGCTTGTCGCAGATCCGTGCGGACCTTGATGGCCTCCTGCCTGCCCACGGGTTCGCACAGGTGCCCGCGCCGCTCCCGGCGACCGAGGAGTACGTCCGGCACATTCGTGCTGCGGCCGAGGACCCGGCCAGGGTCGTGGCCCACCACTATCTGCGCTACCTGGGCGATTTGTCCGGTGGCCAGATCATCGGCCGGCTTGTCGAGCGCCACTACGGCATTGCCCAGGACGATCTCAGCATGTGGCGCTTCGAGGGGATCGACAAGCACAAGCCATACAAGGACGAATACCGCGCGAAGCTCGATGCCTATGCGGTGACACCCGAGCGGGCTTCCTCCCTGCTCGAAGAAGCGGCGAAGGGATTCACGCTTAACAAGGCGCTGTTCAGGGACTTGCTCACCCAGTCACAGCAGTCGGCATTGGTGCCGGCATAGCAAAAGCCGGCGGATTCCAGTTCGGCCGGTGAAAAGCGCGGATCCGCGAGGCTTGGTAACGCCTCGCGGAACCGCGCTTTTGCATGTCCTCAGGCGGCGTCGGATGCCCACAGGTGCACCATGGCGTAGGACCTGTAAGGGGCCCATGCCGCTGACAGCCGGGCGGCCTCGCGCTCCGTGACGCGGTTCAGTGCCCGGCGGACCACCAGGTCCCCGGGTACGAATGCGTCGGGATCGCTCCGCCCGCGCATCTGCAGGTAGTCGGCCGTCCACGGGCCCACCCCGCGCAGGGCGAGCAGTTCGCCGCGGTCCAGCGGGAACCGCCCCGGGGCGGAAAAGCCCTTCGCGGCAAAGCTTTCCGCCATGCCGAAGAGGGTTGCAGCGCGGGCCCGGGTCAGGCCGATCGCCTCGCGCAGCGCCTCCAGGCCGCCGGCCATCACGTCGTGGGGCCGCGGGAACTCATGGAGGCCTTCCGGGGATTCGCGGCCGTAGGCCGCGACAAACCGGCCGCCGAAGGTGCGTCCCGCGGCCAGCGAGACCTGCTGCCCCAGGATGGTGGTTGCCGCAGCCTCGAACCCGTTGAGGTAGCCGACCGAGCGCAGCCACGGCCTGGCATCCACCAGCGGGGCAAGCAGGTCGTCGTGGGCGAAGGCCTCCTGCACGGGTGCAAGGTCGGTGTCCAGGTCCAACCAGGCCCGCGTGATGCGGGCAAGTTCCTCTGCATCGTCGGTTTCAGGGTGTTCGATTGCGACGCCGTCCGCGGAGAATTCCAGGGTTGTCGCGCAGGGTCCGGAGGACAACGGGACAAGTCGCGTGTGCCGGGTGTGTGCCGGCTCGTGGATGTCCAGGCCGGGGATGGAATGGATTCCCAGCACGTGCATCATGTGCCCCGGGTCCAGTTTCCCGTTGGCCTCGAGGAACTGCCGCGTCACGCGTCCCAGACCCCCGAGGTGCCCCGGCGGTGGCTCTGCACCAGATGCGTGTCGACGATCCCGAGTGCCTCCATGAGCGCGTACATGGTTGTGGGCCCCACGAACGAAAAGCCGCGCTTCTTCAGCGCCTTGGACAGCGCAAGCGATTCCGGGCTGGTGGTCGGGATCTCGGCCATGGTGCGCGGGGCGGGGGTCTGCGCGGGCTTGAACGACCAGACGAATTTCGCCAGGCCGCCGTCCTGGCGCAACTCGATGGTGGCCTTGGCGTTCTTGATGGTGGCAAGGATCTTGGCCCGGTTCCGGATGATCCCGGCGTTGCCGAGCAAGTCCTCGACCTTGTCCTCGCCAAAGCCCTGGATGACGTCGGGGTCGAAGCCATCGAACGCCTCGCGGAAGTTCTCCCGCTTGCGCAGGATCGTGGCCCACGACAGCCCGGACTGGAATGCCTCGAGGCTCAGACGCTCAAAGACGCCGTGCTCGTCGCGCACCGGCATGCCCCATTCGGTGTCGTAGTAATTGCGCATCATCGGGTCGGTCGCGGCCCAGGCCGGACGAGCGAGCTGGTCTTCACCGATGACATTCCCCGTATCCATGTTCCCATCCTGCCATGTGTTCCGTGCAGCTGGCCTTATCGCCAGATAGCGCTATCATCGTAATATGACGATGATAGTTCGAGCGGACCACACGGGCAGCGAAACCGTGGAGACCCACGTTGCGGCCGCCGCCTTGTTCCACGGCCTGGCCGACCCGACGCGCCTGATGATCCTGGCCCACCTGCGCACCGGGGAGCACAAGGTCAAGGACCTCACCGAGCACCTGGGGCTCGCCCAAAGCACAGTCAGCGCCCACCTGTCCTGCCTGCGCGACTGCGGGCTTGTCACCTCACGCGCGGTGGGCCGTTCCAGCATGTTTTCGCTGGCCGACCCCGCACTGCTGGGCACCCTGCTGGGCGAGGCGCAAAACTACATCGGCCGCGGCTCCGCACCGGGGCTGGATGCCCATGACTTCAGCGAGGTGCACGGGGTGCCGCGCGACGGAGGGACGGGAACAGCATGAGCCACGACCACGACCACGGCACCGCGACCACCAACAGGACAAAGCTTGCCTGGGCCTTCGGGATCACCTTCACCATCCTGATCGCCGAAGTCGTCGGCGCGATCGTCACCAACTCGCTGGCGTTGCTCGTCGATGCGGCACACATGCTCACCGATGCGACGGGCCTGCTGCTGGCACTCACCGCCGCCACGCTTGTCATGCGCAAGCCAACCGCCAAGCGGACCTGGGGGTTCCGCCGCGCCGAGGTCCTCTCCGCGACGCTGCAGTCCGCCCTGTTGCTCGGCGTCGGCGTCTACGCCTTCATCGACGGCATCCGTCGCCTCTTCGAGCCGGCGGAGGTAGCGGCCGGGGGCCTGCTGGTCTTCGGCATCATCGGCCTGGTGGGCAACATCGCCTCGATGCTGATCCTGGCCTCGGGCAAGGACGACAACCTGAACATGCGTGCCGCCTTCCTTGAGGTGCTCAACGACGCGCTTGGCTCGGTCGCAGTGATCGTCTCGGCGATCATCATTTCCACCACGGGTTGGATGCAGGCCGACTCCATCGCCGCGATGCTCATCTCCGGGCTGATCATTCCGCGCGCGCTGAAGCTGCTGGGGGAGACCACGCACATCCTGCTCGAATCGACACCCAAGGGCCTTGACCTCGAGGATGTCCGGGCGCACCTCGCGGCCCACCCGATGGTGCTCGCGGTCCACGACCTGCATGCCAGCCAGATCGCCTCCAACCTGCCGATCCTCACCGCCCACGTGGTGGTGGAGGACGAGGCCTTCCGCAACGGCGCCGCCGCAACCCTGCTGGGCGAACTGCAGTCCTGCGTGGCCGAGCACTTCGAGGTCAGCATCGAGCATTCGACATTCCAGATCGAGGCCCACAGCCACCAGACCCCGGAGCACGAGGGGCACGACTGACGGGCGCACGCGCCGCATGGGCCCGGACCGCGGCCCCTGGCCGGGTTTTCCGGCGGCGCAACTACCTGGCGCGGATAGCCCGGAGAACCAGCGGCAGGCCAACCATGAGGAGAACCCAGGCCAGGACGCCCCAGACCAGGGCATCCCCGATGAACGCCATCCAGTCGTAGTCGGTGGGCAGCGGTTCCAGCCCGCTCCTGCCGTCGAGCCTCAACGCCACGTCCTGGGGGTACCTGGCGTAGGCGGATGCCGAGTGGTCCTGGGTGATCCACGAAAACGGGAACCCGAACCTTACTGACGCCAGCTCCGCCTCGGAGCGGACCTCCACCCTCTGGGCAATGGAAATCCACCAGCCCACCACGCCGCCGACGGCCATCGCGCCGAGCAACCCCACCACGTGGTTCGGCTTTGGGGTTTTCGCCGTCTTGGTGGTCGGGTTCGGGTGGGGAGGCAGCATGGTCCAAGCCTAGGTGTGCGGCAGGCGTCGAACCACTAGGGCCCACCTGAAGTGCCCGGAAATCCGCCGGTGAGGTTTCGCGACACTCGCGGATCGTTCCGGCACGGCTGTCCCTAGGTGCGCACCCCGGGATGCGTATCCCTCGCTGGCTTCGGCGCGGATCTCCCCGCCAGCAGGGTGCCCAGGCATGCGGCCAGGAAACCGCCCGCGGTGTTCGTGATGACATCGGTGATGTCCGCGGCCCGGTTGTTTTCGAGCAGCAACTGGGTCGCCTCGATGCCGACGGAGATCCCCAGCGCCAGAAGCGTGGTCTTGGCGACCGCGCGGCGTCGCCAGCAAAACGCGAGTACCAGGGCCATCGGGGCAAAGAGCCCGAGGTTGGCGGCAAGCTCTGCCCCGAGGTCGCGTTCCCCGTGGGCCAGGAAGGGAACCCAGTTGAACGTCCCGGACGGGATCGACGGATCGGGGAGCGGGGCCGCCGGGAGCACCGCGAGTGCCAGTCCTGCCGCCCACAACGGCAGGACGATGGCGGCGAGCGCACGGATGCGCGCCCTGTCGCCCCTGCGGTGCAACGCCGTCAGGACCGCCAGCAGCACGGCGCAGGCCACGAGGCCGAGCAGGACCAGGAGGGCAGCGAAGGACGGGGTGAAATACGGCATGGCTGCACGAGCCTACCCCGGCCTCCTGTGAACGAGCTGCCTCATACCCGGGTATGAGCCGCACGGAGCCCAAGTAGGGCCCTGCGGATGATCCGGAAGCATGCGGCAGCAACATAACGTGTTGTTATGACCATTACTGCACCTCATACCAGCACCGATATCGCTGTCCACGCCACCGCGCTGAGCAAGATCTACGGCGAGGGCTCCACCCGCGTCGAGGCCCTGCGCGGCGTCGACGTTTCCTTCGCCCGCGGACGCTTCACCGCCATCATGGGCCCCTCGGGCTCCGGCAAGTCCACCCTGATGCACTGCCTTGCCGGCCTCGACGAGGCAAGCGGCGGCCAGATCTTCATCGGAGGCACCGATATCTCCAAGCTGAATGACGATGCACTGACCAAGATGCGCCGCGAGAAGGTCGGCTTCGTCTTCCAGTCCTTCAACCTCGTCCCGACGCTGACCGCCGAGGCCAACATCCTGCTTCCGCTGGCACTGGCCGGCAAGAAGCACGATGCCGCCTGGCTGGAAACCATCGTGGCCACGCTGGGCCTGAAGGACCGCATGAACCACAAGCCGCACGAACTTTCCGGCGGCCAGCAGCAGCGCGTGGCCGTGGCCCGCGCCCTGCTCACCCGCCCCGAGGTCGTCTTCGGCGACGAACCGACCGGCAACCTGGACTCCCGCACCGGGGCCGAGGTGCTCTCGCTGCTGCGCTCCTCGACCCGGGAAATGGGCCAGACCATCATCATGGTCACCCACGACGCGGTCGCCGCTTCCTACGCGGACACCGTGCTGCTGATGAAGGACGGCCAGCTCGTCGGGCAGTTGGAAGACCCCACCGTTGAATCGGTGACCCAGGCACTTTCCGGTTTGGGAGCTTAAGTTGATCCAGCTAGCCCTCGCAAACCTCAAGGCGTATTCACGCCGGTTCATCGCGGTGATCCTCGCGGTCATGGTCGGCACCGCGTTCCTCGCTGCGACCCTCATGGTCAACGCCTCGGCAACCGAGTCCCTGAAAAACAGCATCGGGTCGGCCTACTCAAAGGCGGACCTCGTGGTCAGCGGCGACATGTCGGCGGCCTACGAGAACAACGGCGACGCCACGAGCGAGTCGTACACGATCACCGGCAAGACCCTTGACGCCATCGAAAAGACCCCGGGGGTCGCCGCGGCCCACGGGATCCAGTCCGCCGGCGCCAGCGTCCACGCGGGCGCCAAGCGCTACTACGCCGTCGTCAGCACCCCTGCCGCCGATGCTTCGCTGAACACCACCACACTGGCCAGCGGGGCCATGCCCGCCACCAGCGACCAGGTCGCCGTGGACTCCGTGTACGCCAAGGAATACAACATCTCGGTCGGCGACACCGTGGAGATCTCGGACGGTTCCGAGGGCGCCGCAGGCCGGCACGTCATTGTCAGCGGCATTACCGCGTCCTCCAACGACCCGATGAGCGGCTCCGTCATGAACCTGTCGGTGACCCCCGACCTGCTCAAGACCCTCCGGGGGGACCAGCCCGCCGAGTACAACCAGGTCACAGTCCGCGCCGAGGATCCCGCGGCCCTTGCCTCGCTGAAGTCCTCCCTGGACACCGCCGTCGAGGGATCGGGCGTCACGCACTTCACCGTCATGACCCCCGACGAGCGCATCGTCGCCGACGTTGCGGCATTCTCCGGCGGCAACGACCAGCTCACCATCGTGCTCCTGGTCTTCGCGCTGATCGCCCTGGTGGTCACCGGGCTCGTTGTCATGAACACCTTCTCGGTGCTGGTTGCCCAGCGCACCCGGGAACTGGCGCTGATGCGCACCCTCGGTGCCGTACGCTCCCAGATCCGCGCCTCGGTGCTCGTCGAGGCCCTGATCGTCGGGTTGCTGGCCTCCGCCGCCGGCGTCCTGCTCGCCACAGGCATCATGTCGCTGCTGATCAAGATCCTTGCGGCAAACGTCTCCGGGATGTCCTTCGCGACCCTCGCGGTTCCGCCGCTGGCTGTCGTGGGCACCATCGCCGCGGGCACGCTCATCACCCTGATCGCCGCATGGGTCCCGGCCCGCAAGGCAATGTCCGTTGCGCCGCTCGCCGCACTGCGCCCGGCCGACGACGTGTCGCTGGCCAACACCTCCGGCAAGGTCCGCATCGTCTTAGGCCTGCTTCTGCTTGCCGCGGGCACCGCACTGCTGGTCTTCGGCGCGGCCAAGGGCGAGCTGCTGATCGCCTTCGGCGGCGGCCTGCTCTCCTTCCCGGGCATCCTCATGCTTGGCTCGCTCTTCCTGCCCAAGAGCGTCGCGCTTATCGGCAAGCTGACCTCCGGCGGAACCGTCCCCGGCAAGCTGGCCAGCCTCAACGCCGTCCGCAACCCGGGACGCACCACCGCCACGGCCACGGCGCTGCTCATCGGTGTGACGCTGGTTTCCATGATGATGGTCGGCGCGCAGACCGCAAAGTCCTCTTTGGGCGATGCCCTGGGCGGCGAGTACCTGGTGGACATGGAGGTCAGCAACGGCACCCTTGACACGCTGACGCCGGCGAACCTCGGCAAGGCCCGGGAACTGGACGGCGTGAAGTCCGCCGCCCTGCTGACCCAGGTGGGCCAGGACGAGAACGGGCAACCGGTTTACGCCATGGATTCCGCTGAGCTGGCCTCGGTGCTCAACACCGACCGGCAGATGCCCAAGGCAGGCGAGGTCCTGGTGGCCAGCTACTGGGAGGGCAAGACCGCCAAGGCCACGGGCACGGACGGCACCAAGGGCGAGCTGAAGCTGCTGGTCAGCGACGCCAACATGATCGACTCGGTCATGACCTGGGAAACCGCCTCCAGCGTGCTGGGTGCCTCGGAGGGCAAGGCCCCGGCCAAGACCACGGCCAAGCTGTGGCTCAAGGTCGATGACTCGCTGAACGGCGCGGAGCTGCGCACCCTGGCCACGGACCTGGCCTCCACGCTGGGTGTCGACGAATACGCGGTGGGCGGCGGTGTCATGGAGAAGCAGATGTTCAACCAGGTCATCGACATGCTGCTGCTGATCGTTTCCGGCCTGCTGGCCGTGGCGGTGTTCATCGCGCTGATCGGCGTGGCAAACACGTTGAGCCTCTCGGTGCTTGAGCGCACCCGCGAGAACTCCTTGCTGCGGGCCCTGGGCCTGACCCGGGGGCAGCTGCGCGGCATGCTGGCCACCGAAGCCGTACTGATCGGCGGCGTCGCGGCGCTGCTCGGCGTGCTGATCGGCACAGCCTACGGCCTGCTGGGCGCGCAGTCGGTGATGGCGTCCTTCGGCTCCATGGTTGTCTCCATCCCGTGGCTCCAGCTGGCCGGCGTCATTGCCATCAGCGTCGTGGCAGCCCTGGCCGCATCGATTGTCCCGGCACGCCGTGCCGCCAAGCTGGCCCCCGTTCAGGGGCTCGCCAGCGAGTAGCGGCCACACAACAGAACGGGGGGCAAACCGGCGAAAGCTGGATTGCCCCCCGTTCTTTTGGCCCCGGGGCGCCTGGAACCCTAGCCATCGAGCACAGTGGTCCGCCTCGGTGCGAGTTTCCCGTTGCTGGCCAGGATGCCGAGGACGAGGATCAAGCCGCCCACCGGTTGATGCCAATGGAGCGATTCCCCAAGCACCAGGATGCCGAGGCCCACGCCCACCAGCGGCGTCAGGTAGGTGACGGTCGATGCCGCCGGGGCGCCCCAGGCGCGGACCACCATGGTGTTCCAGATGTAGGCGATGCCCGTGCCCAGCACACCGAGGGCGAGCAGGGAAGACACCACGGGAAGCGTCCAAGCGACGGGGGTCAGGCCCACGAACGGCGTGGCAACCACCATCATGGCCGCTGCCATGGACACCTGCATGGCAGCCATGGTGGGGGCATCGTAGGGGTGGCCGGTGACGAATTTCCGGATGTAGGCGAATGCCAGCCCGTAGCAGCACGTGGCAGCCAGGCAGGCCAACTGGGCGGGGAGGGAAATTCCACCGAACTCATCGCTGCCGAACCTCCATGGTCCAACGATGACCACTACTCCCACGGCGCCCAATGCGATGCCTGCGGTCTTGGTGCGTGTCATTCGTTCGGAGGGGATCATCAGGGACGTTGCAGCCAACGTCATGATGGGTGTGGCGGCGTTGTAGATGCTTGACAGGCCGGACGGCACGAACTGCCCTGCCCAGGCGAAAAGCAGGAAGGGCGCCACGCAGAGCAACAGCGCGACAACTGCCATGTGCGACCACAGTCGGCGCTCCCGCGGCCATTTCCTGCCTGTGGCTGCCATGATGGCCAACAACGCCAGCGCTCCGAGCACCAACCGACCCAGCACCACCTCAAAGGGCGACATGGCTTCCACCGAAACCTTGATGAAAAGGAAGCTGGCTCCCCAGACGAGGGCAAGGGCCAAATAGACTGCGACGACGACGCCGCTCCCGGCCGAATCGGTGCGCTTCATGGTTCTCTCCGTGTTGTCGATGCCAAGTAGGCGGGTCGGTGGCCGTTCAGGGTTCGGCCGCGTGCCCCTTCGAATCCGGGAATGGGCTGAACGAAGACCATTGTCCACGGGCAAGTCCGGTGGTAGCCAGGGCTGAAAGGTTCGCCCAGTTTCGGAAACGGCACTTTCAGTGCTTTCGCTATGCTTCGTGCTCCAGTGCGAGCAGGACCTTTTTGGCGTCCAGCCCGCCGAGGTATCCTCCCAGCGAACCGTCGCTGCGCAGCACCCTGTGGCAGGGCACCAGGATCGGCAGCGGGTTGGTCGCGCACGCGGTTCCGACGGCACGAACCGCTGCCGGCCGTCCGGTAAGCGCCGCCATCTCCTTGTAGCTGGCGGTGTGCCCGTAGCCGATGCGCGGCAGCGCCAGCTGGACCTCAAGCCGGTAGCCGCTGGACAGCCGGTGGTCCAGACCCAGCTCGAACCCGGTACGGGAGTGGGCGAAGTACTCGTCCAGCTGGGTCGCTGCGGCATCCAGAGGGGCGCGGCGGTGCAGCACCCGCACCCCGACCTTCTCCGCCAGGGAGCCGAGCACCGCATCGAAGCCCTCCGAATCGAAGGCCACCCGCACGATCCCACGCTCGGTCGCCGCCAGCAGCAGCTGCCCGACCGGTGAATCCACCAGCCGGTAGGAAACATCGATCAGGCCTTCGGCGGCGGCGCGCTCGGCCAGGTTTTCCTTCAGCATGTCGATTTCGTGCATGGCAAGTTCGCTCATCGTTCTTCCTCCGAAACATCCAGTAGTTTGCGCAGGGACTTGATGCCGTCGGCCGCGGCCCGGCGCAGCGAGGCGGCACTGCCGCCCATGAACCCGGGGATCTCCGCGTAGGGGAAGCCGAGCAGGTAGTGGTAGCCGATGACCTTGCGCTGCAGCTCGGTGAGCGAGCCCAGCGCGTCCCACAGCCCGGCATGATCGAACAACCCGTCCGGACCGAAACCATCGGGGGCGGCTTCCTGCTCCGGCACGGAATCCACGGGGACCGGGTGCCGGGCACGCAGCGAATCGATGGCCTTGCGCCGGGCGATGGTGATCAGCCAGGCCTGCACGTTGGCTCCGGGTTCGAGCCCCGGGTAGGCGCGCAGGGCCGCGAGGAAAGTTTCGCTCCACGCGTCCTGCGCGTCGGGTCCCGGGCGCAGCAGCGCCGTGCACATGCGCAGTACCGCCGGCCCGTGCTCTCGCACCACCAGCTCGAAGGGCGGGTTCGTTTTCATCTCCACACCATGTAAACGCACCCGGCCCCCGATGTGTGAGGTGCCGGGTGCGTTTCTTGCCAGAGTTTTCTTGTCAGCGAAGCTTGATGGTGGTGGCCACGGCGGGGGAGCGGCCCGACTCCACGAAGCCCGAGACGTTGGAGCCCGGGTGCTTGATGATGTCGGTGACCGAGCCCAGGTGCCGGGAGAGGTCGATCTTGTCCTCCGGGGCGGCAAGCAGCAGCTGGAACCCGAACTCCTGCAGTGCGTTGATGCCGGCTGCCGCGTACTCGGAGTTCGCCTGGATGAACGCCTCGTCGATCATCACGGTGCCGTAGGCGGTGAAGCCCGCTGTCGCGAAGCCCAGCTGGTAGGCCAGGGCCGCGCCCATGATGAAGGAGGTGAAGCGCTGTCCCTCGCCGCCGGAGAGCGTGCCCGGTTCCAGGCCGGTCTCCAGCTCGCCGTTGGGCTTGTGCTCGTTGCAGCTGATGGTCACGTGCTGGCGCACGTCCAGTACCGTGTCGCGCCAGGCGGCCCGTGATGGGTCGTCCAGCGAGTCGACAAGGTACTCGAGCGCCTTGTAGCTTTCGCTCAGTGTGGCGGCGCCGCGCGAGGAGTACGCCCCGGCCAGCGCGTCCTTGAGCGCCTGGCGGAAGGCCCGGGCCTCGTCGGGGACAGTGGTCTTGACCTCGAGCGCCAGCTTGGAGCCGTGCTCGAAGGGGACGTCGGCAAGGATCTGGTTCAGCGGGGAGATGCGCTCGGCGATCTGCCGGCGTTCCTCCTCCAACAGCTGGAGAAGGTCGGAGAAACGCTCGTAGGAGCGGTTGGAGAAGTACTCGCGGAACTCTTCCTCGTGCTGCGGCAGCCCCTCCTCGATGATGCCCTGGTGCAGGGCCACGTAGTGCTCGGCGGCCTCGATACCGGTGCCGAAGCTGACGGCTGCGGAGTTGCCGAACTCGCGGGCGAAGGCCTTGAAGGTGTCCTTCAGGGCGGCCTCCAGGGTGAAGGTCTCGCGCTTGAGGTCGGCGCCGGACTCGGAGAGGGCCAGGGCGAGCGCGTTCAGCGCGGCCTCCAGCTCCGAGGTGCCCACGGGCTGGCGCTGTTCCAGTCGGGTGACCAGCGGGGCCAGCTGCTCGCTGGCGGCCAGCATGTCGCTGGCCCATTCCTCGGTGGCCGAGTCGCGGACCTTCGCAGCGCGCAGCGCCGCAGCGGCCTTCTCCAGGCTGCGCTCCAACGTGCCGGCCTCGGCGCGGGCCACGGCCAGGGTCCCGACGCATTCCTCGAGCTCCGCACGGGCTGCCTCCAGGGCGCGGCGCACCGGGGAAAGGTCCCCGGAGGTGGAAAGGGCCTCTGCCATGCGGGCCTCGAGGTCCTGCAGGGTGGCCAGTGCGCCGGCGGCGTCGAGCGAGGCGAAGCTGCGCTCGTCCTCCGACAGCGTGCCCAGCAGCGCCAGCTTGGCGGCCAGCTGGTCCTTGGCCGCCGAACGGTCGTTGGCGATGTCCTCGATGCGGGCCAGCTCCCCGACCAGCGCGGCGAGCTTGGCTTCCAGCTCGGAGATCTTCTCCGCGTTGGTGAAGCCGAGCAGGTAGTCGGAGGCGGCGACGGCGCGGGTGTCGCGCTCGAAGCTGCCGGCACCGGTCTTGATGGTGCCGGCCAGCGAGATCGCCTTGTCGTGGATGTGCAGCCCGGCGTCGGAATCGACACAGGCCAGCGGGTAGTCCGCGGCGATCTTCGCGCGCAGCCAGGTTCCGGCGTCAGAGTGCTTGAAGTCGAGCTTGCCGACCAGGTCGCCCGGTCCCGGGGTGGCGTCGCGCGGGGTCTTGGAAATGTCGTTCCAGCGGATGCGCCCGAGCCCGGAAAGCGAGTCGATGGCGTGGGTGACGGCCTTGAGGTCCTCGCCGCGCACCAGGATGGTGGTGGCCAGGGAACGCAGCGCCTTTTCCGCGGCGGGGCGCCAGGCCCCGTGGGCGGGGGAGAGGTCGATGAGCTCGCCGGCGAACGGCAGGTCCTCGACGCCCAGCTTGGTGGCCGCGGCGATGGCGCGGCGGGCGGCGATCGAGCGGTCGTCGATGTTGGAGCCGCGCTTGGCGTAGGAGTCGATCTGCAGCTTGAGCTTGGAAATCCTGTCCTTCAGGTTCATCACGTTCGCCATGGCCTCGTACTCCATGGTGCGTGCGTCCTTGGCGATCGCGGAGAGGTTCTCCGCGCTCACCGCGGCCTGCCGGCGCATGGCCTGCAGGCCGGAGGACGTGAAGGTGAAGCCCAGGCCCGCGGCTTCGAAGTCCGAACGCAGCGTGCGCAGCACGGCCTCGCGTTCGGCCAGCGTCTTGCGGGCGGCCTCGGCCTCCCGCTCCAGGGCCGCCAGGCCGGCGCCGCCGCCGGCCTCCAGCTGTTCGTTCAGGGAGGTGACCTTGGTTTCCAGCACGGCCTTGCGGGCCGTGGTTTCCTCGATCAGTGCGGTGTTCTTCTCCAGCGCCGCGCCCAGTTGCTCGGTCTCGCTCTGCAGAGCGCGGGTGGCCAGCTGCGCGCCGAAGGCCGGCAGCTGCGTGCTGACGAGGGTGTTGAGCTTGGCCAGTTCCTTGCTGAGTTCCTCGTGGCGCAGCTTCTGCTCCGGCACGTTGGCCAGGGCGTCGCGCTGGGCGCGGGCCTCCTCCAGCTGGCGGTGGATGCCGCGCAGGTGGGAGAAGTCCTCGATGGCCCCGGCGGCGGCCTTCATGGTGGTGGGGATTTCCAGCACCTCGTAGCGGAAGAACTGGTTCACGCCCTTGTCCAGGCCCTTGCCGTTCTGCAGCGTGCGCAGCAGCGAGAACGCCTTGTCGTTGTCGATGCCCAGGCGGCGGCGGAACTTCTCGGCGAACGCGCGGTGCACGTCGAAGGCCTCGAAGCCGGGCAGCGACTTCTGCAGCGAGGACGGGGTGAAGCGGCGGGCGCCGTGCTGCTCCAGGGCGGCGGTGTCCAGCACGCGGTCGCCCATGACGTAGTGCTTGCCGACCTGGCCCTCGAGCCCGTTGGCCGGCAGGTCGAAGATCGCGCCGATGCAGACGTTGGAGCCCAGCCCGTCCTCGTAGACCAGGGCGATGGCGCTCCAGCTGGCGCCGGGGCGCTGGTAGAGGGTGCCGGCCTCGGTCTTGAAACGGCGTCCGCGCATGTAGGAGTAGGTGGTGCGCCGGTCCTTGCGGGTGGAGGCCTCGTGCGCGGATTCGTTGAGCCGCGGGGCCGCGTAGAAGATGTGCCCGATGCCGTCGAAAAGGGTCGACTTGCCCACGCCGGGGTGGCCGGTGAGCAGGGTTCCGGCACGGTCCACATACAGGGTGTGGCGGCCGTGGAAGGTGCCCCAGTTGATGACCTGGATCTGGGTCAGCCTGTGCTGCCCGGCATTCAGGGCGTCGGAGAGCGGCAGGGTCATTTCGATGCTCATGCGTCGTCGGTCTCCAATTCAAGTTCTTCGGTGTCGTCCGCGCCCACGCGCTCGATCGCGGCTATGTAGTCCGGGATTTCCTCGATGGTGGCGAAGGGCAGGGCCAGCGCGAGCGCGCCGGAGACCTTGTACTCGTCGGCCAGCTCGGTGGGCAGGATCAGCTTGAGGCTCAGCAGGCGGGCCAGCGCCGCGTCGGTGGTTTCCTCGAGCTTCTTGTCGTCGGTGTCCCCGGGGGCGCGGTGCTCGAGCAGGATCTCGCGGGCGGCATCGCGGGTGACCACCGCGTCGGTGCCGGAGCCGGCATGGCGTTCGAGCAGCAGGCGCAGGCGCAGCGCCAGCAGCGTCTCCTCGCGCTTGAGCGCACGGCGCGGGGCGATGGCCGTGGTGTGGGCGGCCTCGACGTCCACGGGGCTCAATAGCGCAATCTTGCGCGAGGCGTCGACCTCCAGGACCAGGAAGATCTCGGCGACGTAGGCGGAGATCTCCGCACGGCGGTCAAGGACCAGCTGCCAGAGCCGCGGTTCGGCGACGCCGTCGAGGTAGGGGCCGCGCAGCAGGCGGACCAGGAGCTGGCGCAGCTGCAGCTCGAAGGACCCGGTGTCGCCCTCGAAGAGACGGCGTTCGGCTGCGGCGCCGGAGGGCAGTTGCGTACTCATGCTGGATCCTTCGTGAAGCTGATGGACGGCACCAGTGCCGTGCGGGTGGAGCCGTCGACCTGGGTGAACGTGATTTCCTCGAAGACCGTTTCATCCGGGTCCGCGTCATTGAGGCGGGCCGCCTCGATGAGGTAGCGGATGGTGTTCAGGTGCCTGTGCCGGTCCTCGAGCGTCTCGTAGGCCTCGGTGAGCGAGACGGTGCCGCCGGAGGTCTTGCGCGCGGCCGAGACGGCGAGGTTCAGGGCCGGGACGTCGGGGGCCGGGGTGCTCGGGTTGCGGCGGATGTCCGCGACCGAGAGCTCCGGGGGCGCGGCAAGTTTGGGCGGGGCCACGTGCTCGTCAGGGTCGTAGATGCCCAGCCCCGAGATCGAGGTGAAGCGCGGGCTGTAGAGCTTGATCGGGGCGACGAGCGTGCGCGAATGCAGGGCCCGCGAGGACGCCACGGCGAGTTCGGCGGCGCGCACGGCCTCGCGCAGCACCGCGGCCTCCTTGAATTCCTCGGACTGCACGTAGGCGTGCAGGGATTCGGAGAGCCGGCCGTAGGACTGGTGGACCTCCGATGCCTGGCGGCGCAGCTCGCGCAGCAGGTTCGCCAGGGTGTGGCGCTCCTGCGCGTCGAGGGAATCGACGAAGTCGCGCTCGAGCACCTCGTTGACGGCCTCGCGGAAGCGCACCTGCGCCTCCGGGGAGTTCAGGAACTCGGTGAAGCCGCGGAAGGTCTCGCCCTGCGGGGTGCTGCGCAGCTGCTTGTCGCCCTCGAGCACCGCGCCGATCGCGACGCCCTTGACGGAGGAGGACTCCATGATTTCCCCGCGCAGCGCGTGTAGCATTTCCTGGACGCCGTCGCGCATGCGCTTGAAGTCGGCGGGCAGGCCGGAGGCCATGTCCAGCACCGAACGCGTTGCCGCCAGCGCGCCCTCCTTGGGCAGCACCGCGGGGGAGGTGCCGTCGCGCAGCGCAGCGATCTTTTCCTGGCGCTGGGCGATCTCCGCCTCCAGGGCGCGGATGCGGGCAGCAGGGTCCGGGTCGGTCTCGTGCGCCAGGGATTCGAGGGACACCAGCAGCGTGTTCAGGCGCGAGGAGTTCAGGTTGGTGCGGTCCCCGGAGAAGTCCGCGAGGAACTTGAGTACGCGCGCGGTCTGCGCCGTGGGTTCGTAGACGAAGTGCCCGTCGACCAGGGGCCTGGCCAGGAACTGGTTCTTCACCCAGGCATCGGCGTACTGCGCGGCCGTCATGGTGTCGTTGAAGCCGGGGTCCTCGGAGCGCACGACCTTCAGGAACGCCTCGAGCGAGGCCTGGAAGACCTCGAGGCCGATCCGCGGCTTCGCGCTGGTGAATTCTGCACGCAGGAAGGCAACTGCCCACGGGGCGGTGGAGAGCAACTTCCAGGCCGCCGAGGACCTGAATTGTTGCGTCTGACTCCACAGCGGGCTCGCCTGGTGGGTAGGTCGCATCACGGTCCTTTTGCGGGGGGTTGAACCCAATAATCCTAGTCCATCGGCGCGCCGGTTTAAGGTTCGCGTCCCGGTGGGTAGGGTCGGTGGTACCGATCCAGCAACCAACACGCGGCACCGTGCCGCGGGGAGGAAACGGGAGAAGATGCTCCAACGTACACGTTTGGCCGCTGCCCTTGCGGCGGCCTCGGCACTCGTTCTCGCCGGCTGCACGCCGGCACCGCAGGAAGTGCCAGCACCCAGCCAGCAGTCCCCGAACCCCACCAACCCCACGCCCGCCCCGGCCTCCCACACGCCGGCGCCGCCATCCCCGGAAGCCACGGGGGAAAAGGTTCCGCCCGCGGAGGCCGATCCCGTCGGGAAGGCCGGGGCGCTGGCTGCCGGCTACGACTACGCCGCCGCGGCCAAGGCCCTGGCCGGCGTCGACGGCCCGGAAGCCGGGAAGGCGCGGGCCGAGATCGGCAAGGCCAAGTCCCGGACCGTGGTGTGGGAAGACAACTCGAAGATCTCCCACCTCTTCTTCCATTCTCTGGTGGTGGACCCCAAGCGCGCCTTCGACGGCGACAACCGCCAGCAGGGGTACCTGGACTACATGGTGACGATGTCCGAGTTCAACAAGATCATCGCCGAGCTGCACCGGCGCGGCTTCGTGCTGGTGAACCCGTCGGACATCGCCGGCGTGGACGAGAACGGGAAGATGGCCTACCGCAAGATCCACCTTCCCGAGGGCAAGACACCGATAGTGATCTCCCAGGACGACGTCAGCTACTACGAGTACATGGACGGGGACGGTTTCCCGTCCAAGCTGTTGCTTGATGAAAAGGGCCAAGTCAAAAACGAATACACGGATGCCGACGGCACGAAGTCCATCGGTGCCTACGACATGGTCCCGCTCATCGACGCCTACGTGGCCAAGCACCCGGACTTCTCTTACCGCGGGTCCAAGGGCATCGTCGCGTTGACCGGTTACAACGGGGTGCTGGGCTACCGCACCTCCCAGAGCGAATACCCCAAGAGCAAGACCATGGCCCGGGACACCGAAACCGCCAGGCAGGTGGCCGACGCCATGAAGGCCAACGGCTGGGTGTTCGCCTCACACTCCTGGGGACACATCGACATGGGCAAGAGCCCCATGCCGCGCTTCACCCGGGACCTGAAACGGTGGGACGCGGAGGTCCGCCCGATCACCGGGGACACCGACCAGCTCATCTACCCCTTCGGCGCCGACATTGCCCGCGTGGAGAGGTACGGGGGGCCGAGGTACGAGGCGCTCAGGAAGGACGGGTTCGATTTCTTCTACGGGGTCGACGGCACCACCACCTCCTGGATGCAGAAGGGCGAGGGCTACCTGCGCCAGGCCCGCATCAACCTGGACGGGCTGCAGTTCGCGAAGGAACTGCGGGGCGACCGCCCGGTGCTGAAGCCGTTCTTCGACGTGGAGAAGGTCATCGATCCGGCACGGCCCAAGTAGGTCCGGCCGGCCCGCCGGGACCTGCTGTTTTCCGGGATCCCGAACCACGGGATGCCATCCGTCGACCGTCGGACGAGGCCGTCTTCGATGAATGGGCCAGCGCCGGAAAACCAGCGTCAGCAATTTCCGGCCGTCCATGTCGGCTCGCGGAAGCCATGGAAAGACCGGGGTGCGAGGGCACTGGCTTCACCAAGGACTTGTCACCCGCACCGGCTGCTGGGTTCGGCGATCTTTCGAAGCCGCCTGATAGTATGGCGCCTAATGAAATCTTTGATGGGCGTCAAGCAGGAACTCTTTGTCACGCGGCTCAAGGGCGGCGAATCAGCGCAGGTGGTGATGGCACTTTTGGCCACCGCGCGCCGAATCGATGCCGATTGTGCCCTGATTCTCTCCGACTACGAGCTTTCCGAGGGCCGACTGGCAGTGCTCCTGGCGGTCTCCGAAAACCCCGGCATCACCCCGGCCGAGCTTGCGGCGCGCCTGGACGTCAAGCGGGCTACCATCACCGGGCTGCTCGACGGACTCGAGCGGCAGGGACTGGTCACCCGCGCAGGGGGTGCAACCGATCGACGCACGATATCGGTCCACATCGCCGATGCGGGAGAGCTGATCATCGAGACCCTGGCCCCGGTGTACTCCGCGTGGCTTGACAGCCTCGTGGTCGGGATCGATGCGCGGGACCGTGCGGCCGTGGTCCGCGCGCTGACAACAATTTCCGGCAGGCTCGGCGGGGGCATGGCATGAGTTCGGTTGGCGCGCGGCGCCGCGCGGATATCCTCCCGCAAGATCTGGATGCCCTCAACGAGGGACGGTTTGCCTCGCGCACGCTCGCGGAAGCCCTGGCCATGGACCATGCGGTTCTCATTCGGTGCGCCGTCCCACAAGCTGGTCCGGCATTGAAGGAGGCCGTCGACGACGCGAAACGGTACGGCATCCTCAAACGGATGCAGCTGATCGGCCAGGCCATACGGAGCTCGCTCGAAGACGGGCAGCTTTCCGCCCTCGCGACCCACCCGTCGGACACTGTGCGAGGATGGGCCTGCTTCGCGGCCATCGAGGCCCGGCTTGAGGTGGCCGTTGTCTTGGCTCGCATCCGCATGTTCGCCGACGACGAGCACTTCGCGGTGCGGGAATGGGCGTGGATGGCGGCGCGGCCAAGGCTCGTTGAGGACCTGGAACTGTCAATCACGCTCCTGTCCGAGTTTGCGCGTGATGATTCCGAACGCATCAGGCGCTTCGCCAGCGAGGTTCTCCGCCCTCGCGGGGTATGGGCCGCCCATATTCCAGCGCTCAAGCACGACCCCGACCGGGCCCTTCCCATCTTGGAGAATCTGAGGAGGGACCCGTCACGGTATGTTCAGGATTCCGTTGCGAACTGGATCAACGACGCAGCCAAGTCGGATCCTGACTGGGCGCGTGAGATTGTCGCCCGGTGGCTTGCCGAAGGGCCGTGCGCAGCCACTGAACGGATCGCCAAGCGCGGTCTTCGTTCCCTTTGACTCGGCTGCGGACGCACGACGGCGTGGTGCATGACATCGGAAGCACTGAGGTCGGCGGAACCGGCAGATGTCCCATGGGGCAACGGCCGGAGTTGCAACCCGCATGCAGGAGCGTCGCGGTGAGATCACCGGGGCACCGGGCCATCAAGCTCCACCGGGCATCGGTGGAACTTGCGTCGCGGGACTTCATCCGCCCTGCCGCCACACGCGGCCGTCAGGACCTCGGCTGGGCCGTCGTGCGTGCGCCGGCGGCGCGGACCGCGGGCCGGAGCGCAATCCCGAGCAGCAGCGCCGGGAACGCCACCGCGGCGGCTGCCGCAAGGCCCATCGAGATCCACAGGTTTCCGGCGGCGGGGAAAAATTCGCCCAACAGGATGCTCCAGATGAAGGCGGGGACGATCATCGAGGCCAGCGAGAGCAGGGACATGAGGGCGATGGCCGTCCGGGAGCGCGCCATGAAACCGGTGGCCACCGCCAGGATGGTGAAGAACAGCCACGGCAGCCACGCCATGGCCAATGGCACCCAGGCCTCCCCGTCGTCGATGTCCCACAGCGGTGCCCCGGCGACCACGGGATCCACCACGCACATGACAAGGAGCGCCAGGGCGGCGCAGGCCGGCGGCACGTAGCGCCACGCCCCGGTCGTTGTCCGGTTCCCCGCAGGGTACGGGTTGTCCACGCCGGCCTAGAACTCGTCGCTTTCCACAGTCGCCTGCTGGTTCGAGTTGTAGCGGCTGCCGTGGATGGTCCGGTGGTTGATGAGCGCATCGAGCCGGTCCAGCTGGGCGCGGTCCAACTCGAGGTCCAGGGCGTTCATGTTCTCGGCGAGGTGCGCCGACTTGGTGGTCCCGGGGATGGCATGGACGTGCTCGCCCTGCGCCAGCACCCAGGCCAGCGACAGGGCCGCGGCGGTGGTTCCCCACTGGGCGGCCAGCTGCTTCAGCTCGTCGACAAGCACCAGGTTCTGCGGGTAGTTCTCGGCGCGGAAGCGCGGCATGAAGTGGCGGATGTCCTTCTCCGGCAGGGACTTGATGTCCCGCAGGTTGCCGGACAGGTAGCCGCGGTACAGCGGGCTGAAGGCCACGAACGCCGTGCCCAGCTCGGCGCAGGCATCGAGGATGGCGATTTCCGGGTTGCGGGTCGCCAGCGAGTACTCGTTCTGCACCGCGGCGATCGGGTGCACCGCGTGGGCCTTGCGCAGCGTGGCGGCGGAGATTTCCGAGAGCCCGATCCCGCCGATCTTTCCCGCTGCCACGGCCTGGGCCAGGGCGCCCACCGATTCCTCCACCGGGACCGAGCGGTCCAGCCGGTGCAGGTAGTACAGGTCGATTCGGTCCGTCTGCAGTTGCTGCAGCGAGGCATCGACCTGGGCGAGCAGCAACTCGGGGCGGCCGTCGATGACGCTGCGCCCGTCGATCAGCGAGAGGCCGCCCTTGGAGGCCAGGAAGTACTCGTCTCGGCGGTGCTTCAGGTGCTGCCCGATCAGCTCCTCGCTGCGGCGCCCGCCGTAGAGCGTCGCCGTGTCGATGTGGTTGACGCCCGAGTCGAGGACCTCGTTCAGCAGCTTGCCGGCCGCCTCCGGGGTCGGGAAATTGGAGTAGCCGTGAACGATGTTCATGGACCCGTAACCGAGGGGGACAACCTTTTGGCCTGCAAGCATGCGTGAAGTCATACCTTCATTCATAGCATGCCCCGAGTTCCAGGAACGCCCCGAGCTCCGCGAACGCGGCGGGGCTCGAGGGCAGGAAATGCGTGAGCCTGGGGGAGCGCACGATCACCGCGCGCCACTGCCCGCGCGAGACGGCGACGTTGATCCGGTTGCGGTTGAGCAGGAACTCGATGCCGCGGGCGGCGTCCTCCGCCGAGGAACAGGCCATCGACACGATGACCACCGGCGCCTCCTGGCCCTGGAACTTGTCCACCGTCCCGACCCTGACGTCCTCGAGCCCCGCGCCGTCCAGCTCGCTGCGCAGCAGGTTCACCTGGGCGTTGTAGGCGGCCACCACCAGGATGTCCCCGGCCAGCAGCCGGCGCGGGGCCTTGCCGGTACCGCCGACCCACTCCAGTCCCAGGTGGGCGCGCACCTGGTTGATGACCTCGTGCGCCTCCTCGAGCGACTGCGTGGTGTTGCCGTGGTGTTCGACAAGGACCGTTGCGACGCCGGCGGGCACCCCGGTGAGGGAACGGGTGGCGGCCGCGGCGGCCGAATGCAGTTTGGATTCGTAGCTCAGCGCCGAGACCTTCGCACAGAGTTCCGGGTGCATGCGCCACGAGTCGGCCAGGAAGTAGCCGAGTTCCTCCGGCAGCGTCGGGTGGCCGGCGCTGAGCCAGCCCAGTGCCGATTCGTCGACGGGCTGCGGGTGGGAACCCTGGGTGACCTGCGGCAGCTGCTGCGGATCACCGAGCAGCAGCAGGCGCTTTGCGGCGCGGGACACCGCGAGCGTGTTGGCCAGCGAGTACTGCCCGGCTTCGTCGATGACCAGCAGGTCGAGGGAACCCTCGGGGACCCGCTTGCCTGTCATGGTCCAGGCGGTGCCGCCGACCAGGGCGCCCTCCTCGCCGCCCAGCAGCTTCTCGACGGCGTCGTCGGTGGTGCCGTGCCACGGCACCTGGGTCTTGTCCCCGGCCTTCTGCTTCTTGGCTACCTGCTCAGGGTCCACCCCGGCGTTGGTGATGGCCTTGGCCAGCACGTTGTCCACCACGGCGTGTGACTGGGCGACGACGCCGACCTTCCAGCCCTGCTTCACCAGGGCCGCGATGACGTGGGAGGCAACGAACGTCTTGCCGGTGCCCGGGGGTCCCTGCACCGCGAGGTAGGAATTGTCCAGGTCGTTCAGGGCCTCGACGATCGCGGGCACGACGTTCCGCAGCCCGTCGACCTCCTGCGGCACCGGCGGGCCGGAGAGGGTCCTGAAGCGCGGGGCGGCCTTGCGCAGGATGTCGATGCCCGGGTGCCGGGGCAGCGAGGGCAGCGCCCCGCCCACGGTCCGGGCAAGCTCGGCCAGGGCCTCGCGCAGGGAGGCGGTGTTGATCGGCTGGTCGGGGGTCAGCGCGACGGGCAGCGCACCGAAGGGCGGGACCTTGACGGTGGACTTCTCGGTGATGACGAATCGCTCGTCGTTTTCGCCCACCGTGGCGTTGAACAGGCCGGCCCGGTCGACGCTGCTGGGCTCGAGTTCCGGGGGCAGCGGGGCCCCGTACATCGCGAACCAGCTGCTGCCGACCTTGAAGTCCGAGCCCTCGGCCATGGTGCCGCGCAGCTCGGTGCTCCGGGACTCGACCCGGGCCCGGGGGCTGGCCTTGTGCCAGTCCTCGAGGACCTGGGCATCGTCGACGATGAACACGTTGCGGGTCTCGGCCCAGGAGTCGAAGGGCTTCTCCAGCCTGTCGAAATGCTCCCACCAGAACTGCTTGGCCTCGCGGCGGTGGTAGCCGGTGGCCGCCGCCACCATGGCGATGGCTCGCTCGTCGTCGTCCAGCTCCCGGTCCTGCGGCAGCGACTCGAGGTAGGCGCGCAGGGCCAGTTCCTCGGCGCTCGGCTCCACCTCGTCGATCTCCGGCAGCGGCGCCTGATCGACCCACTCGGTGCGGGCCTCGTGCGGCACCAGGGTGCGCAGCCAGTCGCGCAGCCGCAGTGTGGAGAGGCAGTCGTAGGCGTTGTAGTCGCTGATGGAGGCCAGGATCCGTGCGGCCTCGGCGGCGTCGTTTTCCAGCGCCTGGCAGTACTTGGCGTAGGCGACAACGGAGGCGCCGGCGTCCTTCACGTCCCCACCGCGCAGGTTCTCGCCCATGTAGAGGGGCTCGAGCTTCTTGATGGAGTAGGAGCGCTCGGAGATCAGCAGCGAATGCCTCACGGTGTCGTAGAGGTCCACCAGCAGCCCGTCGCGCAGCCATTGGTCGATCTCGTCCTCGTGGGTCATGTGGCGCACCGACAGGTTCCGCAGTGCGCTCTTCTCGTAGGCGGCGTAGTGGTAGACCTTCATCTCCGGGTAGGTTTTCCGGCGATCCTCGACGTAGGCGACGAAGTCGGCGAAGGCCCCGCGTTCCTGGGCACGGGAGTGGGCCCAGAACGGCCGGAAGACAGGCTCGCCGGTGTCGATCTCGATCACGCCGAACAGATACTCGAGCCCCCAGGAGCCGCCGAGGGGATCCTGCCAGAGCGGGTCGCCCTCGAAGTCGAAGAAGATGTCCCCGGGGTTGGGTTCGGGCAGGCGGGAGATCGTCTGGTTGCCGGAGAGCTTGTAGGAAACCCCGCCGGTGGCCCCGTCGGTGGCCGCGATGCCGACCTGCATGCGGGCCTGCTCGGCAAGCTTGAAGTGGGGATCGCGCACCCCGGTGTTGCTGTGCGCCAGCTCGTCGATGGTGGTGATGCCCGACTCCATCAGCTTCTTGCGCTTGGTGGTGCTCATGCCGGCGACCAGCAGCAGGTCACGGTGCTCGGTGACCTGTACGGAGCAGTTGTCGCAGCGCCCGCAGGCGCTGATCCCCGGCTGGCCCCAGGCCACCGGCAGGTCCTGGCCGCGGTGGGCGGCCACGAGCGACTTGAATCGGTCCCGGCGGTCCCTGAACACCGGCAGCAGCTCGTGCATCCGGTGCACCGAACGCGAGTTGTCCCCGAGCACCAACGTGGTCTCCGGCGCCACCTCGATGCCGGCGGCCAGCAGCTGGTCGCCGTAGGCGGCGAGCTGCAGCAGTGCCGTGACGCGGGCATGTCGCGCCAGCTTGGTGTCCCACACCGCGTAGGCGCCGGTGTCCTCGCGGACCAGGAAGTCGGCGAAACCCACGAACTCGCCGTCGAAAAAGGTCGCTTGGAAGACGACGTCGGCCCCGCGCCGCAGGGCCTCAAGGGTTTCGAGGTGGGCCTGCTCCAGTGCGGCGCGGTCCCCGCGGACGCCGGCGCGCAGCTTCTTGACGCCGCGGCCCGTGTCCGGGTCGTATTCGCCGAAGGTTTCCACCAGCCCGTCGAGCACCTTGTGTTCGTGGGCGTCGCCGAGTTCCGCCGTGCGCTCGAGCATCTCGTCGACGGCTGTCTCCGCCACCGCGCTGCGGCCCAGCCGTTCATCGAGCTTGCTCAGCGAGGTGAACTCGCAGCCGGCGGCCGTCACGAGGTCGCTGGCGGAGTAGATCAGGTCCTGGTCCAGGAAAAACACGGGGCGGGCGCTCCTTCAAGGCTTGGCTTCGCTTCGAACCTAGCACCTGCCCGGCGTCGATTTGGATTCGAGCCCCGGCCCCGGGCACGGGGAAGCCCCCGGTCCGGGTGCGGACCGGGGGCTTCGGGAACGGCGGGGCTAGGCGTTGGCCTTGGCCGTGGCGGCCCGCAGCTTCGCGGCAACCTCGATGGCGTCCCCGGTGGGGGCGTCGGACTTGCTGTCCGGGCGCGCAATGAAGAGGTAGAGGGCGCCGGACCCGGCAACGATCGCCAGGCCGATGAGGACCACCCAGTCGGCCACGAAGTCGCCGGAGGTTCCGGGCTTCGCCAGCAGGTACATGGCGAACAGGCCGTAGGCCAGGGCCAGCACGTTGATGATGAATCCGGCCGATCCCAGCGAGAACGGGCCGGCGGGCTTCCAGCCCTTGAGGCGCTGGCGCAGGGCGGCGAGCACGACGGCCTGGAAGGAGACGTAGATGCCAAGGATCGCGAAGCTGGTGACCTGGGTCAGCAGCTGCTCGGAGCCGAAGTAGATCATGATGCAGATCAGCAACGGGATCGAGCAGGCAACGATCAGCGCGTTGGTCGGGACCTTGGTGGTCGGCGAGACCTGGGAGAGCCAGCGGTGGCCCGGGATCATGCCGTCGCGGGCGAACGAGTACATCAGCCGGGAGGCGGCGGCCTGCAGCGAGAGCACGCAGGAGAGGAACGCGGTCAGCGCGATGACCAGGAAGATCTTGGCGCCGACGGGGCCCAGTGCGGACTCGAGGATCGCCGGGATCGGGTCGGCGTCCTCGCCGTTGACGATCGACTGCAGGTCCGGGGCCGCGAGCACATAGCCGCCGAAGGAGAGCAGCGCCGAGACGCCGCCGACCAGGATGGTCATCATCATGGCCGTGGGGATGCGGCGGGCCGGGTTGCTGACTTCCTCGGCCACGTCGCCGCAGGCCTCGAAACCGTAGAAAAGGAAAAGGCCGGCCAGTGCGGCGCCCATGAAGGCCGCGGAGTAGCTTCCCTCGCCCTCGACGCCCATGGAATCGAAGAACACGCTGAAGGGCTGCTTGCGGTCGAAGATGAGCAGGTACAGGCCGACGGCGATCACGCCGATGAGTTCTGCGGCAAGGCCGATGCGGGCCACGCGGGCGAGTGTCTTGGTGCCGGTGAAGTTCAGGACCAGTGCCACCAGGAGCAGTGCCACTGAGAAGAGCAGGGTGCTGCCGCGGGTGAGTTCCACGCCGAAGGTGCTGGCCACGAAGCCTGAGCCGAACTGGGCCACCGCGGTGATGGTCACGATCATGGCCCAGATGTAGATCCAGGCAGCCATCCAGGCGTAGCGCTTGCCCCAGAGGCGCCGAGTCCACGGGTAGATGCCGCCGTGGATGGGGTACTGGGAGACGACCTCGCCGAAGACCAGGGAGACCAGGAACTGGCCGCCGGCGACGATGAAGATCCAGAAGATGGAGGGCGGGCCGCCCGTTGCCATGGCGATGGCGAACAGCGAGTAGACGCCGACCAGCGGCGAGAGGTAGGTGAATCCGAGGGCAAAGTTTGCCCAGAGGGACATCGAACGGTCGAAGGACTGCTCGTATCCCAGGACGGCGAGGTGGTTGCCGTCCTCGAGGTGTTGGTTGCTCATGGTGTGGGGCCTTATTCGGTGCGAACGAAAAATGGGTCAGGGCCATCGTGTGCGCAACACCTTGGACCCGCTCGTGACCGTCGTCACATGAACAGGCTACACCTTTATCATCCTAAATAGAATGATTACGTTGGGACGGCTGCCACCAGCAGGCTTGTGCCGGGCACCGGCACCCCTTCGCCGCCCGGGATCCGGGCGCCCAATTCCCAGTTCTCCGAGGTCGAGGCGATGATCCGCCCGGTGGGGCTGAGCAGTGCGGCGGTGCCGGGGAACCGGCGCAGCAGGCGCAGGATGCCCGGCTCGATCCGGCGGACCAGGATGTCCAGACCCACCACGCCCAGCGCGGGGGACCCGACGGGAGAGGTCAGGGTGAGCATGTAGTCGCAGGTGCACAGGTGGTCGACGTAGGGGCCGGTGATGTGGCGGACCCCGGTGGCCTCGGGGACCGAGTACCACTCCATGGTCGTGAAATCCCGCAGGTAGTCGGCATACTCGCGTGCGGCGAGGTCCAGCCGCGTCACCTCCGTGGTGGTGCCCAGGAGCGGGTTCTCCTCCAATGGGCCGAGCCACCACGCGAAGTGGATGGGCTCGCCCGCGGCGCTGCCGGGCCCGCCGATGAACCCGGCGCCGACGACGGTGGCCGCGGGGTCCATCAGGCGCGGTTCCACGGCATCGAACACCAGCCGGTCGACGTCGTCCCCGCGCTCGAGCCCCGCCTCCACGTCCTCACGGAGCCGGTGCAGCGCGGAGAAGTACTCCTCGAAAACCTCGCCGAGTTGCTCGGCCACTTCCTGTAACTGGCTCATGCCGCGGCCTCCAGCCGTTCCTTGGTCTTCAACAGCCATGTGGTCAGGATCTTCAGTTCGGCACGGATGACCGTCCGTGCGCGCGCGGCGTCGCCCGCCCCGATGGCCTCTACGATTTCCGTGTTCAGCGCCGCGACCTGCTCCCGGATGCCGGGATCGCCCAGCCCCAGCCACAGCAGTTGGCCGAATTCGGCCTGGAAGCGGATTTGCTCGCGCACCAGCCGCGGCGATTGGGAAGCGACGGAAATCTCGAGCAGCAGGCCGCCCTGGTTTCGCGCCGCGCTTTGCGCCGAGGAGAACTCCGCCCCCTCCCACCAGGTCGCCAGTCGGGAGGTTTCCTCGGGCGAGGCCAGTTCCGCGGCGCGCTCGGCGGCACCGGCGCACAGCGTCGCCTCGTAGATTCCGAGGTCCGCCAGCTCGATCCGGGATATCGAGCGCAGGCGCACCATGAGCACCTGCTCGGGGGTGTCCTTGGAGGCCAGCACGAACGATCCGCCGTCTCTGCCGCGCCGGGTTTCGACAAGCCCGGCCTCGCGGACCTCGCTCAGCGCTTCGCGGGCCGTGACGATCGCCACCCCGAACCGCTTGGCAAGCACGGCCTCGGTGGGCAGGCGTTCGCCGGGCTTGATGACACCCAGGAGAATCGCGTCGGTAAGCCTCTGTGCAACCTGCATGGAACGTGCCGCCCCGCCCAATGGTGCGAACACGGCGCTTCGTGGCCCTCTTCCGGGGAGTGGATGTTGGGTCATGCAGCAACTCTATCCGCTGGGGTCGGGCGGGCGCACGGGAGGGAGGCGGCCCTGCCCGGCACCGGTCCGTCACGGCAAAGGGTGGCCCGAGTCCTTGAGGTACGCCTCCACGCGCGTGTAGGCGTCGCGGGCAACGGCCTTCCAGAAGCGCAGGGCCAGCTCCGGGTGCTCGGCCTCCAGTGCCGTGATGGCCGCGGCGTCCAAGACCTTCACATGGACCTGGCCGAGCGCGGTGACCCGGGTGGTCTGGTCACCGCCGCCACCGAGCGCGATCTCGCCGAAGGTCATGCCTGCCGAGAGCGTGGCATGCCGGGTCGGGTTGCCGCCGCGGTCCGTGGAGGTGGCGACCTTGCCGTCGAGGATGAAGTAGACGCCCCCGAACTCCTCGCCGACCTGCCGGATGACCTGCCCGTCGGCGATCTCGCTCTCCACCATGCGCGACTCCAGGAGCGCGATGTCCTCCGCCGACAGTGGCGCCAGCGCCGCGAAGTCCGCGATCCGGACCCGGTGCGGCATCAGCCCGGGGCCGCCGTGGCGCAGCAGCAGGGTAGTCTCCGCCCACTCCACGGCGTCGTTGCGGTTGGTGAAGGCCCGCACCGCGTCCAGCGGCGCGAAGGGCTCCTGCTGGACCAGCGCAAGGGTGCGTCCCTCGGCGGCCAGTCCCCGGTCCAGGCCGCAGATCATCCGGATGGCGATCTTGTCGATCTCGTCGACGCGGCGCAGGTCCAGGACCACCAGTTCCACCTCCTCCGGAAGCTCGCTGACCTCGCGCACCATCGATTCGGTCCCGGCGAAGAGCAGGTCCCCGGCCAGTTCCAGGATGTGTGCACGTCGGCCGCAGTCGGCCAGCAGCCGTTCGGCGGCCTCCGTGTGCCGGGTGGCGGAGGGGACCTGGGTGATGTCGAAGTGGTCGCGGATCACCGAGCGGCCGATGCGCGCGGCGCGGACGAAGTGCAGGCCCATGTCCGCGCTGATGCGCTCGCCGGCGGCCAGCCCGCGCACCGAGGAACCATGCGCGTCAAGGGCCGGGGAATACACGGCAAGGCCCAGCTGCCCGGGCAGCACGGCGATCAGCCCGCCGCCGACCCCGGACTTCGCCGGCAGCCCGACGGCGCTGATCCACGCCCCGGCGTCGTCGTACATCCCGCAGGTGGTCATCACGGAAAGCACCCGCTGGACGGCCTCGGCGCCCATGACCTGGGTCCCCGTGCGCGGCTGCGTGCCGCCGTTGGCCAGCGTCGCGGCCATCAGTGCCAGGTCCTGCGTGTTGACCATGACCGAGCACGCCTTGAAGTAGTCCTCAAGCACCGGGGTGGGGTCGGTTTCGATGATGCCGAAGGAGCGCAGCAGGTAGGCGAGCGCGCGGTTGCGGTGGCCGGTGAGCGCCTCGGAGGCGTAGATGGTCTCGCTCAGCCGCAGCTGCCGGCCGGCGCAGCGCGAGAAATGCTCCAGGATGCGGGCGAAGCGCGGTTCCCCGGCGTCCTTGATGAGCGACACCGTGGCGATGGCCCCGGCGTTGATCATGGCGTTGGCCGGGCGCCCGGTGTCGCGGGCCAGCGAGATCTCGTTGAACGCGTCGCCGCTGGGCTCGACGTCGATCTTCGCGTCGACAGCCGCCAGGCCCTGGTCATCGAGCGCCAGCCCGTAGGAGAAGGGCTTGGAGATGGACTGGATCGAGAACTCGAGCCCGGCGTCGCCCACCTGGTAGACGTGCCCGTCGACGGTGGCCAGCGCGATGGCGAACTTGGAGGTGTCCGCGTCGGCCATCGCCGGGATGCCCTGGAAGGGCGTGCCGGAGGTGAGCTTGAGCAGGTCGTCGTGCAACTGGGTGAGGTAGTCCGCAATCGGGGAGCGCATGCTCCCAGCCTAGGGGTTCCGGGTTCGATCCGGCCGCCGCGCTGCTACCTGATGCCGGCCAGGGCCCGGCCGATGGCGTGCCCCAGGACCGCGGCGCCCGCGACGTTGGGATGAACCCCGTCGTCGCTCAGGCCGGGCCTGAACGTGCCCGCGTGAGTGCGCAGCCCCGCGGAGGCGTCGACGAAGAGCCAGCCGTGCCGGGCGGCCAATGCCTGCAGGTAGCCGTTGTACGCGGCGGTGTCCGCTGTGGCGCTGTCGCGCGGGGGGATGCTGGAGATGATGACGGTCTGCGCCGAGGCGATGAGCGCGATCCGCTCGATGTTCCGCCCGGTGGTCTCGTGCGGGGTCCGCCGGGCCAGGTCGTTGGTGCCGGCCAGCACCACCAGCACCTTGGCGCTGCGGTGGCGCAGCGAGCGGGCCATGTCCCCGGACTGCGCCCCGCCCAGGGCCCAGCCGCCGCGCCAGCCGACCCGGCTTCCGCCGGAACCCGACGGGTCGACGAAGTTGATCCACGACGCGTCCCCGAGCATCCCGGCCCAGACCCTGTCGCTGCCGGCCGCGGTGATCGAATCCCCGGCCACCAGGAAGGTCGTGGCGCGGGGGTCCAGCTGCGCGTCGAAGGCCGCCGGCGAGGGAAGGAACGCCTGCGGCGTCCCCTCCAGGCCGAGCAGCGCCCCCAGGACCGCCACGAGTGCCAGCGAATGCAATGGCCGCCTGTTTTTCATGGCCATCCCCCCTTTGCCCCAGCATAGGACCGCGGGGCGGGGGACGGGGACTCAATCGCGCAACGATTCGGCTTCCCTGAGCACGTAGCGCTGCAGCTTGCCCGACGGCGTCTTGGGCAGCTCCCCGACATAGCTGATCCGGCGCGGGTAGGCGTGGGCCGCGAACTGTCTCTTGACGCGTTCCTGCAGCTCGGTGGTCAGGGCGTCGCTGCCCGCGACACCCTGGCGCAGCACCACGTAGGCGACGAGGACCTCGCCGCGCAGTTCGTCGGGCACTCCGATGACCGCCGATTCGGCGACGTCCGGGTGGCCGGCCAGCACGGACTCGACCTCGAAGGGGCCGATCCGGTAGCCGGCCATGATGATCACGTCGTCGTCGCGGGAGGAGAAGAAGACGTAGCCGTCCTCGTCCATGCTGCCCGCGTCCCCGGTGTAGTACCAGCGGCCGTCGGGCGAATAGCGGGCGGCGGTGCGCCCGGGATCGCCGGAATAGCCGTTGAACCACATCAGCGGGGAGGCCGGGACGTCGATGGCCACGCGCCCGCGGGTGCCCGCCGGCGCCGGTTCGTCGCGGTCCTCCAGCAGCACGGCGGCCGAATAGCCGGGCATGGGGCGGCCCATGGAGCCCGGCTTGATCTCGCTGGCGACTTCCGGGGCCCACCCGTTGACGATGCACATCCCCATTTCCGTCTGCCCGTAGTGGTCGCGCACCGGAACGCCCAGGACGGACTCGGACCAGGCGATGGTCGTGGCATCGAGCGGCTCCCCGGCCGAGGAGGCGCGCAGGAGTTTCAGCCCCGCCACGCCCTCGGGCCGGGCCGCGCGCATCGAGCGGATGATCGTCGGGGCGGCGGCAAGGTTCGTGACCCCGAACCGGGCCAGCACCTTCCAGCAAGTCTCGGCGTCGAACCCGGTGGCGAGCAGGAGGTTGCGGCGCCCGGCAAACAGCGGCGCCATGATGCCGTAGTACAGGCCGTAGGCCCAGCCGGGGTCCGCGACGTTCCAGAAGGCGTCGTCCTCGCGCACGTCAAGGCCGTAGGTGAAGTAGGTGTGGAAGGCCTCGAGTGCCCGCACCGGCACCTGCACCCCCTTGGGCGCCCCGGTGGTCCCGGAGGTGAAGATCTCCACCAGCGGGTCCTCCAACGAGCGGGTGCACGCCTCGAAGCCGGCCGGCTGTTCCGCAAGCAACCGCTCGAGGTCCGCTGTGCGGAGCACCGGGTAGCCGAGGGGCTCGAGCTTGTGCAGCTGCGATTCGTCGGCGACGACCAGCTTCGCGTCGGCACCCGCCGCGCGGACCTCGATGGCGGGGGTGGCGAAGGCGGTGAAGAGCGGCACGTGGACGGCACCCAGGCGCCACAGCCCGAGCAGGGTGTATGCCAGTTCGGCGCTCTTGGACATCAGCGTCGCCACGCGGTCCCCGGGCTTGATGCCCAGGGACGCGAAGAGTGCGGCGGCCCGCTCGGACCGCTCCTTCAGCAGCCCGTAGCTCAGGTCCACGGACCCGAGGTCCGCGTCGATCACGGTGAAGGCGATGTTCTGTGCCGGGTGCCTGTCGCACAGCAGTTCCGCCGGCCGGACCTCCGCCGGCAACGTGGGGGCAACCTGGATGTTGAATGCTTGCATGACTCGGGAGACCGCCTTGTCGGGAACGTGGAACTGCCTGTCCCGAGCCAAGCTACCAGCCCGGTCGCCGATTGCCGGAGGGTATTACGCTACCGGCGTCGGCCGGCCACCAGGGAGGCCAGGACCACGCCGGCTGTCACCGTGTTGACGGCCGGCCAGGCGCCGATCTTCTTGGCCAGCGGGTGCGAGGCGCCGAACGCTGCAATGTAGGCGGCGGTCAGGGCGGCTGCGGTGGGCGCGCCGGCGTTGGCCTTCCAGAGCAGGAAGGCCCCGGTGCCGGCGGCGGCCAGGACGGCGCCGCCCAGCGGGCGGTTCTTGGTGGAGCGTGCCGTGGCGAAGCCGCCGACCAGTCCCGTGGCCGCCAGTGCGGAGGGCAGTAGTGACATGTTCATGGTTCCTTTTCCGTTTTCTTTCCAGACTGGATTTCTTTCCAGCCTAGATGCCGCCGGTGCACGCGGCACCCGGCTCCGGGGTCTGCGGGCCCTGGCGGTACTTCTTGATGAACGTCTCGATGCGGGGGTCCGACGGGGAATCCACGCTCAGCTGTTCACCCCAGGCGCTGAGCTTGATCTTGGCTCCCTGGCCCGGGAACGGGCTGAGCAGCATGTAGGTGCGCTCGCCGACCACGTCGTTGAGGGCCTTGATGTCCGCCTCGCCGATGCCGTCGTAGGTGATCCAGACGGCCCCGTGTTCAAGGGAATGCACGGCGGCGGTTTCCTGGACGGGTTCGGTGTAGACCCCGCAGTTCTTCCAGACCGGGAAGTGGTCCCCTCCCACGCCCGGCTTCTGCGGGTAGGTCACGGGTTCCTGGGTGTGCTGGACGGTGCCGATGGCGTAGTTCTGCACGCCGTCGATGGGCGAGTTGGCGGCCGACTCGATGGCTGCTTTCTTCTGTGCGGCGCCGCTGAGCACGACGGCCGTCGGCACGGCGATGGCGAGCACCGCCACGGCGGCGATGGAGATGGTGAGGATTTTGGTTCGTTTTTCCTTGGCCTTCGCCTTGGCGATGACGGCTTGGGCTTCTTCACGCTTGTTCATGGTTGGAGTCCTTTAGTCCAGCTGCTCAAGCAGCTGGGTCAGGGCCGAAATCTCGGCGTCTTGGGTCATAACGATCTTTTGGGCGAAGGTGCGCACCATGGGGTTCTGCCCCCGTTCCAGGTAGACCTGCGCCATTTCGACGCCGCCCTTGTGGTGGGCGATCATCAGGGTCAGGAACTGGCGGTCGGCCGCCGTGCCGCGGGCGGCTGTCAGGGCATCGATCTGCTCCTGGGTCGCCATGCCCATGGAGGCCATGGTGTGTTCCTTCCCCGGCGTCGGGGTGGCATGGCCTGTGTGGCTGGAGTCCTCGGTGAGCAAGTTGTTCATCCAGGTCATGGATTCCCCGGATTGGGGCAAGCCCCAGAGCTCAAGCCAGGCGTACATCTGCCCCGACTGCTGTTGCTGGGTCAGCGCTATGTCGTAGGCGAAGGAGCGGACTGCCTCGTTGGTCGAGTTGTCACGGATGATCATGGACAGCTGAACTGCTTGCTGGTGGTGTGTCTGCATGTCGCGTGCAAAGCCGGCCTCAGGCGACGCCTCCGACGGATAGGGGCTGCGCGGGCTGGTGGTTCCCAGCATCCAGCCGCCGAAACCGACGGCGACGACAAGTGCCACCAGTGCCATGACCAGGGAACGCGACGTTTTTGAATCGGACATCAATGTGGTCCTCGGGTACACGTAGTGAATGCGCACGCGGTGGTGCGCAGGGGCAGCGGAAGGGGCGCCGCCTATATGCGTGTGACGGACAGTTGGTACAGGTCGGGGGCCGGGGGACCCTGGGCCCGGGGCGCCATGGCCAAGCCGACGACGACGGCCGGCTGCGCCCCGAAAAGTCCGTTGGTGTCCGGTCGCGGGGAAACATGGGAAATGTTCAGGACCGGGTCCGCAGAGGGGGCGCAGTAGTGGTGGTCGGGGGTATCCACGGGGCAATGTGTTTCGCCGGCAACGGCGACTTCCTGGGTGTCGGCGCCAGAGATCGAACCGTTGGACAGGCAGAGCGGCGTGAGGAGGGCCAGGGCAAGAAGCAACCCGAGAAGTCGCTTCATGGCGGGCCCCCTTTCGGCACGAGTTGGTTGAGTGCTCAACTTTATGAACGGAAGTTGTGTGGATGCTGTGAAGATATCAGGCGTTCTGTGCATTTCCCGGCTGTGTTGCGTCGGGCCCGACATGCGACGGGTGCCGGCGTCCGTGGCCGCTGGCCGTCCATGGATTAGTACAACTTTCGACAAGTTTCTTCGCCCCTGTAAAATCATCGAATATACATTCATGGGTTGTGTGCCGTGGGGGCAGGGAAGTCCTCAGGGTGCGCACATCGACAGGGGCCCCGATGTCGGTTGGCGCTTGCGGACCTCCACAGGGTGCACCAGTAGGGTTGGCGGATGCAGGTACTAGACATGTGGTGGCAGGCGGTAGTCGAGGGGTTCGCCCGGACCGATCCGCTGAGTTTCACGTTGCCCCCGATCCTTGCGATCGTTGCAATCTGCATCGTGCTCACCGTGCCCAGGGCAACCTGGAGGTACTTCGGCCTGTACGTCACATTCGTCCACGAGCTCGGCCACGCATTCGCCGCCCTCATGACCGGGCGGTTCGTCCACGGTCTCAAGATCGGCCTTGACCACTCGGGCGAACTGGTGAGCAGCGGAAAGCCGGGATTCTCCGCGGCCTGGAGCGGCTTCTGGGGCTACCCGGTTCCGGCCGTCGTCGGTGCCGCGCTGATCGGGTCGACCTATCTCGGGTTCGGGTCCGCTGCGCTCTCGGTCGGGGCACTGATCCTCCTGGTTTCCCTGATCTTCCTGAGGAACTGGGTGGGAATCCTGGTGGCGCTGGTCTCGGCGGCGATCGCGCAGCTCCTGGTGGTGTTCACCCCGAAGTACGCGATCGCATGGGTGGTCCTCTCGCTTGGCCTCATGCTTCTGATCGGTGGGGTCCGGGACCTGTTCAAGGTGTTGGGCGTCCACATCAACCGGCGGGAACTTCTTGCCTCGTCCGATGCCTACCTGCTCGCGGCTCGAAGCCGGGTGCCGGCCTGGTGCTGGCTGCTGGGGTTCACCGTCGTCGTGGGTGCCTGCGTTGTCGTCTCGACGATGACGCTGGCCCTCATGCTCGAACACTGATGCCCCATGCCCGAAGGCGTGCGTCCCCGGGCCTCGACCGTGCCGCAGGAACCGCCTGTGGTTGCGGCGCACACGGCTGGCGAAACGACAACGCGCGCCTTCCGCGCGGCACGCAATGTTTCGCAACATCCCGGCCCACAACGGCGCCCCGGGAAATTGGCCGACGTTTTGCGGGGCCGCTCGGGTAAGTTAGATCCACAATCACACGATTCCGATGCCAGGTCAGAAACGGGGGAGCGAACCATGGGCGTACAAAGCTGGAAGTCCTCCGGAGCGGAATTGGCGCTTCACCTCCTGCGTCCGCGGCCGCTGCACTCCATCGTCGTGACAAGCAGTCTGCGCGGCGACTGCGCCGACTTCGACACGGCCGCCATCTACGCGGAGGTCCAGGGCTGGGCGGAAGTCATCGTTGTCCCCTCCGGGAGGGTCACCTACGAACTGCGCGACAACCTTCCCTACGGATGGGACGTCTTTGGGACGGCGGCGCGCGTGTATCCGATAGGTATCAGCGTGGACGGTATCCAACCGGGAAAGCCGCACATCGTCCGCCCGGGCGATTCCATCGGGCAGACCACGACCCAGGTCATCGATGAGGTCTTGTTCCTGCCGAACCCCAAGTCGCTGGTGGTGCCCACGGCACCGACGCCCGGCCCCGGCCTGCGGGCCGCCGAGCCCGTGCGCGCCATCGCTTCGCACGGGGTTGTCTCGACCGCAACGGGCAGCCACCCGGCGCTGGTGTCCGGGATCGTTACCGGTTTCCGGGACAACGGATTCACGGCCGACGTCGCCCTGGACACCGGGAAGACCGCCGAGCTCAAGAGTGAGGACATCGTCGCGGATGCGCCGCTGACGTGGGTGCTGGGCGAGGGGACCCGGCTTGGCGGGGTGTACGACCCGCAAAACCACCAGTTGTCGCTGCGCGATTCGCTGACCCACCCGCGGCTGCTGCAACACTATTCCTGGAACCAGGTGGTTCTCTGCCTGGTCCTTGAGGCCAGTGCGGAGTATGCCCTGCTGACCCCGATGCCGGGGGAGAAGATCACGGTCCGGCGCGAGGACGTTTCCTCGAACGAACTTGACGACGTGGATTCCCTGCTGGCCCCCGGCCAGGTGGTCGCGGCGCGGCTGGTGAACGATGCCGGTGTCAGGAAGCTGATCCTTGTCGACGTGGACGACGACGAGCCGGTCGCCCCGGCCCCCGCGCTGGTCCGCGGCGGGATCCCCTGGCTGGCCCTGGACAGGGACTTCGTCCCGGAACTGTCCGATTCCGAGCAGGCCGACCCGACACTTGGCATGCCGCTGATCCCCACGCCGGAGAAGCAGCGCGATGCCCTGAAGCAGGCCTTGCTGAAGATCGATGCCCTGAAGTCGCAAGTGGCGGTCTTGCGCCGCCAGGCCGACAACGGAGTGATCGAGGAACTCGCCTCGGCCCTTGAACAGGTCGCGCACTACCGGGAGGAAGCGAACAGGCTCCGCACGCTGTTGAAAGGCAAGTCGGAAGCGCTGAACGAGGCGCACAAGACGGCACGGAAGAAGGCCCGGTCGCGTGAAGTCGTCGTTGCCTCCAACATGCGCGAGAAATTCCTCGACGACGAACTGGCCCTGCGGCACGAGCTCTACCTGGAGTGGGTCGAACGAGTGCCGGCGAACGAAAAATCCGACTACCCGTGGAGCGAAAAATACACGGTGGGGCCCAAGTTCACGGCTTCGTTCTACGCACACGACGCAGCTCTTCGGGCCAAGACGCTGAAGGCGCTGACCCAGCTGCTGACGGGCCGGGCGGACCGGATGAACGCGCGCGAGGTGCATCCGAAGCGCATCGGCATGGGAGGCGACGATCCCCAGGCGGTCCGCGACGAGGACGGTGCAACCTGCTGGCGGATGAGCGTTGAAAGCGGCGTCGCGGCGGCGCGCCGCGTCCACTACTGGAAGCTGCCGGACGGAAGCATCGAACTTCACGAACTTGTCGCCCACGACACGTACGTGCTCTAGGTGCATCGCGGTGCCACGGCCATGCGGAACCGCCCCGAAGACGCCGGGTACACACGTCCAAGCCGGGTGGCGGCCGGGAATCCTGCAGTGTTCCTAGGCAGCCGGCTTCCGCCACGTGAAATGCATGGCCAATGCGGTGCGGATGCTGGCTTCGCTGACCCCGTAGGTCTCGGCGATCTGCTGCAATGTCCATCCCGCAGTACGCAGCTCCATCAAGGTGGCGTACGCGGGCATCCCGGTGCTCATCTTCGGCTCCCTTCAGCTTGCGCCAACAACTCAAGTACAGCAGTACGCACCGACGTTTTGGACCCGCGCTGCGGAAAACAATTGCCCACCGCCCGGTGAACTCCTTGTCCGGTCGCCTACGCTTGGTGGTACGTGGAGTGAAGGGTGCGAACTATGGCGATTTTTGAATACAACACCAGTCTGCCGTTCGACCGAGGCACGGTCTTCGCCTGGTTCGAACGCCCCGGCGCCTTGCCGCGGCTTTCGGCGCCGTTCATGGGGACGATCCGGCAGGAACCCGACAAGGGACTTGAGGTAGGGTCGCGGGCGGTCCTTGACGTCGCGGCGCCCGGGACCCTCGGCATGGGGCTGGGCGCCGCCGTCGCAACGGGCGCCAGGACCCTGGGGCTGCCCGACGGCCTCCGGGCTCAGATCTCGTGGAAGGCCAAACACATCTCCCTGGACCGCGGGCACAGCTTCACCGACATCATGGAATCGGGCCCGCTGGCGCGCTGGGAACACCAGCACCTGTTCTCGGACACCACGGTCGACGGAAAACCCGGAACGCTCATGCGCGACATCGTCGAATTCGAGCTGCCCGCGCTGGGGCGGCTGCCATGGAACCAGCCTCGGCACCTCGCCGAAAAGGCGTTCATGCGCGAACTCACCCAGGTCTTCCGCTACCGCGAGCGGACCCTGCGCGCGGACCTCGGGTTCCATGCCGCCTACGCCGCGGCACCGCTGACGATCGCGGTGAGCGGCGCCTCCGGGACCATCGGTTCCCAACTCTGCGGCCTGCTCGGCGGAGGGGGGCACCGCATCAAGCGGCTCGTGCGCAACGCCGATGCCGCCAACGGCACCGACCGCATCTTCTGGGATCCTTCACGTGGCGTCCTGGACCCCGACGCCCTTTCCGATGTCGACGCGGTGGTCAACCTTGCGGGCCACAGCATCGGCGGCCGCTTCACCGAGGCGGCAAAGCACAAGATCCTCTCCTCCCGGGTGGAAGGCACCACGCTGCTGGCCAGGACCCTCGCGACGCTGGCTTCCGACGGGAAGCAGCGCAGCCTCGTCTCGGCATCGGCCATCGGCATCTACGGAGCCTCGCCGCACGGCGGTCCCGCGGCGGAGCCGCTGGCCGAGGACGCCCCGCCGGGGACCGATTTCCTGGCAGAGGTCTGCCGTGCCTGGGAGGAATCCTGCGCCGCGGCGCTGGAAGCCGGCGTACGCGTGGTGAACATCCGGACCGGGCTGGTCCAGACGCCGGCCGGGGGAGTGCTCCAGCAGATGCTGCCGCTCTTTGCGGTGGGGCTCGGCGGCCGGATGGGTGACGACGCCTGGCAGTCCTGGGTGGGCATCGACGACATGGCCGGCATCTACGCCCACGCCCTGCTGACCCCCGGGCTGGAGGGCCCGGTCAACGCGGTGGCACCGAACCCGGTGCAGGCCAGGGAGTACGCGCGTGTGCTCGGCAAGGTCCTGCGCCGCCCCGCCCTGGTTCCGGTCCCGGGCTTCGGTCCCCGGCTTTTGCTGGGCGAGGAAGGCGCCGCCGAGCTGGCCTTTGCGGACCAGCGGGTCTCAAGCGCGAAGCTTGCAGCCAGCGGCTACACCTTCAGGCATGAGGACCTGGAGGCGGCACTGCGGCACAACCTCGGGCACTCCTAGGCCCAGCGGGAACCCGGGGAGGAATGCGGCCCTATCGCAGCGTCCGGGTCGAGCGGAACCCGTCGAGGGCCAGCACCACCAACGCCACGACGATGGGCACGTAGGTGAATGCATCGCGAAGCAGGAGCTGTTCGCCCATGACCACGGCGGCCACCAGGAGCAGGACTGGTTCGACGTAGCTCAGGAGCCCGAAGAGCGAGAGCGAGAGCAGCGACGAGGCACCCAGGTACAGGAACATGGCCACGGCTCCCAGGAGGCCTATCGCGAACACCGGCACCAGTGAGGATCCGGGGTCGCGGTCGCCGGCCACGATGAAGTACACGGCCAGCGGCGTCAGGAACAGGATCTCCAGGGTGAACGCCGCATTGGACTCGAAGCGCGCCCTGCGCCGTGCCGCAAAGTAGACGGGATACCCGAGGCAGATCAGCAGGGTCGGCCAGGACATGCCGCCGGCAAAGACCAACTGGTGGCCGACGCCCACGGCCGCGAACGACACGGCGATCTTTTGCCACCTCGAGAGCTTCTCGGCGAAGAACAGGCGCCCGACGACGACCATGACCAGCGGCAACAGGAAATAGCCCAGCGAGGTCGCCAGCGCAAACCCGTTCATGGGCGCGTACATGAACAGCCACAGCTGGACCCCCACCAGGCAGCTGGCGAGAGCGCCGTAGGCCAACAGGCCGGGCCTGCCCTTGATCCGGCCAAGCAGCGCGGTCATCTCCGCCCGGCGCCCGGGAACAAGGGCATACACCGGGAGCAGGACCAGCAGCGTCAGCACGATCCGCCAGCCGTAGACCTCGTTCGGGCCGATGCCGCTCAGGAAGCCGGAGATGAGGAAGATGGTTGCGAAAAGTGCCGAGGCAACAATGGAGGCAAGAACGCCGCGATTCACCGAAGACGCTCCGTCTTTTGGGGTTGTGTGGGGGAACTCCAGTCTAGGCGACCGTCCGCTGAAGCCCGTGGTCGGGTTCCGATTGAGCGTTTGATGACGGGGTGGGCATGAAAGGCGGCAGGGGCAGCGGGGCTGCGCCTGCCGGAATGATTCGGGTCGGGCCCGCTTCCGCATCGGGTGATGCGGCGGGTGCCCTGCACGCGGCAGCGAGCCCTTGGCTGGATCCGCCAAGGACTCGCTGGATGCCTCAGCGCGAAGCCGTGCCGGCCAGGGCCGCGGGGCGACGGGCATTGAGGTTCGCCTCGGCCAGGCCAAACGACAACGTCATGCCGATCCCGCTGGTGACGGAAACCACCGTGACAGCGTCCGCGATATCGCGCACCAACACGGGTGCCACGTCCGAGGACGCGTACACGCCCTGCCACCGTTCGGTGGGCTGGACATGTTCCACGTCCAGCACTTGCGCGGCGGCCCGCAGCAGGAGGTCGGAGGTGGACTCGGCGAGGAACGGCGGCTGGGTCAGGGCGTATGAGTGGGAATCCCCGAGAAGAAGTGTGCCGTCGGGTCGCTGGGTGAACATGACGTTCGCGCCGATGTCCAGCAGTTCGGGGTGGCTCGCCGTGACCTGCTCGCGTAGTGCGCTTGCCGAGGGCATGTGGGTGAACGCCTCGTATCGAAGCATCGAGGTGGCGGTCAGGACGGCAGGCACGATTGAGGTGCTCTCGGGGGCGGCCGCTGCCGTCATCTGGAGGGCACACCGCTGGATGCGGTGCTCGGCGGCGATCTCAGGGAACAAGTAGTCGACATCGTGGCCGACGCAGACGAAGACCTGGTCCGCCTCGTAGTTGCCCCTGTTGGTGGATACCCTGGCCCGGCGTTCGTTTCCTTCCCCGAAGCCACAAGCGGCAGTGCCGAAGTGCACGGCTGCGCCGTCTTGCTTGTTCAGCCAGGCCGCCAAGGTGCCCACTGTGGTGCGGGGGTCCACACGCAGGTCATCGGCAAGGAAGGCGCCGCCGCGGATGCCGTTGGTGGTCTCGCGCCCGAGCTTCGCCCGGACCTCGTCGGCCTCGAGGATGGTGACCTGGCCGGGAGGGCGCGAAGCCGAGAACTCCCGCAGTACCTGAAGCTCGGTTTCGGTGGAGGCGACCACCAGTGCTCCTGCCTCGGAGGCCCAGAAACCGGCCTTCTCGGCGAAACCCAGCCAGTGGCGCCGTCCCGCCTGGGCCAGGTCGTAGAGTTCGCCGTGCTGGGCGGTGATGCAGGCGTGGCCGAAGTTGCGGATCGAGGCGCCGACCGCGCGGTGGTCGCGGTCGATGACCGCAACGCTCAGGCCTGCTTGGTGGGCCAGCGCTGCATGTGCAAGGCCGATGATGCCTGCCCCGACGATCAGCACGTCGGTGCTCGCCACCGGTTCTTGGATGGCCGTGGATTTCATGTTGGAGGTGTTCACAGCACCGATGCTGGCCGATCCGAAGAGCGTTTTTCAAGCCGAAATGATGCTTGTCCAGACAAGTTCACCAATGGTTCATTTTGGTTGCCAATCGTCCAATATCTGTTCACTTGTCGTTTGCCAATAACCCCGAAATGACGCCATTTCCACTTGTATGCTCAGGATTGTGATGCCGATAGTCGAAGAACCAATGCACCAGCGTCTCAGCGAACTTTTCCGCCAGCGGATCTCGTCCGGCGAGTGGAAGGAAGGGAAGCCCCTTCCCAGCGAGGCAGAACTCTGTGACGCCCACGAGGTCTCGCGCGGAACCATCCGGCAGGCCCTGGCCACGCTGCGCGGCGAGGGGTTGATCTCGGGCGGGCGCGGCAAGCCGCCGGTGGTGGCGCATGCCGTCCCATCGCAACCATTCGCCACGTTCATGTCCTTCACCGAATGGGCCCATTCCATGGGCAAGGTGCCGGGGCAAAAGACGCTGGAGATCGCCCGCAGGGGTGCCGACGAGCATCTTGCGGGGCAGATGAACATCGAGCCCGGTGACCCGGTGGTGCAAATTCTGCGTCTCAGGCTGCTTGACGGGGTCCCGACCATGGTGGAACGGGGCAACTTCGTTCCGGAAGCAGGCAATGCGCTCTTCGATTTCGACACCGACAGCGGATCGATTTTTGGGTACCTGACGTCGCTGGGGATAGATCTTTCGCGTGGGCGGCACCTGATTGACGCGGTGGCCGCCGACGAGGTCGACGCTTCGCTCTTGGGGATCCTGCCGGGTGCCCCGATGCTGCGGGAGCGTCGATTGACGTTTGGGCAGGACGGAAGCGTCTTGGAGTGCTCCGACGACAGGTACTTGCCTCATTTGGCGAACTTCGTCATTGAAAACACGAGGCAAACACGGGCTGCGTTAGTGCGTATTCCCATGGTTGCCTAAAACGAAAAAACAAAGGAAAAAAGTGATTGAACTTGTAGTTTTGGACATGGCCGGCACCACCGTTGACGAGCACGGGGATGTGTACCGGGCCCTGGAGGAAGCGGTGAAGGCAACTGGCGCAACGGTAAGCAAGGACGACCTGCAGGCTTGGATGGGCGCCGACAAGACCGAAGCCATTGCAGCGCTGATGGAACGCGGGGGAGTGCGGGCGGCCCCGGCGGTCGTTGCCGGCCAATTCGACGATTTCCGTGCCTTGCTGGCCCAGTTCTATGCCGAGAATCCGCCAGTGGCGTTGCCGGGGGTAGAAGAGGCATTGCGGGAGTTGAAGGCGCGCGGGATCAAGATCGGATTGACCACAGGCTTCTCCCGCGATGTGGCCGCGTCGATCCTTGAAACTCTTGGGTGGGGCATCGGAGAAGGGGAACTTCTGGATGCGGTGGTGACCAGCGACGAAGTGGCTGCCGGGCGTCCTGCGCCGTACATGATCCACCGGGTCATGGAGGCAGCCGGTGTGCACGATGTTCGCAATGTGGTTTCCGGAGGGGACACTGTCTTGGACCTCCTGTCCGCGTACAACGCCGGGGTTCGTCCGCTGGGTGTGCTCACCGGTGCCCTTGGCCGCGACGAGCTGGAGCCCCACCCCCACGAATGGGTTTTGGGTGGCGTCAAGGACCTCCCCGAAGCCCTCGCGTCGGCACTAGTCAGTCAGTAAAAATCTCGACTTGGTAACGCCGTTCCGGGCGACTACGGTCGGCCGGAACGGCCTTATTCGTTCGTGGAACTTTTTTATCCATGTTGACTAGTACAAATGCGATATTCTCCGCGACCGGGGTTGACGCGAGCCGGGGTGCGTGTCGTACCGTCGTTAAGTAACGTTTCTATAACAGCAGGTTGCGGAACACGATACACCTACCGCCGGATATCCTTCGTTGTCCAGCGCGGCGGTAGCCACCCTTACGTCGATTGCGACGCCGGACAACGACGCCACAATGGTCGGGGACGACCTATGCGGGGATGGCACTGGAGAACCATGATCCAGCAGAACACCAAGAAAAAGAACATTCGCCGCGGCGCGGCAACGCTTGCGACGCTGGCTCTTGCGGGCGGGGCAATGGCCATGTCAGTGGCGCCCGCCTCCGCAGCCAGCACCAACACCTGGGACGCCCTGGCCCAGTGCGAATCCGGCGGAAACTGGGGAATCAACACCGGCAACGGTTACAAGGGTGGCCTGCAGTTCAGCAGCTCGACGTGGAAGGCCTACGGCGGAACGGGCAGTGCGCACAACGCCTCCAAGGCCGAGCAGATCCGCGTGGCCGAAAAGGTCAAGGCCGGCCAGGGCTGGGGCGCATGGCCGGCCTGCTCCGCCAAGTTGGGACTTTCCGGCGGCAAGGGCTCGGTTGCCAAGAGCTATTCCAGCCCCGCGAAGAAGACCACCACGCAGAAGCAGTACAAGGCCTCTACTTCCAAGAAGTCCACCTCGTCGTCCTACGAGAAGACAGCGTACAAGACCAAGTCGGTGCCGGCTAAGAGCTATGTCTCCACCGGCAAGCGCGTGGCTGCCCCCGTTGCCAAGGCGCCGGCCGTGAACGTGAACGTGAAGGACTCGGGTAAGAACTACACGGTCAAGTCCGGAGACACGTTGTACAAGATCGCCAAGTCGCAGGGTTTGAGCAACTGGCAGGACCTGTACTCGCTGAACCACGACGTTGTCCCGAGCGCGAACCTCATCTTCGTCGGCCAGACCCTGGATCTTCCGGCCAAGTAGCCGGTCGACCCGTCGGGGAACGAATCGAATAGGGCTGTCCATCGGCTCCCGCATTGCGGGTCCGGCGGGCGGCCCTATTTGCGTGGTGCGGCCTTCTGGGGGTTCGAGGCAACTGCCCGTTGCCCCGCCGCAGAACGTTGGCTGCATTGCCACTTGACCCACGGGTTGTTGATGCTGCCAGGTTGCGATCACCGGGCCGGGTCGGGGTGCCCGGGAGCGCGCGCCCCGACCCGTTCGCTAGCGGCTTCCGAGGATGGCTTCCAAGCGGACGTAGCCCTGTGACAAACCTTGTTCCATGCCCGAGGCGGCCATCCCGTCGCGGGCCTCCTGGGTGGGGTACACCGAGTGGCCCACGAGTCGGCACCGGTTGTCGTCGAGGGGTTCGAAGCGCATGTAGTCCATTGCGACGACATCGGGGTAGCCGTCGAACTCGAACGTCTGCAGGGCAAATTCGTTCTCCCGCACCGTGTGGAACACCCCTGTGAACCCGTAGGAGCCCGAACCGTCCGAGTGCGAGTACTTGTAGGATCCGCCGGTGCGGAAGTCGTAGTGGTCGATTTCCATTTCCATGCCATCGGGCCCAAGCCACTGTGCGACAAGTGCGGGGTCTCGATGGGCCTCGAATACCGCGGCAACCGGGAAATCGAACTCCCGGGTGAAATCGATGAACGGCTTTCCGTCGGGGATGCTGAGGGTCAATGCGTTGCTCATGATGGGACTTTCGTCTGGTTATCCACTCGAGGTGGATTGGTTCTTCAATATGGCGTCGAGGCGGCTGAACTTGCGTTCCGCAACCAGTCGATATTGATCTATCCATCCGGTCAGCTCGGCCAGGAGTGCGGGATTCAAGTGGACCGGGCGCCGCTGTGCCTCGCGGGTGCGCGTGACCAGGTTTGCCTGTTCCAGTACCTGAATGTGCTTCGAAACGGCCTGCTTGGTCATTTCGAACGGTTCGGAGAGCTCGTTGAGGGTGGCTGGCCCCCGGGACAGCACGGCTATGATCTGCCGCCTGGTGGGATCGGCGAGGGCCATGAAGGCCCGGTCAAGAGCGTGCTCATCGAACGACACGTGTTCAACTTCTTTCTTTATCAACCTTTCGGTTGACAACAGAATGCGCCGACCCGGGGCCGCTGTCAAGGGCTGCGGGGGTCCCGAGGGGCTGGCCTGCTTACCGGTGTGTCCGGACGAAGGCCCTCGCGGCATCGGCATGGCTTGCCTGGATCCGGAGGAAAAGCCTGGCGCTGTCGTTCCCCGGCCAGTTCGCCGGCAGGCATTGAGGGGGCAGGCCCGGGTCGAGGTACGGAATGGTCCGCCAGGAATCGATGGCGCGCACGTACGTTGCAAAGCTCCCGGATTCCTCGGGGTTTCCTGCCGAGGACACGGCGTGGTTCAGGGAAATGAACGTGCGGTGCAGCTCGGCCAGCGACTCGAGGTCCCACCAGGTCGAGGCTGCGTCCAGCATGTTTCCGGTCATTTCGGGGCTGGGTGAAACGAAGACTGTTGCATGGTCCTGGAGTTCGAGCGATTCCAGGATCTCCCAGAGTTCGGTCCGCAGGTACTCGGGAAAGATCCACAATCCGGGGGCAACCAGCCCGCCGCCGATCCCGTGGAGGTGCTTGCGGAGTTGGTGGCGCCTTTCGCGCTGCGACTCCGGGACGGAATAGGAGAGCAGGCACCACTGGTCGTGCGTGCCCATCGAGCGTGGTTCGAAGATTCGTCGATCGCCCCGGGCCAGGATGTGTTCGCCGGATTTTGTCAGTGCGAACCCGCTGGCGCCGTCGACCGCGCGCGGCTCAAGGATTCCCTTCTTCTTGAGCCGCGTGATGGCAGTCCGGGTGACCTGGGCGCTGGTTCCGAGGGCGTCCATGAGCGCAATGAGATGCGTTGAGGATATCCAGCCGCCCAGCTCGCGGATGTACAGGCCCACGATGGTGCGAACCAGGGAGGTGGTGCTGCCGGGTCGGGCGTCCAGGTCATCAAGTGCCGGGTTCATGCTGTGCGGGACTACTTGCCGATTTCCGTGCGGACGGCAAAGAGCTCCGGGAAGAACGTGAGGTCCAGTGCGCGCTTGAGGAAGTCCACGCCGGAGGAGCCTCCGGTTCCCTTCTTGAAGCCGATGGTCCGCTGCACCACGCGCATGTGGCGGAAGCGCCAGGCCTGGAAGTTGTCCTCGAGGTCCACCAGGTCTTCGCAGGCCTGGTAGAGGCTCCAGGTGGTGTCGTCGGATTCGTAGATGTCCTTGAATACCGGAACCAGCGCCTCATGGAATACCCAGGGCTTGGTGACATCCCGGTTGAGGATGTCGTCGGGAATGGCGTAGCCCGCGCGGGCGAGCGCGTGGAGGAACGCATCGTAGACGGTGGGTTCGTGCAGCAGCTTTGACAGGAGCTCGTGGGCAGCAGGGTCGGACTCGAAGACTTTGAGCATGCCCTGGTGCTTGTTGCCCAGGATGAATTCGACGGCGCGGTACTGGAAGGACTGGAAACCGGAGGACGCGCCGAGGGAATCACGGAACTGTGCGTACTCGCGTGGTGTCAGTGTGGCCAGGACCGACCACTGCTCGGTGAGCGTCTTCTGGATGTGCTTGACGCGTGCCAGGCACTTCAGGGCCTTGCCCAGTTCGTCGTTGTCGATCAGGCGTCGCGATTCCACCAATTCGTGCAGCATCAGCTTGAGCCACAGCTCGCTGGTCTGGTGCTGGATGATGAAGAGCATTTCATCGTGGTGTTCCGGAACGCTCACCGGATGCTGCGCGGAAAGGATGCGCTCCAGGTCGAGGTAGCTTCCATACGACATGGTGTTGCGGAAGTCGGTGCGGACGGAGTCTTCGATTTCGCGGGCGCCTTCGGGCGTCTGTGCGTGCGGGCAAGCCATGAAAAGATGGTATCACTTTCACAACTTGCGTCAAGAGAGTGAAATGATCCGATCGTCTGTGGCAGAGGTCGGGCTTGGAACGCTTGGAGTGAGGCCCCGGATTTCGTCGGTGAATTTGCGGTTGGGACGGGCTGTGCCCACGGAGGTGCCGGCCAACTGCCCAGCGCCAGCCCCATGCCATCCGCATGCGGGCGTGGCCCGCGGGTAAGTTGTGGGCCACTCGTGCTTTGATGGATCTTCGGCATTGCGCCTCGTTGATTCATCCTGAAAGAGCATCTTGAACTTCTTGACCTACCTCATGCTGTCCGTACTCATTGCGACCGGTTCACTCGTTGCCGATCCCGCGACCATGGGGGCGCTAAAGTCTTCGGAAGTGTCGGGCCCGGCGACGTCCGCCAAGGGAAGTGCCGTTGCCCCGGGAGCGAAGCTCACTGGGCCGAGTGCACTCACCACCCTGGAGGCGCTTCCCGTCAAGGGCAAGGCCGCGGCGACCGGATACGACCGCAACGGCAAGTTCGGCAACGGCTGGAAGGACTCCGATGGCAACAAGTGCGACGAGCGCCAGGACACCCTCAAGCGCGACATGTCCAAAGTGAAGTACAAGGATGGGCGGAACTGCCAGCTGGCCTCCGGCACGCTGAACGACGCCTACACCGGCACCACCATCAATTGGAAGGTCAATAGCGGCTCCGTCGATATCGACCACGTGGTCGCCCTGAAGAACGTATGGATTTCCGGCGGGCAAAAACTGACCCAGGAGCAGCGGGTGGCCGTGGCCAATGATCCCTTGAACCTCATGGCCTCGCAGGCATCGGCGAACCGCTCCAAGGGGGACGACAACGCCGCCGAATGGCTGCCGTCCTACAAGCCCTTCCGCTGCCAATACGTGGCCACGCAGATCGGCGTCAAGAAGAAATATGCCCTGTCCGTGACGGCGGCGGAGAAGGACGCCATGAAGCGCGTCCTGCGGGGCTGCCCGACCCAGAAAACCGCCGCGGTCTCGCCGATCAAACTATCCGGCAAGAGCCCGTCCGTGGCTCCCTCGACCAGCAAGCCCGCCCCGACCAAGGCGCCCTCGACAACCACTGCCAAACCCCGGCAGGTGTCGCCCGGTGCCTACTGCGCCAAGGCGGATGCGGGCCTGACCGGCGTCGGCAAGAAGAACGGCAAGACCTACACGTGCAAGGCCAGCGGCACGGAAGCCCGCTTGCGTTGGCGCTAGTTCAGTGTTTGGCCGCCCCGGGCCTCGGCGGGGGCTGACACGTCGGCCATCCAGGAGACAACCTCGCTCCAATGCGCGGCCGACGGATCGATGTCTTCCAGATGGCTGAGCTCGGCATACTCCCGGAAGACGACGGCGGAGCCGGATTCCTCCGCCGCCCTGAAGTAGTCCAGTGAATGGCCGACCGGAACACGGGTGTCGTTTGAACCGTGGACCAGAAGAGTCGGGGTGTGGAGCGGAAGCTGCCTCACGGCCGATGCCTGCCGGTACGTTTCGGGTGCATCCGCGGGGGAGGCCCCGAAGCACTCCAGGGCTGCATGCTCGCCCAGGGCCTCGTGATAGGTCCGTTCCACGTCGGTGACGGGCGCAAGTGCCACGACGGCATCGGCCAGTTCGGCGGTGAGAAGCACCAGCTGGCCGCCGACCGAATGGCCGAGGGAAACGACGGGACCGCCGATCGCGTGTTCCCTGCCGATGTTCCGAACCAGACCCAATGCGCGGCGGCAATCCTCCAGCGGTGCGGGCCATGGGCCGGTGGCGCCGCGCCGATACTCGATATTTGCCACTGCCCATCCGTCGCGGACCAGTGAGGCTGCCAGCGGCTCCATGAGGGAGGCGTCCGGTCCCGAACGCCAGTAGCCGCCGTGGACCAGTGCCACGATTCCCCGCGGGGACACCCCGTGGCCGGGCAACGACAGCAACAGGTGTTGCTCCTCCAGGGGCCCGTAGTACAGGGCATCCGAAGTCAGGGTGCTTCCGTTCACGGGGCGGCTCCTTGGGTTGAAGGTCCGGTGGGGCATGCCGAGGCGCTGCCCCACCGGGGTGACAATGTTCAGGCTCCGGGGACGGAACCCGGCGGAAGGAAATCGACGTCGCGGAGTGCCGAGAGGCGAACCACTTCTTCGGGATCCGTCACGTTGTGGAGCTCGTCAAAGAGGGTCGAGAGCTGTCCGGCCGGGCTCACCCAGAAGAGCGACTTGGCCGGCGTTTCATGCCTGTTGTAGTAGGCGTGGGGGATGCCCATGGGCATGCGGACGGTGTCGCCGGGGCCCGCGGTGGTCCACTCGCCGTCGAGGTAGAGGGTGTACACGCCTTCCATGATGTAGATGTGTTCATCCTGTGTGGGGTGGACGTGCGGAGGGACGCCGGTGCCCGACGGGTCCAGGGAAAGCCACGCGAAGCTCGAGGCGCTCTCGACCTTCGAGAGGTAGGTGTGCCCGAGGACGTTCCACGTCTTGTTTCCCATGGCCTCGCTGGCCAGTGTGATCCCCTTGGGCAGTGCCCCGAGGATGATTTCTTGTCCCTGCTGAAATTCCATGGTGTCTCCTTGCCGAAGTTCCAATGATGGCCCCAGCCTGCCAGAGGAATCATCGGATATGCAATAGGAATTGCGATCGCAAATTTACCTGCATGCAAGGTGGGGTGCCGTCGCGATGCCGTCCGTGAATCGGCTGCCCGTAATCTCTTGACCGGGTGTTGATTCCCCGCTTAGTCTTCTACCTAACTAATACTCGTTAGGAAGAATTGATGAGCAAGCAAACGATCCTTGACACCGCGTTCGAGTTGTTCAGCCGAGACGGCTACACCGAGACCACGCTCAAGGCGATCGCCGTGGCGGTGGGAATCAAGGCACCGTCGATCTATGCACATTTCCCTAACAAGGAAGAGCTGTATCTGGACGTCTACAGGCAGTCCCAGATCGAGTATGGAGAGTTCTTCGAACAGTTCGCCCACGCCGCGGCCGACCAATCGCCGGCGCAGCGTCTCCATCAGATTCTTTTCGGCATCGGCGAGTTCTACCTGGGCCGTCCGGCCCTCTTCGCCTTCCACCTGCGCCATCTGGTGGCAACGCCCGCAGAAATCCAAAGCGTCGTCTCCGGGGTCTTTATCACGGCCGAGGAACGACTGCGCGATCTCATCCTCGACGCCTACACCGCAGGGTGCACGGATGGATCCTTCACCCCGGGCAACCCGGATGACTTCTGCAACTTCTTCCTCTGCCTCATGGACGGGGTGTTCCTGCAGATGCGTCACTACGACCCCGAGACCTTCAGGGATCGTTTGAACTCCGTCTGGGCCCAAGTACTGGCTTTCCTCCAACCCGTTCCCGCGTCCTAGCCGACGCGACCACCTCTTAGGCGTCCCACATGACCCGCACCACTACTGAAGAAACTTCCCTGGAACAGCACGACGGCGACTACGAACTCAGCGTTGTCCCGCAATCCCAGCGCAAGGGCTGGCTTCCCATCAGCCTGATCTGGATCGCCATCGGCATCGACCTCTCCGGAACCATCCTCGGTGTCCAGCTTGGAGCCGGGATGCCGTTCGGCCAGGCTGTCTGGGCAACGCTGCTCGGATCCGTCCTGCTGGGCCTGCTCGCCATGGCCTGCACCTACGTCGGTGCCGCCAGCGGATTGACCACCGCCATGATCTCGCGGACGGTGTTCGGCCGCATCGGCGGCATCCTGATCGCCATGATCATGGCGGTCTCATCCCTCGGCTGGTTCGGCGTGCAGGTCGGCTTCTTCGCCAGCAACGCGCAGACCGCCATCGGCGAACTGACCGGGGTGGGCATCCCGCTGGTGGTGCTCAACGCCGCCGGCGGCGTGCTGATGATGCTCACGGCCCTGTGGGGCTACCGCTCCATCGAAAAGCTCAGCAGCTGGGCGGTTCCGCTGCTTGTCGCAATCCTCTTCCTCGGCATCGTGCTGGCCTCCGCCAAGCACGGATGGGAGCCCCTCTTCGCCCCGGTCCAGCAGACCTTCACGTTCGGCGGCGCAGTCTCCCTGGTGATGGGCATCTTCGTCCTGGGCGTCGTGGTTTCCCCGGACATCGCACGCTGGGCGAAGACACCGCGGCACGCCATGCGCGCCGGGTTCATCGGGTTCTTCATCGGCAACTCGCTGATCGTGATCGTGGCACTCGTCCTGTCCCGGCTGATGGGCGAGGAGGACCTGATGATGGTCTTCTTCGGGCTCGGCCTGGGCATTGCGGCGATCGTCGTGCTGACGCTGGCGCAGTGGACCACCAACACCAACAACCTCTACGGCAGCTCGCTCAGCCTGGCCTCGATCTTCACCGGGGTGTCGCGCAAGGTCCTCACGCTCGCCGCCGGTGTGGTGGCGACGGTTGTTGCCTGCCTGGGCATGTACGACGCGTTCATCCCGTTCATTGCGGCCATGGGCGTCTTCCTGGCACCCTACGGCGGGGTCTACGTCGCCGAGTTCTTCCTGGGCGAGCGGACACGCTTCGTCTTCGACGGCACGCACGAGGAACCGGCGGTCCGCTGGCCCGCCATCGTGTCCTGGGCCGCGGGCATCTTCGTCGCCCTGGCGACCTCCGACCCGGCCGCCGGGCTCGGACTGGGGCTGTTCGGCCTGACGAGCATCCCGGCGCTTGACGGACTCGTTGCGGCGTTCCTCGTCCAGGGCCTCCTCACGCGGCTCAACCGCACCTCACCGAAGGAAACGGCATGACCCTCACACAGATCACGGAAGCCGACGTCGAAAAGATCGCACTCGGCGCGGCCGTCCTGGGAACCGGCGGCGGCGGAGATCCCCACATCGGGACCCTGATTGCGAGCAGGCTCATCCGCGAGCGCGGCCCGGTCGCCGTCAAGGCGCTGGACGAGCTCACCGACGAGGACTTCGTGGTGCCGGTCGGCATGATCGGCGCCCCGTCCGTCGCGGTGGAGAAGATCATGGCGGAAGAGGAACTCGCCGCGGTGCTCCGCCTGCTGGAAACGGCGTGCGGGCGCAAGGCGACGGCCATCATGCCGATCGAGATCGGCGGCGGAAATTCGCTGATCCCGGTGGCCTGCGCGGCGCTCACCGGCCTGCCGATCGTTGACGCGGACGCCATGGGCCGCGCCTTCCCCGAAGCGCAGATGGTGACGTTCCACCTGGCGGGCTACGGCCCCGGCTACACCTCCATGGTCGATTCGCAGGGCAATGCGGTCCTTTCCAAGCCCGTGGACGGGGCCTGGTCCGAACAGCTGGCCCGGTCCCTGACCATCCCCATGGGCGGCTCGGCCACCATGGCGGACTACGCCTACGGCGGGGAGGTGGTGCGCGAGTGCGCCATCCCCGGCACGCTCACCCGCGCCCGCGACATCGGCGCGCTGCTGATGGAACCCGCGGCGGACGGCACGGATCCGGCCACCCGGCTGATGCAGGAACTCGACGCGTACAAGTTGTTCGAGGGCAAGGTCGTGGACATCGAGAGGGTGTTCGACGGCGGCTTCACCAAGGGCCACGCAGTGCTCGAGGGGCTGGGCGTGGACAAGGGCGGGCTCTTCGAGCTCTCCTTCCAGAACGAGATGCTGCTGGCCCGGCGCGACGGGCAGCTTGCCGCCGTCACCCCGGACCTCATCTCCGTGCTGGATTCGGTGACGGGCCGGCCCATCACCACCGAAACGCTGAAGTACGGGGCACGGGTCCACGTCATCGGCATGGCCTGCCACGGGAAGTGGCGCACCGCCAAGGGCCTCGAGACCGCCGGGCCCGCCTACTTCGGCTACCCCGTCGACTTCGTCCCCATCGAAGAACTGTCCCGAGAGGAAGCGAGCGCATGAACTACCGCATTGGCATCGACGTCGGTGGGACAAACACCGACGCGGCGATCCTGGACGAGGACCTGAGGGTTCTCGCCGCTGTCAAGACCCCCACCACGGCGGACGGCGGATCGGGGGTGGAGGCGGCCATCGCCGCCGTCATCGAACGCGGCGGGATCGACCCCCGTCAGGTCGGCTTCGCCATGCTCGGCACCACCCACTGCACCAACGCGATCGTCGAGCGCCGCAACCTGGGACGCGTGGGAATCATCCGCCTGGGGCTCCCGGCCACCACGGCGGTGCCGCCCCTGGAGGGGTGGCCGGCCGACCTCCGGGCGGCCATCGAACCCCGGGTGTTCGTGCTCGACGGTGGGTTCGAGGTCGACGGGCGCACCATCCGCCCGGTGGACGAGGACCAGGTCAGGGCGGCCTGCGCGGAAATGCGCGGGCTCGTCGACGCGGTGGCGGTCGTCGGGGTCTTCTCCCCGATGGACCGCTCCCAGGAGGACCTTGTCGCCCGGATCGCGGGCGAGGAGCTGGGCGTCCCGGTCTCCTGCTCCGCGGACGTCGGGTCGATCGGCCTGCTGGAGCGCGAGAACGCCACGGTGCTCAACGCCGCCCTGATCCGTACCCTGGGCGGCATGGTCGAGGGCTTCCGCACGGCCCTGGCCCACCACGGCATCACCGCACCGGTGTACTTGGGCCAGAACGACGGAACGCTGATGACCCTCGAGTACGCGTTGCGCTACCCGGTGTTCACCATCGGCTGCGGGCCGACGAACTCGATCCGCGGCGCCGCGCACCTCAGCGGGCTCAAGGACGCCGTCGTGCTCGACATCGGCGGCACCACCACCGACATCGGGTTGCTGGTCAACGGCTTCCCCCGGCAGTCCTCCCAAGCTGCCGAGATCGGCGGGATCCGGACGAACTTCCGGATGCCGGATGTCCTGTCGGTGGCCCTTGGCGGCGGCACCCTGGTCCGCGAGGCCGGGGGAACCGTGCACCTGGGACCGCAAAGCGTCGGTTACCGGATCGGCACCGAGGCACTGGTCTTCGGCGGCGGCACGCTGACCGTCACCGACATCGCGGCCGCCGCGGGACGTTTCACCGCGGACAACGCGCACGGGGTTCAGCTGGACCCCGTGCTGCTGGCCGGGGCCGAGGCCGCGATCCGTACCCTGCTCGAGGACTCCGTTGACCGCATGAAGTCCACCGGCGCGGCCGTTCCCGCGATCCTGGTGGGCGGCGGCAGCATCGTGGCCCCCGAGTCGCTGGCCGGAATCAGCGAACTGGTGCGCCCCGAGTTCCTCGGGGCGGCCAACGCCGTGGGCTCGGCGCTGGGCGATGTCTCGGGCACGTTCGAGCGGATCTACCCGCTGAACACCGTCCCGCGCGAGCAGGCCGTGGCCGATGCCCGCCGGCAGGCAACGGAGCGTGCCGTTGCCGCCGGCGCGCTGCCCGAGCACGTGGAGGTGCTGGAGATCGAGGAGATCCCGCTGGCCTACCTGGCCGAGGCCTCCGTGCTGGTGCGGGCCAAGGCCGCGGGCCCACTGGCCCGTGCCCGGGTGCTGCAGCCCTAGCGGCAACACCCGTCCCGCGGGCCGGGACCCATGGCGCGGCGGCCTCCCAACCGCCGGGAATTGGCGGTGTTTCCCTCCCCTCCCGTTACCGGGGCGGGAAACACCCTCAATGGTTCGCCATGGTGAAGGTCCGTGCCACGGCCGCGGAAAAACGGCCCGACGCAAAGGCCCGGGACGCCGCGGCATCCCGCAGGGGAACCAGCGCCGGGCCCAGCGGCCGCCCCAGCGCCATGTTGATCCTGGCCTGGCGGGCGGCCCTGCCGGCGGCGGCGAGCCGTCGCGCGGAAAAGCCCCCGAGGAGCCCGTCGACCTCCGCGTCCGGCAGCGCCCCGCGGACGGCCGCGGCAAGCAGCGGTGCCAGCCCCTGGGCGTCAAGCAGCCCCAGCGTCATGCCCTGGCCCCCGATGGGGCTGACCTCGTGCGCGGCATCGCCGATCAGCACGACCCGGCCGTGGTTCATCCGCTCCACCCGGCGGCTGGCCGTGCGGAAGACACTGAGCATCGTGTTGCTCGCCGGATCCGGCTGGTGGCCGGTGCGCCGGGCCACCAGGGCGGAGAGTTCCGGAGGCTCGCCCGGCCCGACCCTTGCCACCCACCGGCGGACGCCCCCGGGCAGCGGAAACGACTCGACGATTCCCTCTTGGTGCAGGAAGAGCGCAGCGTCGGGGCCGAACCCCGTGGCATCGGCGTAGTCGCCCATCGCGTAGCGGTCCGGGTGCACCCGCCCGGTGAACGGGATCCCCGCGGCCTGCCTCAGCGGGGAGCGGCTGCCGTCCGCCCCCACCAGGAACCCGCAGTCAAGCTCCAGGGGCCCTCCGTCCGCCCCGACCGCCCGCACCCGCAGCCGCCCGGGCCGGGCGGAGAACCCTTCGAACCCCGCGCCGGCCAGCAGGGCCCCGCCGTCGAGCCCGGCCAGCCGTTCCCGCAGCCGCTGCACCGTCCGGTTCTGCGGCAGCGACAGCACAAACGGGTGGGGCGGCGGCAGGACGGAAAAATCCAGTGCGGCGAGGACCTTTCCCCGGGAGATCCCCACGCCGCGGCCTATCCGGACGCCCTCGCCGGCCAGCTCCCGGCCCACGCCGAGCCGCCCAAGCACCGCCAGGCCCGGAGGGTGGATGCCGATGGCACGGGAATGTCCGCCGACGCTGGTGCGCGGTTCAAGAACCTTGACGCCGATCCCGGCCTCCAGCAGCAGGATCGCCAGCGCGAGCCCGCTGGGCCCGCCGCCGACGACCACCACGTCCGTGACGGTGGGTTTCACCTGCCGTGCCAGACCGCGAGGTTCCGGTACAACCCGGGGGCGTGCACGTGCCACCCGGGCCGCAGCACCCGGGACAGTTCCCGCGGGGTGAAGCTTCGGCGGATCGAGGTCAGCCCGTCCCTGCGGATGTAGGAGGACCCGGCCAGCGGCAGCGTCGCGATCCCGAAGAGCAGCAGCGCGGAGCGCCGGCGCCGGATGTCGGCGTGGATGGCCACGGTGCGCGCGAGCTGCTCGGAATCGGCGAACACCCCGGCCAGCTCCGGCGGGCCCAGATGGTGGAGCACGTGGTTGGACACCACGATATCGAACCGGTGCCCCTCGGCCACCAGCCCGGAACTGGTGGCCCTGCGGAATTCCAGGCGGCCCGCGTCGCCGCCCGCCCGGGCCGCGGCGCGCAGCGCAAAACCGTGGGCCCTGGCATCGGGGTCGATGCCCGTGACCTTCACGTCGAACCCGTCGGCGGTGGCCCAGCGCAGCAGGTCCCGGGCGATGTCCCCGCCGCCGCAGCCGATGTCCAGGATCGTTCCGGTGCGCCCGCGCGGCAGCGCCGGCCGGATGAGCGCCACATACACCTGCCGCCACCCGGAGACGGCCCTGTTCACCCAGGGGAACTGGGCGTAGGTGCGTTCAAGCAGCACCGGGTCGCAGTCCGGCCTGTCCATCTCCTCCAGCGCGTCGATGGCCCGTTGCACGGCGGCTCAGCGCGTTCGTCCCGGCAGCAGGGTCATCAACGAGGTCTCCACCGTCAGCCCCGGGCCGAACGCCATGGAACACACCCGTTCACCGTCCCCGGCAACCCGGGGGAGGTGCTCCTCCATGATGTCCTTGAGCACGAACATCACCGTGGAGCTGGACATGTTGCCGTAGTCGTTGAGCACCCGGCGCGCCGGCATGAGCTGCTCCTCGCCCAGGCCCAGGCGTTTCTGCACCCGGTCGAGGATCGCCCGGCCGCCGGGGTGGATCCCCCAGTGGGGGATCTCGGAGTAGGCGGTTCCGGCGGATCCGTCCCGGGCAAAGAGGGGATCCAGCGCCCCGACGATGTGCTCGTCGATGATGTGCGGGACATAGGTGCCCAGGACCATCTCGAAGCCCTCGTCCCCGATGTTCCAGGCCATGGCCTCCTCGCCGACCGGGGTCAGCACGGTTTCGAAGTGGTCGAGCCGCACCCCGGGCCCGTCGTGCTCCCGGGCCGTGACGATGGCGGCCGCCGCGCCGTCGGCAAAGAGCGCGGAGCCCATGATGGTGTCCGGGTCGTTCGAGCTGCGCACGTGCAGGGAGCAGAGCTCGGCGCACACGACAAGCACCACGGCGCCCGGGTCCGCATCGCAGAAGCTCTTGGCGGCGCGCAACGCCGGGAACGCGGCATAGCAACCCATGAACCCCAGGTGGTAGCGCTGCGTGGAGGGGTCCAGGCCCAGGGCCCTGACCAGCTGGTAGTCCGGGCCCGGGTTGTAGAAACCGGTGCAGGAGACGGTTATGACATGGGAGATGTCGGACGGGGCGAGGTCCGGGCAGGCGTCCAGCGCCTTGCGCGCCGCCTCGGTGTAGAGCCCCGGCGCGATCCGGGCAAAGAGCTCGTTGCGGACCTTGGTGCTGGGACTGAGCAGCAGCCCGGACTCGGCGTCGAAAAAGTCCGGGTTCTTGGCCACGGACTCGGTCGTGAACTCGTTGACGGCGGTGTGGCGGGTGGAGATCTGTGCCGAATCGAAGGACGTGGCGATCAGCCGCTGGCCCAGCCGGGTCAGGCCGGGCTGGGCGGCAAAGACGTCCCGCGCCTTGTCCTGGTACAGGATCGTGGACGGCACAGCTGTTTGGATGGTTCGCATCATCACCGACATGTCCCAGAGCCTATGTCTGCTCAGGTCGGAGGTAAAGAGCCCGTCCGGTGCCGCCGGCGGGACCCCGGACGGGGGAACCCGCACCGGGGCGAAGGCCTAGCGCCGCCCCCGGCGCAAGCGTATCGTTCGGGTTGGGAGACCATCAGCGGTCAACAGCTACCCCAGCCCGACGGAGAGCAGGCGCGAGATGCCGGACAAGTCGCCGCACAGGCACGAACACAAGAAACCACACGGCAAGAGCATCAAGGAGCGGCGGGCAGAGAAACGCTCGAAGAACGCCCCGCAGGCAGACACCGAACAGGTGACCCACATCAACAAGAAGCAGTAGGCCGGCCACAGGAAGGCCGGGTGGACGAAGTGGAGGAGGGATGCCCCTTCTCCACTTTTTCATGACCCGATGCCGATGCCGATGCCGATTGCCCGCGCCGGCCGGCGCGTGTGCCCGGGCCGGGCGCCGAAAACTGCGGCCGCCAAAATAGTTTCCGGGTTCCCCAATCCATGGCGGGCAGCGCACCGAATGCTCCATGACAGCCCGTTCCATCCGGAACGGAAAAGATACGGCGGGTCGCCGCCGTCTGGCAAGGAGCATGACATGAAGCGCATGAACGGCACGTTTGCTGCAGCACTCGGACTGGTCGCAGTTGCCACGGTGGGACTGACCGCCTGCTCGTCGAACACCGGAACCACCACGGGATCCACGGCACCGTCCTCCGCGATGGCCTCCCCGAGTGCTTCGGCGTCCCCGAGCGGCTCGGCGACGGCGAGCGAATCACCCATGGACCCGGCAGCCAACCTTGTCGGATCGGGGTGCGCGGCCTACGCCAAGGCCGTCCCGACAGGCAACGGGTCGGTGGCCGGCATGGCCCAGGACCCCGTGGCAGTGGCAGCCTCCAACAACCCGCTGCTGAAGACCCTGACCGCGGCGGTCTCGGGCAAGCTCAACCCCAAGGTCGACCTCGTCGACACGCTCAACGGCGGGGAGTTCACCGTCTTCGCCCCGGTCGACGACGCCTTCGCCGCCATCCCGGAAAAGGACCTCAACGCCGCTGTCGCCGATGCCAAGACCCTCAGCAGCATCCTGACCTACCACGTGGTGGCCGGACAGATCGCGCCCAGCGACATCGACGGAACCCACAAGACCGTCGAGGGGCAGGAGCTCAAGGTCACCGGCAGCGGCGACGACCTCATGGTCAACGGGGCGAAGGTGATCTGCGGTGGTGTCCAGACCGCCAACGCGACCGTCTACCTCATCGACACGGTGCTGATGCCGCCGGCCATGAAGTAGCCGCTTGGACCGCGTTCACAACGCATGGCCCGCCCAGGGGGCCGGAGCCGGCGGGATCCACCCGCCGTGCGCCGACCCCCTGCATCGCGGCCATGCCGATCCCCGGGGATGTGCAGAGATGACTTTTCCAGCAGCCGCGCCGGTCACGATGGTGGGCGGGAAGCGCAATGCGTGAGACGCTTGGCCGCATGGGCACACATCGACCGGATGAATCGGGACAGGACGGCGAGCCGACGCCCGAGGACCTGATGCGCCGGGTCGCCGTGGGCGACGAAAACGCGTTCGGGCTGCTGTACGACACGCTCTCCGCCCGGGTCTTCGGGCTGGTGCGCCGCATCCTGAGAGACGAGGCGCAAAGCGAGGAAGTGACCCAGGAAGTGTTCGTCGAGGCCTGGCAGCAGGCCGCGCGGTTCGACGCGGCCAGGGGCACGGCGACCACCTGGTTGTTGACCCTGGCGCACCGCCGGGCTGTCGACAGGGTCCGCGCCAGCCAGGCGAGCAGGGACCGCGACCTGCGCGAAGGCATGAAGGACTTCCGGGAAAGCTATGATGACGTTGAATCAACGGCCATCCAGCACGACGAAAGCCGTCGCGTTCTCCTGGCACTGGAACGATTGAGCGAGACCCAGCGCGACGCCATCCAGCTGGCGTACTTCGGCGGATACACCCACGTGGAAGTGGCGGAGCTGCTCAAGATCCCGGTGGGCACGGCAAAAACCCGCATACGTGATGGCATGAACAGACTTCGAGACCTGATGGGGGTGGCGTGATGGACGAGCAGCAGAACGACCTTACCGGCAGCTTTGCCCTCAACGCACTGGGCGATTCGGAGCGCGAAGAGGTGATCCGGCATGCGGAGGCCTCCGGGGACGTCCGGGGGGAAATCGACGCGTTCCAGGAAACCGCCGCGCTCCTGGGGCTGTCCACCGAACCCGTGGAACCCCCGGCCCGGCTCAAGGCAAACATCATGTCCGCCATCCGCGCCACCCCGCAGCTTCCCCCGATCCAGGCGGAAGCCGGCCCGGAAGCCCGTCCCGCGCCCGCCGCTGACACCGCGCCCGCCGGACCGAAGGCCCCGGACCCCGACGCGACTTCCACGAACGTGGCTTCGGCCGACCGGGCAGCCGCCGACCAGACAGTCGCCGATGCGCGGACCGGCACGCCGTCTGCGGGCAAGGGCGGCCAGCGGTTCTTTGCGCTGGCGGCCGGTGTCCTGTTGATCGCCGCCGGCGTCCTGAGCGGGGTGGCAGTGAACCAGCATGCGCAGCAGCAACGGCTCGAGCAGCAGCTCTCGGCGCTGAGGAACGAACAGGCCGAACTGACAAAGATCCTGACGGCAGCCGACGCGAAGTCCAAGACCCAGCGCATGGACGACGGCGCCCGGGTGACCCTCGCCTACTCCGCCTCCACCGGCATGATGGCTGTGACGGCCGAGGGCCTTCCGGCGCTGCCCAGCGGCAAGGGGTACGAGCTGTGGCTGATTTCCGATGCCGGAGCCGTGCCTGCGGGCATGATCGACGGTGCGGCGTCCGACGGCATGGTCATGGTGTCCGGTTCGATGGACGGCGTCACGCACTTCGGGATCACCGTGGAACCGGCTTCCGGTTCCCCGGCCCCCACCACCGAACCCATCATGCTCCAGGCCTTGTGAATCCCGCCCCGGATTCTGCGGCCTCCCTCCAATCCGGCGGTGGTAGCGTTCCGAATACGACGTGATTGGTGCTTCCCGGGTTCTGCCGGCGGAGCCACGGCACAACGTACGGGCAGGTGCACTCATGAAAGACGGAACAGCAACCAGGACACGGGATGCGTGGGCGTTCGGGCTCGCCGGGCTCGCCTCGGCGGCGGTGCTTTTCTCGGTGGCGCAGCTGGCTTCGGCCTTCTTCGCCGCTTCCTCGGCCCCGCTGGTCGCGATGGGCGCGGTCTTCATCGACCTGACGCCGCCGTGGCTCAAGGACTTCGCCATCGCCACCTTCGGCACCAACGACAAGCTGGCGCTGTTCGTGTCGATGGGTGCGGTCGCCGTCGCCGTGTCGGTGCTCGTCGGGGTGCTGGCCAGGCGCAGCATCGCCCTGGCTTCGGGTTGCATCGCGGCCCTGGCGCTTGCCATCGGCGGCGCGGTGATTTCCCGCCCGGAGACGGGCCCGGCGGACCTTGTCCCGACGGTCCTGGGTACCGTGGCCTCGCTGTTCGTGCTGGGAAGGCTGGTGCGGTTGGCGGCTGCCGCGGGAGCCGGTGGACCCGGCAGCAAACCGGACGGCACCCCGGGCCGCGTCCCCGATGGCCATGACGATGACGATGGCGTTGCCGCAGCCTCCGAACCGGCCGCCGCTGCCGCGTCCGTCCCCGGTGGCTCGCGCAGGAAGTTCCTGCTCGCCTCGGCGCTGGCCCTTGTCGGGTCGGCCGTCGTCGCTGGCGTCGGGAAATCCCTGGCCACGGCACGCAACGTGGCCGACGCCGCGCGTTCGGCGCTCGGACTGCCCGCGGCCGCGCTGCCGGCGAAACCCCTGCCCGCAGGGGTGCAGGTCGAGCTGGCCGGCATGCCGCAGTTCGTGACCCCGAACAAGGATTTCTACCGCATCGACACGGCGCTGTCGGTGCCGCACATCAACCCCGAGGACTGGTCCTTGCGCGTCCACGGGATGGTCGAGCACGAATTCAGCATCGGCTTCGCCGAGCTTCTCAGGGAGGACCTCGTCGAAAGCCACCTGACGCTGACCTGCGTCTCGAACCCGGTGGGCGGGCCGCTGGTCGGGAACGCCAAGTGGCTGGGCTACCCGTTGCGGCTCCTGCTGGAACGGGCCGTCCCGAAGGCCGGCGCGGACATGGTGCTCTCAACCTCCATCGACGGGTTCAGCGCCTCCACGCCGCTGGAGGTGCTGACCGACGAGCGCATGGCCCTGCTGGCTGTCGGCATGAACGGGGAGCCGCTGCCGTTGGAACACGGCTTCCCCGTGCGCATGGTGGTTCCCGGGCTCTACGGCTACGTCTCCGCCACCAAGTGGGTGGTGGACCTGGAAGTGACCCGTTTTGCGGACAAGGTCGCCTACTGGACCACCCGCGGCTGGTCGGACCACGGCCCCATCAAGATGTCCTCGCGGGTGGACGTCCCGCGCCCCCTGGCCACGGTCCCCGCGGGCACGGTGGTCATGGGCGGAACGGCCTGGGCCCAGACCCGGGGGATTTCGGGGGTGCAGGTCCAGGTCGACGACGGCGAGTGGGTGGATGCCGAACTGGGTGCCGAGGCATCCCTGGACACCTGGCGCCAGTGGCGTTACGCGTGGGACGGGGCGACGTCCGGAACCCACACCGTCAGCGTGAGGGCCATCGACGGGCAGGGCGTGCTCCAAAGCGATCAGAAGGCAAACCCCGCGCCGGACGGTGCCAGCGGCTGGCAGCGGATCCAGTTCTCCGTGCAGTAGGGCAGCGGCCCCGGCTGTCACTCAGGTGTACATCAGCGAGCCCGGCGTGGTCAGCCGCTCGCCGGTCTCCAGCCAGGTCTTCATGCCGGAGAGGATCATCGGCCAGCCGCCGTACAGCTCGGGGTGCGCACCGGCCTTCATCCTGTCGTGCGTCACCGTCAGCAGGCAGGTGTCCTCGACCGGGGTGATCTCGTAGGTGATCCGGCTTTCGCCCTCGGCCTGGACGGCCTCGCTCCACAGGGCGTTCATCGTCACCACCAGCCGGCGGTTCGGTTCGACCTCCAGCACGGTCCCCTCGCCGAGCGGCCCTGCGGCATGGGGGTTCGTCGTCGTGAAGGTGGAACCCGGCACCCAGTCGGAGATGTAGGAATTCCCGAAGTAGTAGATGGCCGTCTGCTCCGGGTCGATCAAGGCCGCCCAGAGCTTTTCCGGTGTGGTCTTGATGTAGTACTCAAAGGTCTTTTCCATCTCCACAGGCTAAACCCGGACGCCGCGCCTGCACCCCCAACCGGGGAACAATTCTTTGCGAACTGGCGGTTCCGGCACCCACCGGAAACCCGGCCGGCTCGCGGCTTCGGGTGAAGCCATGAGACGACCGGGTACCCGGGGATCCGCGGGGAGGGCGCTACTTCTTGTCGTCGCCCGTGAGCCGCTGGCTCAGGTAGACGGGGATCATCGAGGCCACGACGAGCACCGCAGCGATCACGTTGACCACCGGCGCCTGGTTGGGGCGGGACATGTTGTTGAAGATCCAGATCGGCAGGGTTTCGGTGCCCGGGGCCGCGGTGAACGTCGTGACGACGATTTCGTCGAAGCTCAGGGCGAAGGCGAGCAGGCCGCCGGCGATGAAGGCGGACCTGAAGCCCGGGAAGGTGACCTGGAAGAAGGTCTTGAACATGTTCGCGCCCATGTCCATGGCGGCTTCCTCGAGCCCGCGGTTCATGCGTCCCATGCGGGCCTGGACGTTGTTGAACACCATCACGATGGAGAACGTCGCGTGCCCGACGATCACGGAGAACAGCCCGAGCCCGATGCCCAGCGGCTCCAGGACGGTCTTGAACGTGTTGTTCAGGGCGACGCCGGTGACGATGCCGGGCAGCGCGATCGGCAGGACCACCAGCAGGTTCACGGTGTTCTTGCCGAAGAATTCGTAGCGGGAGAGCGCGAAGGCCACCATGGAACCCAGCACCAGGGCGATCACCGTGGCCACGGAAGCGACCTTCACCGACGTCCACAGGGCCTCGCGGACCCCTTCGTTGTTCCAGGCGGCGACCCACCACTTGGTGGTGAATTCCTTGATGGGGAACGCGCCGGAGGTCGTGGCGTTGAAGGAGTTCGCGATGACCAGCAGCAGCGGCAGGTAGATGGCGGCCATGACCAGGCCCGCGATGAGCGTCAGCGTGGTTTTTGCGGGGGTTGAGAGTCTCATGTCCGTCTCCTTACAGGGCCTTCAGGGCGCCGGTCTTGCGGGCCAGGAAGAGGTATATGACAACGACAAGGATCGGGACGATGCCGAAGGCCGCGGCCAGCGGCGGGTTCAGGTTGATGTTGGAGGCGATCACCGTGCCGATGACCTGCGTCTTGCCGCCCACGAACTGCGCGGCGATGTAGTCGCCCAGCGACAGGGAGAACGTGAAGATGGATCCGGCGATGAAGGCCGGCTTCAGCAGCGGGATCGCCACGGTGCGGACGGTGGCCCAGGGCTTGGCCCCAAGGTCCGAGGAGGCATCGAACAGGTTGTCGGGGATCTGGCGGAAGGCCGAGTAAACGGGGACCGCCATGTACGGGAACCACAGGTAGGCGAGGGTGACCACGAGCGCGGCGGTGCCGTACCCGGGGCCCGTCATGCCCAGGGGAGCCAGGAACCAGTCCAGCGGGCCACCCTCGGCGAAGGTGATGCGCCAGGAGAAGACCTTGACCAGGTACCCCGCCCACAGGGGCAGGGTGATGCCGATGGCGAAGACCGCGCGCACCCTGGGGGAGGCGACCTTGGCCATGAACAGCCCGAGCGGCAGGGCGAGGAGCGCGCACAACACCGTCACCGCGAGCGCGATCAGGATGGTGCGGAGTGCTGTGGCCTGGTACGCCGGCTGGGTGGCGATCTCCGCGAAGTTCTCAAGCGTGAATGCGGGGATGACCTTGGAGGTGAAGGAATCGGTGGTCCAGAAGGCCGTGACGAACAGCAGCACGAGCGAGCCGATGTAGAGCACCCCGAGCCACAGCAACGGCAACAGCAGCAAGCCTGTGACGCGCACCTTGGGCCGCCGGTAGAGGTAGCGGGAGATCTTGTCGCCCCAGGAGTTTCGCGGGCGGGCGGATGGCGGGGCGACCGGGGCCGGGACGGTGTCCGGCGGGCTGTGGAGTGCTGTCATGGCGGGTGCCGACGAATGTCGTCGTCCTCCTCGTTGATGGGAATGAAGGGTGGGGAAACGGCCACGGTCGGCCCGTGGCGAGGGTGCGGGCGGGGTTGGGCCCGCCGGCGGGTGGTGGGAACGAGCGCCCGCCACCCGCCGGCGAACCGGGAGAGGCAGGGGAAACTAGCCCTTGACCTCTGTCCAGGCCTTCGTCCACTCCTGGTAGTTGGTGCAGGTCGCGTCGGTGCGGCCGTCAATGCACTGCTCGACAGGGGTGGTCCACATCCAGACCTGCTTGTAGTAGGCCTCGTCGGTCGCGTGGAACGTCTCGCAGTGGGCCTCGTTTTCCTTCGAACCCTCGCACGCCAGCTTGTTGGCCGGTGCCATGCCGAAGTTCTGCGCGATCTTGCCGTTCACCTCTGCGCTGGAGGCCCAGTCGATCCACTTGTAGGCGCAGTTCGGGTTCTTCGACTTGGAGGAGACCATCCAGGTGTCCGACCAACCCGTGGCGCCTTCCTTCGGGAGGACGGACTCGACCTTGCCGCCGTCGGCCTTGGCCAGGTTCACCACGACCTGCCAGCCGGTGCCCAGTGAGGAGGTCCCCGAGGAGATCGAGGAGACGGCCTTCAGTGCGTCGTTCCAGTACTCCCCGGCAACCTCGTTCTGGGTCTTGAGCAGCGCGACGGCTGCCGCAAGCTGGTCCTTGTCCAGTGCGTAGGGGTTCTTGATGCCGAGTTCGGGCTGGGTCGCCATCAGGTACACGGCCGCGTCGGCGATGAAGATGGGGGAGTCGTAGGCCATGATGGAGCCCTTGTAGGGGGACTCCGCGGACCAGGTGTCTTCCCACGAGGTGGGTGCCGTGGTGACCTTGTCGGTGTTGTACATCAGCACGTTTGCGCCTCGGCCGATGGGTACGCCGTAGCTCTTGCCGTTGAGCGTGTCGTAGATCTGGCCCTTGAGGCCGTCCACGATGTTGCCGAAGTTCGGGATGAGTTCGGTGTTGATCGGTGCCACGTCCCCGCCGGCGATCAAGCGAAGCGACGCATCGCCCGAGGCCGAGACGACGTCGTACTCGCCGCCGCGCATGAGCTGGACCATCTCATCGCTGGTGGCGCCGACCTTGCGGTTGACCTGGCAGCTGGTTTCCTTCTCGAAGGCACTGACCCAGTCGGCGTCCGGGTTCGTGGAGCCGTCCTCGACGAAGCCTGCCCAGGCCACGATATTGACCTGGCCCTCGGATTCGCCGACCGCGGTTGCGGCGGGGATGTCGGGAACCTGGATGCCGGCGCTGTTGGGGGTGGCGCTACCGCCGCCGCCGCAAGCGGCCAGGACCAGCGAGAGAGAGGCGAGTCCGGCCAGCGGCAGGAATTTCTTGGTTCGTTTCATGATGGTGTGCCTTCCTTGGATGGGGAGTGGAGCGAGTTTCAGACCGTGTAGTTGAAGCGGGAGGGCCATTCGAGCCTGACCCTGTCGCCTCGTTGGGCTCCGCTGGAGCCGGCGCCGTTCTGTTCCTGGATGACCAGCGCCGGGCCGTGCTCGGTGACTGCCACGTAGCGGGTTGTCGGCCCGGTGTAGACGATTTCCTCGATGACGGCGTGGACTGCCGAGGTGCCGGCTTCCTGCATCGAGTCCTGCGGGCGAAGCACGATGTGTTCGGGCCGCAGCGAGACGAGGCCTTCATTCCCGGTGAGGTGCTTGGCGAGCGCGCCCTCGATCAGGTTGGTGTTTCCCAGGAAGGAAGCCACGAAGCGGGTGGCCGGGCGTTCGTAGAGGTCCTCGGGGCTGCCGACCTGGTCGATTTTTCCTTCGTTGAAGACCGCCACCCGGTCCGAAAGCGTCAAGGCCTCTTCCTGGTCGTGAGTAACGAAGACGAAGGTGATGCCGACCTCGCGCTGGATTTGCTTGAGCTCGATCTGCATTTGTTCGCGCAGCTGCTTGTCCAGGGCGCCCAGCGGTTCGTCGAGCAGCAGCACCTGGGGACGCAGGACCAGGGCGCGGGCCAGTGCGACGCGCTGGCGCTGGCCGCCGGACAGCTGGGACGGCAGGCGTCCGGCAACCTGCGGCAGGCGAATCATCTCGAGGGCCTCGTTGACCCGTGCCGTGCGTTCGGCCTTGGGCAGCTTCCGGAGCTTGAGTCCGTACTCGACGTTCTGCGCCACCGTCAGGTGGGGGAAGAGCGCATAGTCCTGGAAAACGGTGTTGACGTCGCGTTCGAACGGCGCTGCGTAGGTGACGTCCTTGCCGCCAAGCTCGATGCGGCCCGCGGTGGGCAGTTCGAAACCCGCGATCATGCGCAGGACGGTGGTCTTGCCGGAACCCGAGGGGCCAAGCAGGGAGAAGAATTCGCCGCTGCGGATATCAAGATCCAGTCCCTTGACGGCATGGAAGTCGCCGAAGGACTTGCCGACCTGCTGGAGGGAAATCGCTGGAGTGCGACTGGACTCGGCTGAATGGGCCGGGCGCTGGAGTGGCGTTGCTGTGCTTGGCACCGTAGTCGTCCTTTCTCGAGGGGATGTGGTGTGGCTTACTTCCGAACTGTTAACCTATGAAACCAGATGTTAGATGTAATAGCCATCACTTTCTGACAAAATTCTGTGAGAAGATTTCGGAAGCGAGCCGCCAAAGCTCTAACCCCGGTGTTTTGAAAGGATGGTGAACATGTCTCGAGATTCATCCCCGCACCAGCGTCAACTCTCATCCGTATTCGCCTCCTTGGGAGACGAGGGGCGTGCCAAGCGCGTCGAAGACCGCATCGTCTCGGGCATCACCGCCGGGATCCTGCTTGACGGGGACCGGTTGCCCAGCGAGGCGGAAATGGCTTCATCGCTGGGTGTCGCCACGATGACGGCCCGCGAGGCGCTCACGGCCCTGCGAACCCGTGGTCTCGTGAAGACCACGAGGGGTCGTGAGGGCGGAACGTTCATCACGTTGCCGCAAGGGGACAGGGCCAGCCTGCTGCGTGAGAGGCTCGCTGCCATGAGCCGCGTCGAGCTGCGCGACCTGGGCATCCACTACGCCGCAATTGCCTCGACTGCCGCGGAACTCGCAGCGGGGGCCGCAGATGACCATGACCTGGAAATCCTGCGCCGGATGCTGGAACCGCAGCCCGCCGGCGCCAACCCGCCGGGCACCGTCGTGGGGGATTTCTTCCTGGAGATGGCGGCGCTGAGCCAATCGGCGCGGCTGACGCGGGAACACGTCCGGCTCCATACGGATTTCGGCTCGCTGCTGTCGTTGGCCCATGCGGATCCCGGCTTCGATGCGAGGATGCTCGCGCTGTGTGCGGCCATCCTCGACGCGATGGGATCCGCGGACTCCGCCACGGCCCGTCGGCTGGTTGACGACTACGTCAGGGCCGGCGTCGTGTGGCTGATCGAAGCCCAGGCAGACAATGCCGCAACAAACAACCCATCCCGGAAACCGCGCCCGAGCGCCACGTGAGGAGGCCAATGTGACAACTATCGAAACCCCCGGAAGTGACGCCGGCAGCAGCGTCGTCATCTTTTTTGAGTCCTTGATGCAAGACCTCCGCGTCTGGGCCGGGGGAATGGTCGCCCCTTTCGACGACCCGGAACGGGCTCCCAGCCAGCGAGACGTGGATGCCGTGGTCCAGCCGCTGGCCAAGGAACTGCTGGATCGCCGGGACCTGCCGCTGGTGGGCGCAGGGTTTGTTGCTGCCTTCGGGGCGGTCTCAGATACGCCGTGGCACATGGCGTGGTGGCAGGGCGACAAGCAGGAACGGCTGCTGATGCTGACCATGGAGTCGGCGGGTGAAACATACTCGCGCCGCGAATGGTTCACTGTCCCGATGGCGACGGGTGACGGGCACATCACCGGACCGTACGTGGACTTCCTCTGCACCGACGAATACACCTTGACCTTCACCGTGCCGGTCAAGGCGCAAGGGCGGATCGTTGGCGTCGCCGGGGCCGACATCTTCGTGGAATCCATCGAGCAGCTGTTGGTTGATCGGCTTCGTGCAATCGATCCGCGGGCAACGCTGGTCAACGGAGTGGGCCGGGTCATCGTCTCGGCGGACCCGCAGCTGGCAGCCGGCCGGATGCTGATCCGGAATTGGCAGGACGCCCATGCGCCGGTCGTTCCCGTGGACGGTGTCGACCTCGAATTCTCGCGGGTCCATGTGGCCCGGTGCGGTGGCTTGCCGATGGCGGTGGCGGTTCCCGAATAGTTCCTACCCGCATGTGGAACAACAGGCTTAAGATGGGAACATGCCGATGGAAAACCCGTCGGCTACCGAAATCGAAGTCGCCAAGGCGACGAACGACAGCCAATTTCATCGTTGGCCACCGGTGGATGGCGGCAATCAGCGAAGGATTCGCCGCAGTTCGTGGAGCCGTCCAATGAGCGCCATGACCAGCCGCCTCCGGCGATTGCCTGCCTAGATGTCGAGCCCGGATTCTCGGGCTGCCTGTTGCGCCGACTGGTGAACGCAAGGAGCGCACCATGAACGAGCCCAGAGAACCTCGGCCCGGCGAAGCCGCGGGTGCAACCGCTGAAAAGACCGAGCCGCCGGCACGCAGCGTTGATGACCTGCCGGACGGATCGGGCAACGACTCGACCAAACACCGGCACGGCGACTCGGACGAAGAGCGATACGACGCCGGGTGAGAAACCGTTGTTCCGGTGACCTGCGGGTCGGGTGAACGGTGGATGGCGTGGGCCGTGCGGGGGTCTCGGCCAGGGGAAAACTCCACTAGCAAGCCGCGCCGGATAGGCGTAGCGTCAAAGGTGGTCTACCGGCCGATTCGAGGCGTCCCCGGACCCAAAATCGCGAACCTGGCGTCGATGAAATTCGCCCGTGCAGGGGCTCCGGCCCATTGATCCGAGCGGCGGTTCCGGGAGCCATCGGAAGCCCGGGCCGGGGCAGGTCCCGCGGTGGTCTGAAAACCCGCCGGGGAACCAGATCCTAGGGGTCTGGTGATGTCGGGCCGGAACGCCGGATTGAGCGGAGGTTGTGGATGAAGAAGGTCGAAGCTTCGGCAAGGGACGCAACACGTCGGGCTTGAGGCACCAGGGCGCATCTTCGATTCACCAGGATGCGCCGCCTGGCAGCTACGGACTTGGTGTGGCGTCGGGCCGACCAGGCCGCCCATCTCATGCGCGGCACACGGAAACGACAAGCCTGGTCAAGGGAAGGGAATGATCTGACATGGGCAATGAATCGAATATTCCGGGCACCGGCGGCAGTCCGCTGGCACCAAGGCATGCTCAAGGGAAGCACCACGTCAATGGTTTGCTCATCGGCGGAGGCGCTATTGCGCTGCTTTTCTTGATCTTCCTCGTTACGGGCGGTTCCACGCTCGGTGGCGTCATCAGCCCCCTCTGGATCGGATTCGCCATCGGCGTTCTGATCGCTGGGCTCGGCCTGTTCCGCCTTGTCAAGGGACCCATGGCCTTCGGCCTTGGCGATACCGAGCACAAGCACTCCGACTGACGACGGATGGTGACGGCCCGGGCGGTAGCTGGATGCGACCGCCCGGGCCGTCGCATGTGTGGACCGGTGCGTGTCGGGCCGCCATGCCGAAGCTGGGCGGGATCCTCCGATTAGGCTGTGGGGAGTATCCAGAAAGGTGATTTCCCTTATGAGACGTGCTTTGGCCTACGTGTTTCGCATTGGTGGTTCCATCGCCATCGTGGCCGCTTTGGTGGCCCAGCTACAGCGGACGATCCAAAACGAAAATGCCGGCAGGGGCGAAGTCGGTTTCGTCGTCCAGAACTTCTTTTCGTTCTTCACCGTGGAATCGAATGTCTTCGCTGCCCTGGCGCTGTTTGTTGGCATCTTCACGCTTTCATCGCGAAAGAACGACTCGCATGCATGGACGGTCTTCCGGGCTGGTGCGACAACCTACATGGCGACTACCGGTGTCGTGTACAACTTGTTGCTGCGGGGCATCGAGCTGCCGCAAGGGGCAACTGTGGGCTGGTCCAATGAGATCCTGCACGTCGTTGGGCCGGTGGTCATGATGCTGGATTGGCTCATCGCCCCGGGGCGCCGCCCGCTTAACGCAAAGGCGCTGTGGGCGATCGTCGCCTTCCCTGTCGTCTGGGCCGGATACAGCTTGGTCCGGGGGACCTTGGTCCTGGATCCGAGAACCGGCGACCCCTGGTACCCGTACCCCTTCCTGAACCCGCATACAAGCGCCAACGGGTATTTCTCGGTGGCGTTCTACGTCATCCTCATCGGCGTGCTGATCGGAGTGGTCGGTGCCGGGGTCCTGCGTCTTAGCCGGGCCCGGCGACGGTAGCAGCGTGCTGTTAGGCGATTCGGTGGGATACCCTTGGGGGTATGGAGAGTGTTGTTGGCGAAGGGTGGGGGGCGGCCTTGATTCGTGACCGCTTGGTATGGATCGGTGCATGCGTGGTGCTGGCGTCGATGGCGTTCTCGCTTTGGGGGCAGCAGGCCGTCGTCGCGGCGCTGGGTGCCGGGTTCGCCGCACTGTATGCCGCCGTGGCGGCGGTTCGCGGCCGCTGCCTCGGTGCCGCGTGCGCCCTGCCGCGGCGGTCCGGAACGGGTGGCGACACCTCGGAGGAATAGTGGAGGGCGCCCCGGGGTGCCGGGAATGAAACTGCCACCACCCGTGTTTTACATGCAAACGCATTCAAAGCTCGAGAGGAAATTCCTAGATCATGAACCAGTCAATCGTCGTAGTTTCTGGCGGCCTCGGCACCCCGTCGACATCGGGTCTGCTCGGGCGGCAGCTGGCCGAAGCGGCTGCCAACGAGCTTGCGATCAGGGGTTTCCAAGCAGATGTGACAGTCCTCGAGCTCCGCGACTACGCCACGGACATCACCAACAACCTGTTGACCGGATACGCACCTCCGCGGCTCCAGGACGCCATCGACACTGTCACCGCTGCCGGTGCGCTTGTCATGGTTTCCCCCGTCTTCACCGCATCGGTGTCGGGTTTGTTCAAGTCCTTCATCGACGTGCTCGACCCCAAGTCGTTGGAGGACAAGCCGGTACTGCTGGCGGCAACGGGCGGAAGCCCAAGGCACAACCTCGTCATCGACTACGCCATGCGTCCGATCTTCAGCTACCTGCGTGCCTCGATCATGCCGACCAGCGTTTTTGCCTCCCCGGAAGATTGGGGTGCCGACCAGGGGCACGGTGCACTGGCGGACCGCGAACGGCTCGCCGGACGCGAACTGGCGCTGGCGATGATGGCTCGCAGCGGTGGGAGCGCGCCAGTGGTCCAGGACCTGGGCGACACCCGATCGATTGCCCCGAACGTCAGCGATACTGCCAACCCACGGGACACGATGAGTTCGCTGCCGTTTGAGCAGCTGCTGGCCAACATCCGCTCCGTCTAGACGGTTGCCTCCTCGCAGCCTGGGGGCGACCCCGGGCTGCGACCCGGAGCAATCCCGGGACGTGCGGGGTCCGCCCTAGCTGGCGAACTCCGGGTCCGTGGCGTCGAACTTGTCGCACCCGTCCACGGCGGCACCCATCCGGTGGATCATGCCGCCCAGCACGGGGCCGGGTGTGGCGAAATTGAGCCGCACGAAGCCGCTGCCGCCTTTCCCGCAAGCGCTCCCGCCCGTCAACGCAACTTGCGCCTCGGCCAGGAAGAACTGCGCGGGATTGGGCTCCAGCGCAAGACGCGAAAAATCCAGCCAGGCAAGGTAGGTTCCTTGCGGGGCTTGGTACCTGACCTGCGGAAGGTGCTCTGCGATCAGGCTTCCGAGCAGGTGGCGTGATTGGTCAAGGTACCCGACCACGCCGTCCAGCCACCCCGCCCCGGTGCGGTAGGCCGCCGTCGTGGCAGCCAGCCCCACATTCGCCGCAGCATGTTCAGGGATGTCGGCCACCGGGGCCCAGCGCGTCCGGTCGGCGTCGTTCGTCAAGACCAGCTGGGCGCATTTGAGTCCCGGCAGGTTGAACGCCTTCGTCGCGGCTATGGCGGTGATCGAATGGCCCGCGGCGGTCGGGCTGATGGACGCATACGGCACGTGCACCGAATCCGCATAGACCAGCGGCGCATGGATTTCATCGGCGAATACCCGCGAGCCGGTGGCCTCGACAAGCAACGAGATCCGTTGCAACTCGGCCCGGGAATACACTTTCCCGAGGGGGTTGTGCGGATTGACCAAAACGAGCAAGGCCCCGCCGTCCAGGGCGCGTTCAAGGGCCACCCAATCCAGCTCCCACCCGGTGTCGGTTTGGAGCATCGCCACCTGGGTGGACCGCCGGCCGAAGCGTGACGCCGCCAAGATGAACGGCATGTATGCGGGAGTGAGCAACACCAAGGGCGCATCGGGGCGGTGCATCGGTGAAAAATGCATGATTGCCGCGTCGAGTGCCGCCGAGACGCTGTTGGTGGGCCGGATCTGGTCGCTTTCAACTGTCCAACCGAAGCGTGTGCCGAGCCAGTCCGAGGTGGCCTCTTGCATCTCGCGCACCAGCGAACTCGGGGCGTATCCGGTGAGCCCGTTGGCTAAGGTCTGCTGAGCCGCCTCGATGACTCCGGGAGCGGTTCCGAAATCCATTTCCGCTACCCAGGCCCCCAAACTCCCTGGGAATTCGGTCCACTTCAATGACCCGTTGTGGCGCATCTGGTCAACGGTCAGGAGGTCGAATGGGTGGGCGGTCATTTAGCCAGCTTAGACTCGTTCGACCCCCAGCGGTACAAATCCATCCCCTTTTCTGACCCCACAAGCCAGCGGCATTCGATAGGTTGATAGTCAACACCCGAATGGAGGCAATCCGGGATCGGGCAACACTTGGACACGGGGAGGAGGAACCTATGTCGCAGGGCCGCAACGAGTCGGTGGAAGAACGGCTGGACCGGAACTGGAACGAGCTCCTGCAGGAACTTCGGGTCATGCAGACCGGAGCGCAGATCCTTGCGGCGTTCCTGGTCGTGCTGCCATTCCAATCCAGATTCACGATACTCAGCGCCGCCGACAGGGCCTTCTACATGGTGTTGTTGGTCTTCTCGGCGCTGCTGATCGTTTTGATAGTCACCCCGGTGGCCGTCCACCGGCACCTGTTCGGCCACCGGGTCAAGGTCACCACGGTGCGCATGGGCCATGCCATCTCCAAACTGGTCATCCCCGGTGTCGGAATGCTCGTCGCCGGCTGCGTGTGGTTCGTCGTGCAGGTGCTCGACGGGTGGCGCAGCGGAGCGGTGGTCGGGGGCGCGACGATGTTTGTCGTCTTCGTCCTGCTGTTCGCACTCCCGCGCATCATCAAGCCGCGCCCCTCGCTGCCCGACGCGCCGGTCGAGGACCCGGGCATCGGCTGACGCACAGGCGGCGGCTTTCGGAGGCGACCCCACGGGGCACAGGACGCCCCGCCCGGACGTCCGTAACGGGAAGCACGCGCAGGCGCCGGCTTGGACGCGCCGGACCCCGCCCCGCCACCGTGTTCCCGCCACTGGCCATGGGAGCCTAGGAACATGACAAAACTTGAGATCGCCGTCCAGGACGCGGCAGGCGCGCGGATCGCCCTGGAAAACGGTGCGGACCGCATCGAGCTGTGCGCCGCCCTGGTCACGGGCGGCATGACCCCTTCGCTGGCAACCATCGAACAGGCCGTGGCCGTGGGGATCGGCGTCCATGTGCTGATCCGCCCGCGCGGTGGCGGCTACACCTATTCCCCGGCCGAGGTCGAGCTGATGGTTGCCGACGTCGCCCACGCGGCCCGGGCGGGTGTCGCCGGTATCGTCATCGGCGCCCTGACCGAGGGGGACGCCGCGCTTGATGTTCCGGTGCTCTCGGCCATGGCCACGGCAGCGCACGCGGTGAACCCAGACATCGAAATCACCATCCACCGCTGCGTGGACGTGCTTCTGGAAAACGGGATGCCGGTCGCCGATCTTGTCTCCCAGCTGCGTGCCCTGGGCGCGCACCGGATCCTGACCTCGGGTGGAGCCCCCGGATCCGGTGCCGGCACCGGGATGCTTCACCAGTTGCATGCCGCGGCCCAGGGGAACCCGCAGATCCAGGCCGGCGGCGGCGTGAAGATCGAGGACATCCCGGCCTTGGCGGGGTTGGACGGCGTCCACCTCTCGGCACGCTCCCATGCCACCAGGGGAGCCTCCGGCCCCGGAGGCGGAGACTCGGCGTTCGACGTGACAAGCCCGGAGCTCGTGGCGGCTGCTGCAGGAGCACTGGCTGCAGCCCGGTAGCGGCATCCCTTGAGCCTGAGAGCACGCCGTCAGTGGGTGGTCAGCACCTCGGGAACCGGAAGGTCGTGGGCCGCCAACACCTCGCTGAGAGCCGTCAGCGGATAGGGGCTGGAGAGCGCGCGGTTGCCCCGCAACAGAGGGAAGATCGCGTTCGCCTCCGTGGGGTACACCTTGGCGACCCCCGCACGCTCCCAGAGCCACAGGATTTCCAGCGCCACGCGCGCCGCGGTGCCGTTCGGCTCCAGGCAAAGGGAGAACGCGCGGTGTGCGGCCTTCGGCTCGGCACCGACCTGCCTCAGCAGCAACACCGCCAGTTCCTCGATACGGACCTGTTCCGGGCCACCGGTGGCAAACGCCGCAACAAAAAGGTCGGCTGCGGCCCCGGTGCGGTTGTGGACCAGCAACGCGTAGAGGTCCTGCGCGGCGGCGAGGTCCCGCGCCGTGGTGTCCGGAACGCCGAATGGTTTCCGGTGTTGCGTACCTGGGGTCCTGTGTCGTTTCCCGATCATGGGACCCACGCTAGAAGCCGAACATTAACCGGGCATGAACCGCTCATTGACATGTAGCTGCACCGAATGTGAGTTGCGCTACCCATTGGCTACCATGATCAAGTGTGCCCCGGATTACCGACGGGGCCCGGCAGCAAATCTCCATCTCCGGAAGGGCCAAGACCAGCATGCTCAATGATGAGACCATCACCCAGATCGCCGATGAACTCGTGCAGGCGGGTCAGGACCGCGTTCCGGTCAAACGCCTCACCGCGCGATTCCCCGAGATGACGGTGGAAGACTCCTACAAGGTCCAGAACCTGTGGCGCCAGCGCTCCGAGGCCAACGGCCGCCGGCTTGCCGGCCGCAAGATCGGCCTGACCTCCCGCGCCATGCAAATGGCCACGGGAATCACCGAACCGGACTACGGCGTCATCTTCGATGACATGGTCCTGGACTCGGGCTGCACCTTCGAGTGGGACAAGTACACCCACCCGCGCGTGGAAATGGAACTCGCGTTCAAGCTCAACAAGGATGTCGAAGGCCCCAACGCCAACATCTTCGACGTGCTCAACGCCACCGAGTACGTCATTCCGGCCCTCGAAATCCTCGACTCCCGCATCGAGATGGAGGGCCGCACCATCGTCGACACCATCTCCGACAACGCGGCCATGGGCGCCATGGTCATCGGCGGCAACCCGATGAAGCCCTCGGACATCGACCTGCGCTGGGTCTCCGGCATCCTGTTCAAGAACCAGGTCGTCGAGGAAACCGGCGTTGCCGCAGGCGTCCTGAACCACCCGGCCGCCGGCGTGTACTGGCTCGCGAACAAGATCGCCGCCCACGGCGACAAGCTCAACGCGGGCGAGATCATCCTGGCCGGTTCCTTCACCCGCCCCATGTGGGTGGACAAGGGCGACACCGTCTTTGCCGACTACGGACGCATGGGGACAGTGACATGCCATTTCGCGTAGATCCCGACCCGTCCTTCAAGGACGTGCTTGCCGCAGCGGAGCGTTCGCTGGCAGGTATCTGGGTGTGCTCCGGGTCCCCGCTGGTCGCCGAGATCTGCGCCGGTGCCGGCTTCGACTGGGTCTTCATCGACGCCGAGCACTCGCCCAACGGGCTTGAGTCAATCCTGGCGCAGCTGCAGGCAGTGCGTGGCTACCCGGTGGTGCCGGTGGTCCGCCCGCCGGTCAACGACACGGTGCTCATCAAGCAGTACCTGGACCTGGGTGTGCAGTCGCTGATCGTGCCGATGGTGAACACTGCCGCGGAAGCGCTCGCTGCCGTCCAGGCCTGCCACTACCCGCCGATGGGCGTGCGCGGGGTCGGATCCGCGCTGGCCCGCTCGGCGCGCTGGAACCGCATCCCCGGCTACCTGGACCGTGCCTCCGAGTCCCTGACGCTGATCGTGCAGATCGAGTCGGCGCAGGCCGTGGAGAACGTGGAGGGGATCGTCGCGGCCGAGGGTGTCGACGGCATCTTCATCGGCCCCTCGGACCTGGCCGCCTCCATGGGGGTCATCGGGCAGCAGGACCACCCGGAGGTCGTCGCGGCCGTGGGGAAGGCCATTGCCGCGGGCAAGGCCGCCGGCAAGTTCGTGGGCGTCAACGCCTTTGCCGAGGGAACCGCCAAGCGGTACATCGAACTCGGTGCCGACTTCGTGGGGGTTGGCGCCGATGTGGCGCTGCTGGCACGCGGCTCCGAAGCACTTGCCGCGAAGTTCGTCTCGGCCGAGGCCGCAACGAACGGAACCCCGGCCAGCTACTAGGAACCGGAAGGGCGGGACGGTGGGCCACCGGCGGCGGGCCACCGTCCCGCCTTGGTGTTCCCGCCGGCCGGATCCACGGGCCGGAGCCGGCGCTGGGTGGTGAAGCCACCTGGTCCCCGCTTTGGGACCAGCGGGCACCCGTCTGCCGCGCTGTGGCGTGCCTCACCGGATCCGTGGTGGCCCGGCGAAACAGCATAGGCTCGCTTGAATGGATCTCTCGCTTATTTTTCTGGTGCTCGGCATGGTTGCCATCGGTGCCGTCGCCCAGCGCGTTGCGGGACTGGGGTTCGCGATGCTCGTCTCGCCGTTCCTGGTGCTTGCCCTCGGTGCCCACCAGGGCGTATTCCTTGTCAACATCTGCGGCGTGGTGTCCTCCGCGATCATCGTCCCGCGGGTCTGGAAGGACATCGACTGGTCGATGTTCCGGTGGCTCACCGGATTCAGCGTTTTCGGTTCGGTGGCAGGGGCGGTGTTGGCCGGCGGCCTGCCGCAGGCGCCGTTGTCGATCATCGTCGGGTCCGTGGTGCTGGCGGCGCTGCTGCTCTCGCTGGTCCTGGTCCGCGCCGACGTCACGGTGTCCGGCCAGGTGCCCAAGGCCGGCGCCGGGTTCCTTTCCGGCCTGACGAACTCGCTGGCGGGCGTCGGCGGGCCCGCCGTCAGCGCCTATGCGGTGCTGGCCCGGTGGCCGCAACGCCCCTTCGCGGCGACCCTGCAGCCCTTCTTCGTGGTGACGGGGCTTGTCACCATCGGCATGAAGTTCCTCACCGTGCCGGACCAGCTGCCGCTGCTTCCCACCTGGGCCTGGATCGGCGTTGCGGTCTTCATCTGGGGCGGGGTGCTGATTGGGGAACGGGTCCAGCGCGTGGTCAGCGACAAGCACGCCCGGTTCTTCGTCCTGTGCTGCGCCTTCGTCGGGGCCGTGACGGCGCTGGTGAGCGGGCTGCGCGCCCTCTGAGGCGGGAAGGGGCGGGCAAAGCGCCCTGCCGGGTGCGAGTCGGTGAACCGCCTGCGGGCGCATCGGTGGCACGATTGAACCAATGAACGAGAAGAAGAAAAAGCCGCCGGCCGCAGCGGCGTTGAACGCGGCGCGCGAGCGGCTGACTGCCGGCTGGCCCATGCCGCTGTTCCTCCAGGGCGCCTTCGAGCTCCTGCAGGCGGCCCTCTTCTCCGCATTCCTCGTGGTCATCCCGTGGATGGCCGTCTGGTTCAGCGGCGGCTTCGCGGACCGCAGCATCGAGTCGGTGCTGAAAATGAGCGGGCAGATGTGGCTGCTCATCCACGGCGTTCCCCTGCAATTGCTGCAGGTGGGAACGGGCGCCGACCCCTCGCACGCCCCCGCGGTGCTGAACCTCGTCCCGCTGGGACTCACGCTGATCCCGTTCTTCCTCTGCTGGCGGGCCGGACGGCGCATCGCCCGCGCCTCCTACACCGACCAGCTGTGGCAGGGCATCCTCGGCGCCCTGGGCGTCTACCTGCTCTGCGGCCTCTTCACCGGCTTCCTCGTCAACAACGACGAGGCCCGGACCACGCTGCTGATGGCCTCCACCATTCCGCTGGTCTCCGCCGGGGCCGGCGTGATCATCGGCGCCCGCCGCGAGGCGGGTTCCTGGGGCAGGCTGATCGGCTTCGATGCCGCGGCCTGGATCTCCAAGACCTCCCAGCACTCGCGCTGGGCCGGTTCCTACCTGTGGGCCGTGGTCTGCGGCGGAACCCTTGCCTACATGATGACGTTCGGGCTTGCCGCGCTGCTGCTGACAGTGAACCTCGGCCTGCACTGGGTCGACATCTCCAACGTCTACCAGCAGCTGCGCCCCGGGCCCATCGGCTCCGCGGTGCTGACCCTCGGCCAGCTCGGGGTCATGCCCAACCTGGTGCTCTGGACGCTGGCCTGGCTCACCGGCGGCGGGTTCACCTTCGGAGTGGGAAGCACCATCTCCCCGCTGGAAACCACTGTCGGTCCGCTGCCCGCGGTCCCGCTGCTGGCTGCGCTGCCCTCCGGCGACCTGACCTACGCCTGGGTGTTCATGCTGCTGCCGGTGCTCGCCGGGTTCATGGCCGGCTGGTACTTCCTGCGCGTGGGGGAGAACCACTTCGACGACTGGATCTCGCTTCGCGTCCGCTCGCGGTGGGTGTCCCTGGGCCTGTCCACCGTGGTGCTGGGCATCGCCGTGGGGGCCACCGCGGGGATCCTGTCGCTGGCCGGCAGCTGGCTGGCCAGCGGCTCGCTGGGCATCGGCCGGTTCACGGAGATCGGCCCGAACATCCTGCTGACCGCGCTGTTCCTGGCGGCCGAGGTCGCCATCGGCACGGCCATCGGCTACCTGGTCTCCCCGTTGCTGGAGCACGACCCGGTCCTTGGCGTCTAGCCGGGGGCGCCGCCGGGTTCCCCGCAACGCCCCGCCGCGCCATCCCTCCCGCTACACCCCGAGGTCGTGCAGGTGGTGCACGGCATCGTGCCAGGCGTAGCGGGCCAGCGTGGCGGCAGTGAAGACCGACCCGTTGGAACGCAGGCCCCGGCGCCCGAGCTGCTCCGGGCCCACACCCTCCAGCGTGGCGGCGAACGCCTCGGCCGTCGCCTGCAGCCGTTCGGCCACGGCCCGCGGGGACTGCGCCGCGTAGCCGAGCCGTACCGCTGCCTCGTCCTGGTCCCAGTTCGCGAACGTCGGTTCGTCCTGCCCGAGGATGAGCCCCATCCGCCGGTCCATCACCTCGTACATGTCCGCAACGTGGGCGCAGTATTCCAGTGGGCTCCACACCTGCGGGGCCGGCCGGGTTCCGGCACCGGGCAAGGACAGGGCAGCGGCGAAGCGCGGGACGCCACCACGCACCAGTCCGGCGATCGTTTGCGGGTCAAGGCCCCGGACGTCCTGGCCGCATTCGCCGCACGCGGACTCCAACACCCAGGTCCAGTCCTTGGTTTCGGGGATCGGTTGCTCGCTCATGGTTCCTTCCGGGGGGTTGCGGGTAGCAGGTTCTCCTGCAGGTTGGTGAGGCATTGCTGCTGGGAGCCCAGGGTCAGCGCGTCCTTCATGCAGCGCTGGTACTCGAGGCTCTGGCCGTAGAACAGGGCCTGGGCCCCCAATCCAGTGGCCACCAGGAGGCAGGCCAGCGTGGCGATCGGCGCCGCAAGCTTCAGGAACCCGGCACCGGGGTTCGCGAAGGCCTTGAGGCAGGTGGTGAATCCGACGACGAGGCCCGCAAGCGCGAAGGGCAGCCCGGCCAGGCGCCACGGCAGCGGGGCGACGGACGCGGCGTAGGCGACGGCCATGAGCAGGATCGATGCCCGCACCCACGCAAGCAGCGGGCGTGCGGGGTCCGCAGCGGGGGAACGCGGTCTGACGGCCATGGATCCAGACTAGCCCCGAACCCGGGGTGCTTCGACGGATGTGGCGGCACGTGCCGCGCGGCCATACCATAATGGTCTGTTGTGGCGTTGGAACAATGCGCCTGTCGGGGCAGCGCAGGCGCGCCCCGGATCCCCGATTCCGGCGGGGTGGACAGCCCCGCCCGGGACCATGCAAGACAAACGAAGGACTCTCTCCCATGCAACGTTCAACAACACGCCGCCGTGCCGGGATGCTTGGCGCACTCCTGGCCAGCGCGGTGCTTGCCCTGACAGGTTGCACGGCGGGATCCACGGGGACGCCGGGTGCGGCAAACACCAAGGACTCGCTCACCGTGGCGCTTACCGGGGAGCCGGTCAACCTCGACTTCACCACCACGGCCGGGGCCGCGATCCCGCAGGCCATGATGTCCAACGTCTACGAGGGACTTGTCACGCTCGACCAGACCGGCGCCATCAAGCCGCTGCTGGCCACGAGCTGGGTCACCGGCGCCGACAACAAGTCCTACACCTTCACCCTGCAGCAGGGCGTGAAATTCTCCAACGGCGCCGACTTCGACGCGGAGGACGTGAAGTTCTCCATCGAACGCGTCAAGTCCGATGCCTGGCTCAACGGGCTCAAATCCAAGATGGACGTCGTGGACAACGTGCAGGTGGTTTCCCCGGACACCGTCACGGTCAACCTCAAGCGCCCGTCGCAGGCCTGGCTGTACTCCATGGCCACGCTTGTCGGCGCCATGTTCGACCCCTCGGGCGTCGCGGACCTGGCCAACAAGCCCGTCGGCACCGGCCCGTACGCACTGGAATCCTGGGCGCGCGGAGATTCCATCAAGCTCGCCGGCCGCGAGGACTACTGGGGCCCGGCGCCGGGCACCAAGAACGTGACGCTGCGCTACTTCGCCGACGCCATCGCCACCACCAACGCGCTGGGCAGCGGCGACGTGGACCTTGTCTACAACATGCAGGCCCCGGAGCTGGTCGCAGGCTTCGAGTCCAAGCCGGAGTACCAGGTCATCGAGGGCACGTCCAACGGCGAGATCGTGCTCTCCATGAACAACAAGGTGGCCCCGTTCGACGACAAGCGCGTGCGCCAGGCCGTCATGTACGCCGTCGACCGCCAGGAGGTGCGCGACACCGCCTGGAACGGCCTGGGCACCTTGGTGGGCGGCCCCGTCCCGCCGACGGACCCGTACTACGAGGACCTCAACGAGCTCTACCCGCACGACCCGGCCAAGGCCCGCGAGCTGCTCAGGGAAGCCGGAGTCGAGAGCCCGAAGGTCACCTTCACCGTCCCGACCCGCCCCTACGCCAACGCCGTGGCCGAGGTCGTCTTCTCCCAGCTCAGGGACGTCGGCTTCGACGTGAAGATCCAGGGCGCCGAGTTCCCCGCGGTCTGGCTGGACCAGGTCTTCAACCGGCACGACTACCAGATGTCGGTGGTGCTGGCCGTGGAGGCCCGCGACGTGCTGACCATGTTCAACAACCCCGACTACTACATCGGGTACGACAACGCGAAGATCAAGGACGAGGCGGCGCTTGCCGACGAGTCCGACGAGGCCAACTACGTGGCCGGCATGAAGAACGTCGTCCGCACGATCGTCGAGGACGCCGCCTCCGACACGCTGTTCATCTTCCCGAACATCTCCGTGGCGAAGTCCGGGCTCAGCGGCATCGGCGCCAACTCGGTCAGCGAGGCGCTGACGCTCTCGACCATTGCCTGGTCCTAGGGTGCCGGGCCACCGAACGCCGGCCCCCGCGTCGGCTTGCCACCGGGTGAACCCCGACGGGCGCCGTCCGTGCTGATCCGCATCGCCAAGAACCTCGCACGCTTCGTCGCGACCTTCCTGGCCGCCACGCTGGCCGTGTTCGGCATCATGCGTGTGCTGCCCGGGGACCCGGCGGCCATCGCGGCGGGGGAGAACGCGACACCGGAACTTGTCGCCCGGCTGTCGAGGGAGTTCGGCACCGACAGGCCGCTGCCCGAGCAGTACTGGGACTGGTTCTCCGGCCTGCTGCGCGGGGACTTCGGCGTGTCCTACGTGACGCGCACCGACATCTCCCCGCTGGTGGCCGACAAGGTGCAGGTTTCGCTGATCCTTGTCACCCTGGCGATGGCGCTCGCACTGGCCATCGCCGTCCCGCTGGGAATTCTCGCCGCGGTGCGCCAGGGCAAGCCCAGCGGCGCGCTGGTCTCCGGCCTCAGCCAGCTGGGCATCGCGATCCCGGGGTTCCTGCTGGGCATCCTGCTGGTCTCCATCGTGTCGCTGCGCCTGGGCTGGCTGCCGGCCAACGGGTGGACGCCGCCCGGGGAGGACTTCGGCGACTTCCTGCGGCGCATCATCCTGCCGGTGGCGGCCCTGGCCGGCGTGCAGTCCGCGATCCTGACCCGCTACGTGCGCTCGGCAGTGCTGGAGACAATGCACGAGGACTACCTGCGCACGGCCCGCGCCAAGGGGCTTTCCCCCGCGCGGGCGCTGCTCAAGCACGGGATGCGCAACGCCGCGATCCCGGTGCTGACCGTGACATCGGTCCAGTTCGCCGCACTGATCATCGGGGCCGTCGTGATCGAGCGCGTCTTCGTGATCCCGGGCCTGGGCTCGATGCTGCTCACCGCGGTGGGCAACCGCGACCTGCTCACCGTCCAGTCCGTGGTCATGGTGCTCGTGACCATCACACTGGCCGTGAACCTGGTGGTTGACGTGCTGTACACCGTCCTTGACCCGCGCATCCGCGCCGCCGACTAGACGAGGGAAGCAACAGACGATGGGCGAAAACCCCGTGCCGCGGCGCAGCGCACCAGAACCCGTGCCCGCCGAAACCGCACCCGCCGAAACCGCACCCGACGAACCCGTACTGCGCCGGGACCGGCGCCGGAATGAAAGCCGTACGCGGCGCCGGAACCGGGGCGTGCGCCCGAACGCCTCACTGCTGGTCGGCGGCGTGCTGGTGGGCCTGGTGCTGTGCACCGCCGTGCTTTCCTTCTTCTGGACCCCCTACGACCCGGTGCGGATCGACCCGCCCGCCAGGCTGCAGCTGCCCAGTGCCGCACACTGGCTGGGCACCGACAACCTGGGCCGCGACATGTTCTCCCGCATCCTGGCCGGGGCCCGCATCACGCTGCTGGTCGGCGTCGTCTCGGTGGGCATCGCGGTGCTCATCGGCACCCCGCTGGGCATCTGGGCCGGCATGAAGCGCGGCGCCGTGGAGGAAATCACCATGCGCGGCGCCGACATCCTGCTGGCGTTCCCCGCCCTGCTGCTGGCCATCATGTTCGCCGCCATCTACGGCGCCTCGACCGTGAGCGCCATGGCCGCCATCGGGCTGGCCTCCGTGCCCGGGTTCGCCCGCGTGGCCCGCGCGGGAACGCTGCAGGTGATGAACGCCGAGTACGTGCTGGCGGCCCGCGCCGCCTCGCAGCGCCCGCTGCGCATCGCCCGGCGCCACGTGCTGCCCAACCTCGCCGGGATGCTGGTCATCCAGTGCTCGGTGACCTTCGCGCTGGCGGTGCTGGCCGAGGCGGCACTGTCCTTCCTGGGCCTTGGCACCCCGCCCCCGGTGCCGTCCTGGGGGCGCATGCTGCAGGATTCCCAGCAGTACTGGGGCACCTTCCCGGCCATGGCACTCTGGCCGGGGGCCGCCATCGCCGTCGCCGTGCTGGGATTCAACCTGCTGGGCGACGGGCTGCGCGACCATTTCGATCCCAAACTCGGAAGGGGCAAGGCATGAGCGGGGCACAGGGAACCACGCCGGACCCGAGGCAGGGAACGACGCCGGATGCGACGCTGCTGGAGGTCAAGGGCCTGACCATCCGTTCGGGCGCCACGGCGCTGGTGCGCAACGTGGGCTTCGCCATGGCCGCCGGCGAGCGCATCGGGCTGATCGGCGAGTCCGGCTCCGGGAAGTCGCTGACCGCAACCGCCCTGCTGGGCCTGCTGCCCGGCGAGCTCGATGTCTCCGGGGAGGCGCGGCTGCGCGGGGTCGACGCCAACCTGCTCACCGCGCCGGAGCAGGCCATGCGCCCGCTGCGCGGGGACGAGATCTCCATGGTGTTCCAGGAGCCGCTCACGGCCCTGAACCCGTTGATGCGGGTCGGGGCCCAGGTCGCCGAGGTGATGACGCAGCACCGCACCGTGCCCAACCGCCAGGCGTCGGCCCGGCGCGCCGTCGAACTGCTGGCCTCGGTGAAGATCCCGGATCCGGCGGTTGCGGCACGCGCCTACCCGCACCAGCTCTCCGGCGGGCAGCGCCAGCGCGTCATGGTGGCCATGGCGCTGGCCAACAACCCGCAGCTGCTGCTGGCCGACGAGCCGACCACCGCGCTGGATGTCACGGTGCAGCGCCAGGTGCTGGGGCTGGTGTCCGAGCAGGTGCGCGAGCGCGGCACCGGGCTGCTATTCATCACCCACGACCTGGCCGTCGTGGCGAGCATGTGCACGCGCGTGCTGGTGCTCAACCGGGGGCGGATCGTCGAGTCGGGGGAGCTGGACCGGGTCTTCTCCGCCCCGGAGCATCCCTACACGCGCGCCCTGCTGGCCGCCAGCGACCTGGAGGCGACCGACGTGCGCGGCCGGCTGTTCACCGTGGCCACCGCTGCCGGGTACGTACCGCCGGCACCGGGGGACCTGCTCGAACCGGGCGTTGTTCCGGAAGCAGGCCCTGCGGAGACCCGCGGGCAGGGCACGGGCTTGCCCGGATCCCCGGTACCGGATACCCCAGCCCGGGTTCCGGCGGCACCCCCGCTGATCAGCGTTGCCGGGTTGAACCGGACCTACCACCGTTCCCGCACCACGCTTTTCGGCCCGCGGCCGGAAGTCCGCGCCCTGAGGGACGTGTCCTTCACCGTCGCGGCCGGCGAGCGCCTGGGCATCGTGGGGGAGTCCGGTTCGGGCAAATCCACGCTGCTGCGCATCCTGGCCGGCCTCGACCAACCCACCAGCGGTTCCGCGACGGTGGCCGGGACCACGGTCGCGGGCGCCACGGAGCGCCAGCTGGCGGGGTTGCGCCGGCAACTGCAGGTCGTCTTCCAGGACCCGATGGGTTCGCTGGACCCGCGCATGCGGGTGCGCGACATCGTCGCCGAACCGCTGCTGGTGCCCGGGCAGGCGCTCGATGCGCGCCAGCGCGCGGCGAAGGTCGCCGGGCTGCTGGAGGCCGTCGGGTTGGACCCGGAGGCCGCCGACCGCTACCCCCACCAGTTCTCCGGCGGCCAGCGCCAGCGCATCTCCATCGCGCGCGCCCTGGTCTGCAAGCCCCGCGTGCTGGTGGCCGACGAACCGGTTTCGGCCCTGGATGTCTCGGTGCGCGCCCAGGTGCTGAACCTGCTGGCGGATCTTGTCGACGACTACGCGCTGACGCTGGTCTTCGTCTCCCACGATCTCGCGGTGGTGCGCCACCTGTGCGACAGCGTGCTGGTGATGAAGGACGGGGAAATCGTGGAGTCCGGCAGGACCGAGGACATCTACGGCAACCCGCAGCATCCCTACACCCGGGAACTGATCGCCAGCTCGCTGAGCCTGCGGGGGCGGATCGCCACGCCGTGAGGCAGGGCGATCCGCGCCCCGCGGCCACTACCCGGAGGCCACAGCTGCCGTGCGCGACACGGTTGCCGGTTCGTGCCGGGCGACGAACTAAACTGGATCCATGCGCATCGTAGCCCTCGTATCAGGTACCGGATCCAACCTCCAGGCAGTCATCGACGCCGTCGCCGACGGGTCGCTGCAGGACGTGGAGATCGCGGCGGTAGGCGCGGACAAGCACGGCACCGGCGGCGTGGACCGTTCCGCCGCCGCCGGCATCGAAACCTTCGTGGTGAACTTCAAGGACTACGGCGACCGCGGCGAGTGGAACCACGCACTGACCGAGAAATGCCTCTCCTACGCACCGGACTACGTCGTCTCCTCGGGCTTCATGCGCATCGTCGGCGAGGAGTTCATCAACGCCTTCGACGGCACCTACATCAACACCCACCCGGCGCTGCTGCCCTCCTTCCCCGGCGCCCACGGCGTGCGCGACGCCATGGCCTACGGCGTGAAGGTCACCGGCTGCACGGTGCACATCGCCGACGCCGGGGTGGACACCGGCCCCATCCTGCGCCAGGAGGCCGTCGCCATCCTTGACGACGACACCGAGGAAACCCTGCACGAGCGCATCAAGGTCGTCGAGCGCCGGCTGCTCATCGCGACGCTGGCGGACCTGGCCGCCAACTAGCCCGGTCGCCCAGGCGGGCTGGCACCTGTAGCACGTCCGGCCTGTAGCACGTCCGGCAGCCGCGCGGCCCCACCGAGAAGGGCTTCCCCGCACAACACGGGTGGTTTCCTCCTGGATCCCACACACCGGCAACGGTGCACCCGGAGCCCGCTGCCGGGGGCGCACACTCGGTCCATGGAAACCGGCACCCTCATCCAAGCGCTCACGGAGCACCGTGGCCACGCGGCACACCCCGTGCCACCCGAGGATGAACTGCGCCTGCTGGTCGCCGCCGCGGAATTCCTCGGCACCCTGTGCACCTCGGTGGCCGCACGCACCACCAACTCGCCCACCCGGGCCGCGCTGTTCGCCTGCGTGGTGGAGGGCGCCCACCGGGCCCTGGAATACGCACAACTCCAGGCGGCGAACACGGCCCAGCTGAACCTCGTCCACGAGCTGCCCGCCGAGGCGCTCGCCGAACTGCGCGCCATCGGCGATGCACCCGGGGCGTTCCTGCGCGGGGAAACCGCCCTGCCCGCCGATCCCCGCACGGTGCCCACCGGCAGGCTGGCATTCCGGGACACCGCCGGGTTCCTGCAGGAAACCCTGGGCATCACCCACTACGACGCCACGGCGCGGATCGACGGAGGGTTCGTGCTGCTGCCCGGAAGCGATGTCTTCGGCAACCCCCGGCCTCCCCGCTACCCGATCCTTGCCGCACAACTGCGCACGGGGGCGGCCCGGACCAGGCCCACCGTGGACGCTGCCCGCCGGCTCGAGACGTTGCGCCCCGGCATCCAGAAGCAGCCCGCCCCCGCCGAGCTGTTCACCCGCATCGAGGAACAGCTGGCAGAGTCCGTGAAGGAACCCACTGCCCGGAACACCCGGCGGCTGCTTGACGCCCTGGAGAGCGGGCTGGAGGACGCCGCGGCGAGCCCCACCCCGGAGGACGTCCGTGCCCGGACCGGTGTGTTCATCACGCGGCGCACCAGGCACTTCACCCACATGAACGTGTGCATGGTGAATGCCGACGCGGAGGTGTTCCTGTCCCACTTCGCCCAATCAGACAACCCCCGGACGCTTGCCGGGAACCGCGAGGCCATGGCGCAGGCGGCAACCGGCGGGACAAGCGGCCCGAACTGGCAGTCCCTGGGCATGTTCAACACCACGGACCCCGGCACCGACGGCCTCACACCCCCGCAGCGCCACCTGCAGACGCTGCTGAACCTCATGCGCAGCCCGAAGACCGGGGCGGGCAAGGGCGCCACGGGCCTGCCCACCGCCCAATTGGTGGTCTACGTGCACCTCGAAACCCTGCTCGGGCTGGCCCGCGGGCAGGGCTGGAGCGCCCACGGACTGGAAATCCCCGTCGGCGAGATCCGGCGACGGCTCAGCACGGACGCCGTCATCCCGATAGTGCTGGGCGGGCGAAGCGAAATACTCGACGTCGGCCGCAGCATGCGCTTCGCCCCGGACTACATGAAACGCGCCGTCCTCGCGCGCGACGGCGGCTGTATCTACCCCGGCTGCAGCGTCCCGCCCGAACACTGCGAGTTCTGCCACGTCGATGCCTGGGCCGACGGCGGCACCACGAGTGTCGAAGGCCTGGCCCCCGGTTGCACCAAGCACCACCGCATGTTCGACGCCGGCGACGCGAAACTCGTCATCCACGAGGGGCTGCCCCACGTCATCCTGCCCAGGCACCTCGATCCGGAACAGAAACCCGTCAGGAACACCTACTGGCACGGGGCCCGGGCGCTGTCCTACCAGCCACTGCTCTCCTGAGGCGTGGTTGCCCCGTGGCCTGTTTGTCCCGCGGCGCGCTTGTCCTGAACCACCTCCGACGCGAAGGGCGCCGTCACCCCCTGCATTCCCGGGGACAACGGCGCCCTGTCCGGCGCGCGCCATGCACTACAGCCGTGCCCTACTGCAGCGCACGACCCTTGGTTTCGGGTGCAAAGAACGCCATCATGAGCACGGCGACCAGCACCAGGGCACCGGCGGCAAGGAAGAGGTTGGCCAGCCCCACGATCGGCCAGAGCGAGGCGAAGACCAGCGGCCCGAACCCCGCCCCCAACCGGCTGAAGGAGGACGCCCAACCGAACCCGGATCCGCGCAGGTCCGTGGGGTACAGCTCGGACACGTAGGCGTAGAGCACCGGGATGGCCACCTGGACGACGACGCCGAAGACAAGCAGCCAGGCCAGCGCCATGCTTGGCGCATTCAGCGTCACGGCCACCATGACCAGCACGATCGCCGAGAGCGGCCCGGTGACGCCCAGCAGCCACTTGCGTCCGGTGCGCTCCACCAGCAGGGCGGCGATCGCCACGCCGACCAGGCCCATCAGCGCCATCACGGCGGTCATGAAGAACGCTGTGGACTGTGCCATGCCGGTGTCGGCGAGGATCGAGGGCATCCAGGTGAGGGCCAGGTAGTAGACCAGCAGCACGGTCAGGAACAGCGCCCACGACGTAAGCGTGATCCGGGGACTGAACCGCCAGATCTTCACCAGCTGTTCGTACCACGAGCCCGCCGAAAGCCGTGGTGCTTCCTCGGGGTCCGGCAGGGTGTACTGCTGCTCCGGTGCCCCGGTGCGCTTGACCAGGTCGTCGATGACCTTCGCCGCCTCGTCGCGCTGCCCCTGGCGCACCAGGTAGAGCGGCGACTCGGGGACGCCGCGGCGGATCCAGAAGACCAGCAGGGCAGGCAGCACCATCACGGCCAGGATCAGGCGCCAGTTGCCGGTGGTTGCCTGCACCCACCCGGAGACGAAGAAGGACAGCGCGGCGCCCACGGGCCACCAGCCGTCCATCGCGGTCAGCACGCGGCCGCGCTGCTTGGCCGGCGTGAACTCTCCGACCAGCGCGTAGTCAACGGGGATGCAACCGCCCAGCCCCACACCGGCCAGGAAGCGGCAGGCGACGAACCAGCCGAAGTTCGGGGCCAACGCACCGGCCACGGTGAAGAGCGAGAAGATCAACAGCGTCCACGTGAAGGCCTTCTTGCGCCCGATCTTGTCGGCGATGGTGCCCCACATGAACGCGCCGAGCGCCATGCCTATCAGGTTTGCGGTGCCCAGCCATGCGGCCGTGGGACGGTCAAGGCCCCACTCTGCCGAGACCAGGGGGATCAGTGCGCCGTTCAGTGTCACGTCCCAGGCGTCGAACATGAAGCCGAGCCCGCCGATGATGAAGATCTTCCCCTGGACGCCCCATTTCCAGGGCAGGTTTTGGACGACAGATTCGCCGCTGGGCAGCTTCCGGAAATTGTTCATGCGGGGCCTTCAAGGACGAGTGGGCGGGTGCTTCGACAGGGCCTCGCGCGTGTGCGGTCCGGCGCGGCCAACGGGTGCCGGCGACATCGGTCGGTCAGCACTGAACACAAGGCTACGCTGGCGGGGTGGAAAGCACAGAATGGCACTTGACTTTTTGCCGCGAATCGTGGCCTGTCCTCGCCGGATCCGGCACATCCACGGCCGCGGATCCCGCTGGCCGCCGGACTGTTCCCGAGTCGGCGACTCGGGGGTAGAGTCTGGATATGGGAGTAGATTGGACCGCTCTCGAAGAGGCGATACGGGTGTCGGCTCTTCGCCAGGCGGAAGAAATTATTGACCGTCACCCGAACGAGGTTTTCTACGCCGTGGCCCTGGACGGGGTCAGTGCCGATGAAACCGACCACCTGGATCTCCCGGTGCTCGCACTCAATTCCCTCCAGGCCCTGGCCCGCAAGCAAAAGGCCGAAGAGGCCGAGGCCGTCGTCGTTGAGGACGACTTCGACGACGAGGACGAAGGCTTCGAGGAGCGTGCGGATGCCGACGACGACGGATCCGACCGCGAGTACGACGACGATGAGGACGAAGAGGAAGACGAAGAGGACGAAGACATCGACGACGTCCTGAAGGAACTCGAGGCCATGGACTCCGTGGACGACCAAGGGTTCTATTCCTCCAAGTGGAACCCGCCGGACTGGTTCTGGTGCTCGATCGAGCTTTTCGACGACTCCGCCTCGGACCTGTGGAGCCAAGCGCTCACCAGCGTCGCCAAGCACCACGGATGGGAAGAAACCAACCGCCTCTACTACGAGATGCTGATCAGGGTCACCGACTCGCTGCGCGAGGCCCTGGCCGTCGGACGCAACGCGGACCTTGTCGCCTACCTCTCGGACGAGGAGCACGCGGACCGCATCCTGCGTCGCTGCCTGACCCAGGACCAGTTGGCCAAGCATTTCCCGGAGTTGGCGCACCAACCCTAGGGATCCACGTTCCCTTCGCACCGCTCCAACCGTGCCAACAACGCCTAGGCGTCGGCGGCACAGTGCCGACCAACTCGGCGCACCCTGCTCAGCCCTGCGCTGCCGGCCCCTCCGGCAGCGTCACCACCGCCAGCACCTTGGAATCGTTGTCGCGCAGTTGGACCGCCGCGATGTTTCCCATCGGTGTGGGGACGGCCCCGGTGAGCTTCGTCTTTCCGGTGGCCGTTGCCTGCCACGAGCCCGCCCGGTCGGCGGTGCCACCGTGGTCGACGACCCACAGCGACAAGACGCCATTGGTGGGAAGATCGGCCCCGTTGAACTCGAGCTCGGTTCCCCAGGCCTTCGCGTTCATGCCCACCCGTACCTGCGGACCGACGTCGGTTGCTACGGCGTAGCTCACATCCGGCGATGGACCTGGGCGGATCACCGGGGCCAGGAACACCCCTGCGACAAGGGAGGCGGCCACCGCGGCAAGCCCGAGCGCGCCCATCCGCATCCGCCCGGCGCGGCGCTTGGCTGCCATCCGATCCAGCAGATCGACGCATTCGGCCGAATCCTCCGGTCCGCCGGCCGGTTCCTGTCCCACGGAGCCGGCTTGCGGACTCGCCCGTAAGAGCGCCGTGGCCTCGGCCGGCTTCAAGGTGCCCAGCAGGGCCGGAAGGTCCGAAGCACGATGTAGCTCCTCCCGGCATTCGGCGCATCCCCCAAGATGCATTTCGAATTCCCGGCGCTCGTTCTCGGAAAGCCCACCTAGGACGTAGGCGCCGAGCAGTACATGGTCGTTCTCTGGTTCATTTGATGCGTTCAACGCTCAACCCCCATTTCTTCAAGAATGCTTCGTAGGGCACGCACCGCGTAGTAGGCACGTGACTTGACAGTCCCTTCGGGGATGCCCAGGAATGCGGCGGCCTGGGCGACCGTCGACCCGGCGTAATGCAGTTGCAGAACGACCTCGCGGTGTTCATCCGACAACTGCAGCAGCGCTTCCTCCATCATGACGCGGTCCAGGACCTCGTCGATGCGCCCGGAAGGGCTTGGTGGAATCTTCGTCGACTCGGTCAGCGGAGCTGCGACCACCCTGACCGAGGCCCGCCTGCTCCTGTCGATGAGCACATTGCGCGCGGTCGCGAACAAGTAGCTGCGCAGCGAACCTGTGATGCGCGGCGCCGCTTGCCAGACCTTGAGTACCGTTTCCTGCAGGACGTCTTCGGCGGTGTCCTTGTCGTTAGACACCCTCATGACGTAGCGCCGCAGCGCGGGGCCATGCTCCCGGTATATCTCAGATACCACTTGTGCATCGAACGGCACATCGGCTCCATCATCTTGGTTCGAGGACATTCTTCACCCACTTAGACGCACGCCGAGGACCAACGGTTCAACCCACGTATCGAGTATGCGCAAAAAAGTTGTGGATTTCTCTGAACCGAACGGGCAACCGCTGCGTCTTACCAGTCAGGAAGCCCGCCCCAAACCGCTTCCGGTGGCATCCTGCCACGGGAAGAACCGGGCTTTCGAGACCCCCTGCATAGGAAGTGCCACCATGAAACTGCACCACAGCAAGACCTTCGCCGGATCCGCCGCACTGATGATCGGAGCGGCAGTGCTGTTGTCGGGATGCGCCTCGAACACGGCGTCCACCAGCAGCTCCTCGGCCAGCGCCGCTCCGTCCGCCGCGGCGTCTTCCAGCGCGGCCCCTTCGAGCATGGCAGCCTCGTCGCCCGCCGTCGCCACCGCGGACCTGATGACCGGGGACTCGGAGAAGGGAACCATCGTCGTCGACGGCAAGGGCATGAGCCTGTACTACTTCCTGAAGGACACCAAAGACACGAAGGTCAGCGCCTGCACCGGTGCCTGCCTGGATGCCTGGCCCATCGCCGTGGCGAGCAGCGAAACCCCGAAGGTCGAGGGAGTCACCGGAAAGGTCGGCACGATCAAGAGCCCCGACGGCCAGCTGCAGCTCACGCTCAACGGCATGCCGCTCTACTACTTCGCGCAGGACACCAAGCCCGGTGACATCCTCGGACAGGACGTCAAGGAAGTCTGGTACCTCGCCGCCCCGGACGGATCGATGATCAAGTAGCACGTGTGACGCACATCAAGAGAGAGGTCTGGCGCACATTCCCAGCCGGTAGAATGGGGGAGCACCCCCTCATATCGCACCCTGGGAGACTCCTGTGAGCCAGACCGTCCTTGATCGCGTCCCGATTCGTCGCGCCCTGATTTCTGTTTACGACAAGACCGGGCTGGAGGAACTGGCGGCCGGCCTGCACGCAGCCGGTGTCAAGCTGGTGTCCACCGGCTCCACCGCCAAGCGCATCGCGGCAGCCGGAATCCCGGTGTCCGAGGTCGAGGAAGTCACCGGTTCCCCGGAAATGCTTGACGGTCGCGTCAAGACCCTGCACCCGCGAGTCCACGGCGGCATCCTTGCCGACCGCCGCGTCCCGGCGCACATGCAGACCCTGACCGAGATGGAGATCGAGACCTTCGACCTGGTCGTCGTGAACCTCTACCCGTTCGTGGAGACCGTGCGCTCCGGCGCCGAAGGCGACGCCGTCGTGGAGCAGATCGACATCGGCGGACCGGCCATGGTGCGTTCGGCCGCCAAGAACCACGCAGCGGTTTCCATCGTCGTTGATCCGGCAGCCTACGGCGCCGTCGTCAAGGCCGCCGCGGAGGGCGGCTTCGACCTGAAGACCCGTCAGCGCCTGGCCGCAAAGGCCTTCGCGCACACCGCGGCCTACGACACCGCCGTCGCCTCCTGGACCGCCGCGCAGTTCCTCGACGAGGACGGCGACGGCCTCATCGACTGGCCCGCATACACCGGCCTCGCGCTGGAGCGCTCCGAGGTCCTGCGCTACGGCGAGAACCCGCACCAGCAGGCAGCCCTGTACGTTGACAAGGCCGCCCCGGCCGGCATCGCCCAGGCCGACCAGCTGCACGGCAAGGCCATGAGCTACAACAACTACGTCGACGCCGATGCCGCGTTGCGCGCCGCCTTCGACTTCGAACAGCCGGCCGTCGCCGTCATCAAGCACGCCAACCCGTGCGGCGTGGCAGTGGCCTCGGCCGACGCCGTGGACCCGATCGCCGACGCCCACGCCAAGGCCCACGCCACGGACCCGCTGTCCGCCTTCGGCGGCGTCATCGCGGCAAACCGCCCGGTGACCGCGGCCATGGCCGAAACCGTCAAGGACATCTTCACCGAGGTCGTCATCGCCCCGGACTTCGAGCCCGAAGCCGTAGAGATCCTCTCCAAGAAGAAGAACATCCGCTTGCTGGCCCTGCCCGAGGGCTACGGCCGCTACCCGGCCGAGATCCGCCAGGTCTCCGGCGGCGTGCTGGTGCAGCTGAGCGACAAGGTCGACGCCGAGGGCGATGACCCGGCGAACTGGACCTTGGCCGCCGGCGCGGCCGCCGACGAGGCTACCCTCGCGGACCTCACCTTCGCCTGGACCGCGGTGCGTGCCGCGAAGTCCAACGCCATCCTGCTGGCCAACAACGGCGCCGCAGTGGGCATCGGCATGGGCCAGGTCAACCGCGTGGACTCCTGCAAGCTCGCCGTCGAGCGCGCCAACACCCTTGGCGTGAAGGTCGAATCCAAGGTCGACGCCGCGGGCGGAGCCTCCGGCACCGGCGACGCCGTCTCGGTGCAGCGCTCCCACGGCGCCGTGGCGGCATCGGACGCATTCTTCCCGTTCGCCGACGGCCTGCAGATCCTGATCGACGCCGGCGTGCGCGCCGTCGTGCAGCCCGGCGGCTCGGTCCGCGACGAAGAGGTCATTGCCGCGGCCAACGCCGCGGGCATCACCATGTACTTCACGGGCGCGCGCCACTTCTTCCACTAGGAAGCGGATCCCCGGCTGCCGCCGGTGCGCCCCGACGGGGGCTGCGCCGGCGGCAGTCGTGCGTTAAGGAGGCGCCCGGTGCTTCCGCAGCGTGCACCTCCTGGCGCTCCTGCACCTCCTGCACGGCCGAGATGTCGGGGCTCCGGACGGGTCAGTGTTCTTCGTCCGGAAGCGGAACGTCCCAGGTGCCGAGTGCGGAGAACCCGGAACGTCGCGCAAGGTCACGGGAAGCATGGTTGTCCAGCTGGCAGCGGTACTGGGGTTCGTGCCCCGCTTCAATGGCTGCCTGTGCCAGCGCCAGGACGATGCTTCGCGCATGCCCCTGCCGCCGGAAGCCCGGATGCGTCACCACGCCGATATCGGCAAGCGCGACATCGTCCGCGACCGGGTACGAGCTTCCCGCAGCCACCAGGACGTCTCCCCGGAATGCCCCGTAGGCCATCCAATGGTCGATCTCGACGGCCGCACCGTCGAGATCGGCGGCCGGGACAGCGGCTTCAAATTCGGCGAACGCCTCGGCGTCGTTCGCTGTGAGCCGACGGACTCCGTCACGTTCCGCTTCGGCCGCCAGACGCTGCTTTGCCTCGTCGGGCAGGAAGAAGAGGAAGTCCGCACCGTTGAGCTTGAGGCCTGCGGTTTCAAGGGATTTTCGGAGATCGTCCTCGCTTTCCGATTCGCGTATGCCCGGAAGCCGGCTGACGGTTTCCGTGACGAGCACGCATGTGCGGTGCCGGCGGGAGAGGATCTGGACCCGTTTCCCGTGGCTCAGGGTGTTGTTGACTGCAATCCGATACGTATCGCTTTCGTGCAAGGGTTCCCCCGATTCAAAGGGGGCCACCCAGTGTTCCGACACGAGGTTCGCAAATTCGGTCATGATTTCCTTCGTCCTTCCAATCGCCAGTGACACCGGCGTATGCCCGTTGGTGGTGGTCGTGGATGGAAGCCTCCGGGCGGCTCCGCCAGCACCCCTGCTCGCATTGGCATATGTCAATCAGTTGTCGTAGGGTTCAAATATGCCCCGTGCCGGGGCTGATGGCAACAGGGTCTCCAGTATGGGTGCCGCTGTTGGACTCTGGTAGGTGCTCCATCCCGGTGGCATCTGCAAGCGACATCGGGACAAGGAAGTGCATGACGACCCTACGTAAGGCCACGACGCAGGACCATCCCGCGCTGCTGGAAATCTGGCGGCGCTCAGTTGAAGCCACCCACAAATTCCTGACCCCTGCGGATATCGATGCCATCGAGGAAGACGTGGCCAGGTACCTGCCGCAGATGACTGATCTGCGCGTTGCCGAAGCAGCGGAGGGGCCAGCCGGATTCATCGCGATTGAGGATGGCACCGTGGAGATGTTGTTCGTTGACGCGGCCCGCCAAGGCAGGGGAATTGGGAGTGCGTTACTCGCTTCTGTTGCTGCCGGTCATGACGTTCTCCGCGTCGACGTCAATGAGCAGAACCCCACCGGTCGTGCCTTTTATGCGGCAAGGGGTTTCGCGGAGATCGGGCGCTCTGCAACCGACGGGCAGGGTCGGCCATTCCCGCTCCTGCATTTGGTGCTTGCCAACTAGCGAAAACCTGCAGCGTGAGCGTGGCCTGTCGAAGGCGGCGATTCCTCGGACCCATGGACGGTGAGTTGATCGCGCCGGCACCCGCCTGGGTGCCTATTCGCTGCGGAGCATCCCCATCATCACGATGTCCTCGTACACGCCACGCACCCAGGCGTGTTGGCGCAGGCGCCCCTCGAGTACGAACCCCGCTTTTTCGTAGGAACGGATGGCTCCCAGGTTAGAGGCGATCACCTGCAAGTGCACGCGGCGCAGGTTGCAGCGCACGAAGGCGAACTCGGCGATCTGCGAGATGGCCGTGGTGCCTATGCCCTTTCCCCGGGCTTCGGGGACCAGAGCGATTCCGACCTCCGCATGGCGGGCGAGCTCGTCGAAATCGAAGAGCGAAACGCTGCCAACGGCGGCGCCGTCCACCTCGATCACAAAACGCACGTTTTTCCCGGCCGGGTCGGCATCTGTCTGCGCCAGTCTGGCCTTGAAGGCGTCCCGGTCCAGCGGTGAAGGGGTTGCGGCGCTGCGTTCCTCCCACGTGTCCAAGTCGCCGGCGATCCGGAACAGCACCTCAAAATCTTCTTCGGAACGGGCGCGCAGGGTGATCCGTTGGGAGATGGGCATGTCTGGGATCCTACCCATCGGGCCGGGGCCGGAAAAGGGGGCCGCAGGTGTCGGAAGCGCCCGGCCGTATTCCATCAGTCAGCTTCCCGATGGCCCGCGGCTTCTCCAAGCCCAATCCAAAGGGCCGGGACAGCGGCCGTTGTGCGGGCTTGCTGCGGCAGCCGATTTTGCCCGGGCCGCGCGATCCGCCATGCGGGGAGCGCGGTGCACTGTCGGCCAGGTTCGGTCCTCATCCCCTTGGAAGCAGCGGATGCCTGGAGGGAAAGCATGATCGGCTCGGGTGAAATGGTTGCCTCATTCAAGCAGGCTCGTTTCGGGACCGCCCGGATTGCTGCCCGAGATTCATCGGGTGGCCACAGCGGGCCGGGCGCCCCGTGGTGTCTCGCCGTGCCCGGACGGCCCTGCCCTTCGGGGGGCGCGCCGGCATGGGGGTCCAAGGCAACGGAATCCCGTTGTTCAGTTATGGCCGGTTAACTTAATACCGTTGGCGCGCGAGGCCTGGAGAAGCCCGGCTTCTTGAGGCAACGGGGTGCCCGGACGCTACGGGAGCCGTGCCACAAAAAGTGTTTACGGGCAGCAATATCGGGTAAGTTAGGGATGTTGAGATCAATTCGGACCACTCATATCCGAGAAGACCGTTCAGGGAGATGCCTCACCTATGGCCAAGATTATTTATACCCACACCGACGAAGCTCCGATGTTGGCGACCCACTCGTTCCTGCCGATTGTCGAGGCCTACGCCTCGACCGCGGGTGTGGAAATCGAGACGCGCGACATCTCGTTGGCCGGCCGCATCATTTCCACGTTCGGTGACTACCTCACCGCGGAACAGCAGATTCCCGACGCACTGGCCGAGCTCGGTGCCCTGGCCAAGAGCCCGGACGCAAACATCATCAAGCTGCCGAACATCTCGGCATCCATCCCGCAGCTCAAGGCGGCCATCGCCGAACTGCAGGCCGCCGGCTACGCACTTCCGGACTACCCGGACAACCCGTCCTCCGACGAGGAAACCGACGTCCGCGCCCGCTACGACAAGATCAAGGGTTCCGCAGTGAACCCGGTGCTGCGCGAAGGCAACTCCGACCGCCGCGCGCCGTTGAGCGTCAAGAACTACGCCCGCAAGAACCCGCACACCATGGGTGCCTGGACCGCGGATTCGAAGACCAACGTCGCCACCATGGGCGAGGACGATTTCCGTTCCAACGAGAAGTCCGTGGTCATCTCCAAGGACCAGAACCTCACCATCCGTTTCGTCGGCGAAGACGGCGAAGTCAAGGTCCTGAAGAAGGCCTTCCCGGTCCTCAAGGACGAGATCATCGACGGCACCGTCATGCACGCCGCGTCGCTGGCCAAGTTCCTGAAGGAAGCCGTCGCCCGCGCCAAGGCCGACGACGTGCTCTTCTCGGCCCACCTGAAGGCCACCATGATGAAGGTCTCCGACCCGATCATCTTCGGCCACGTCGTCAAGGCGTACTTCTCCGAGCTCTTCGAGGTCTACGGCGAGCAGCTCGCCGCGGCGGGCCTGAACCCGAACAACGGCCTGGCCGCGATCCTCGGCGGGCTCGACGAGCTCTCCGACGAGGTCCGCACGGGTGTCGAGGCACTGATCGCCAAGGGCTTCGCCGAGGGCCCGGCCCTGGCGATGGTCGATTCGGACAAGGGAATCACCAACCTGCACGTCCCCTCGGACGTCATCGTCGATGCGTCGATGCCGGCCATGATCCGCTCCTCGGGCCACATGTGGGGCGCCGACGGCAAGGAAGCCGACACCCTGGCCGTCCTGCCGGATTCCTCCTACTCGGGCATCTACCAGGCCGTGATCGACGATTGCCGTGCCAACGGTGCCTACGATCCGACCACCATGGGCACCGTTCCGAACGTGGGCCTGATGGCCCAGGCCGCCGAGGAATACGGATCCCACGACAAGACCTTCGAGATCAAGGCAGCGGGCCACGTGCAGATCCTTGACGCCAGCGATGGCGTGCTGATCGAGCACCAGGTCTTCCCGGGCGACATCTGGCGCGCCTGCCAGACCAAGGACGTGCCGGTGCGCGACTGGGTCAAGCTGGCCGTCAACCGCGCCCGCGCCTCGCAGACCCCGGCCGTCTTCTGGCTGGATGCGACCCGCGCGCACGACGCCGTGCTGATCGCCAAGGTCAACGAGTACCTCAAGGACCACGACACCGAGGGCCTGGTCATCGAGATCCTCTCGCCGGTCGAAGCCACCAAGTACACCATCGAGCGCATCCGCCGCGGCGAGGACACCATCTCGGTCTCCGGCAACGTGCTGCGCGACTACCTCACCGACCTGTTCCCGATCCTCGAATTGGGCACCAGCGCCAAGATGCTCTCCATCGTGCCGCTGATCGCCGGTGGCGGCCTGTTCGAGACCGGTGCCGGCGGCTCCGCCCCGAAGCACGTCCAGCAGCTGGTGGCCGAAAACCACCTGCGCTGGGACTCGCTGGGCGAGTTCCTGGCCCTGGCCGTCTCCTTCGAGCACCTGGCCAACACGTCGGACAACAAGCGCGCGCAGATCCTGGCGGACACCCTGGATGCCGCAACCGGCACCTTCCTGCTGGAGAACAAGTCGCCCAAGCGCAAGGCCGGCGAGCTGGACAACCGCGGCAGCCACTTCTACCTGGCCAAGTACTGGGCCGAGGAACTGGCCGCGCAGACCAAGGACGCCGAGCTGGCCGCCGCCTTCGCACCGGTCGCCGCGGCCCTGGGCGGCAACGAGGAAGCCATCGTGGCCGAGCTCGCCGCCGTGCAGGGTGCCCCCGTCGAGCTGGGCGGCTACTACCGCCCGGTCGAGGAGAAGGTCGCAGCCGTCATGCGCCCGAGCGCCACGCTGAACTCGGCACTGGAACTGCTCACCAAGTAGTCCCGCACCGCACGGCAACGGCGGGCCGCCTTCCCCATGCTGGGACGGGCGGTCCGCCGTTGGCGTACCTGCGGGATCCGGTTCCAGCGGCCGCGCACCGTCGGGCGGGGGCGGGACGGTGCGCGGGGCCGGCGGTGCTGCCGGCTGCTGCTAGAGCCCCCGTCCGGCCTCCCAGAGTCCCTCGGAGGTCCCTGTCAGCAGGGCGTTGACGGACACCGCCTGCGCGTCGGTGAAGGAAGCGATGTAGTCGACGATGGCGCGGGCCCGGCCCAGCCGTTCGACCTCGCCGTGGCCCGCCTCTTCGAACAGGCCCGGCGCCTGCTTGCGCAGCAGCCGGTACTCGCCGGTGGCGGCCTCGATGGAGTCAAGCAGCCGGCGGGGGGCGCGCGCTGCGTCGTAGCGGTCCTCCAGCCAGGCGTGCAGCCCCTCGGCGAGCGAGGCGATGATGCGGGTTTGCCCGCGCTGGTACACGGCCAGGTCGGAGCGCTCCAGCACGAAGCGCGAGTGCACGAACTTGAGCACCACCACGTCGTGCCAGGCCTCGTCGGCCAGTCGGACGTGCCCGCTGCGGACGGTGGGTTCCTGTTCCACCGCGATCGAGGCCTGCAGCCTGTCGATCCAACGCCGCGTGAACCCGGTGACCGCGCGGTCGGCCTCCAGCCCGCCGTCGTAGGGGACGGCCAGCAGGCCATCGACAAGGTCGCGGCCGACCCGCTCCACCGAGGCGCGGAAGGCCTCCGCATTGGCGATCCACGGGTCCTTCGCCGCGACGTGACGCCAGGTGCGCTCCAGCGCATGCCCGGGCCTGCGGGTGTCGAGGTCGGTGTCGGGGGTCCGCGCGAGCTCCGCGCCGGAATCCAGCCAGGCCCGCAGCTCGGTGGAGACCGTGGGGTACTGCAGCACCCCGGCCCTGTAGAAATCGTCGAGGTCGTGGACGGCGTAGGCGATGTCGTCGGCGATGTCCATCACCGAGCACTCAAGGGTCTGCTGGTGCCGGGCGATGCCCGGGAACACCGAGAGCACCTCGTGCATCTCCGCGGCCTCGATGTCGTAGGCGGAAAACTTGTGCGCCCCGGCGCCGCCGGACCCGACGCCGCGTGGCAGCATCCGCGCGGGGCCGCCGGGCCGTCCCTGCCACTCGTTGCGGGTCCACGGGTACTTGAGCACCGCGGCGCGCACCGCCGCGGTGAGGTTCAGCCCGCGCGGCGTGGCCTCGCAGCTGTCCAACGCCGTGAGGATGCGGAAGCTCTGCGCATTGCCCTCGAAGCCGTCGGGAAGCCCCAGCGTGCGGCGGGCCACGCGGTCCAGTTCCTGCTCGCCCAGGTGCCCGAACGGGGGGTGCCCCAGGTCGTGGGCGGCGGCCGCGGCCTGCACCACCACGGGGTCGCAGCCGCCGAGCCCCGCCACGGTCTTGCGCGTGTGCTCGTCCGCGTTGATCAGGCCGATGGCGATGGAGCGTGCCACTGCGGAGACCTTGAGCGAATGCGTGAGCCGGTTGTGCACCATGGTGCCGGCGCCCGCCTGCGGGATGACCTGCGTGACGGCCGAGAGCCGGGAGAAGTAGGGGGAGAACCTGATGCGTTCGATGTCGATGCGGAATTCGTCCTCGCCGGCGCGCATGGCCTCGGGGATGGAGCGGCCGCGTCCGCCGCCCTGGTGGGTCTTCTGCCTGGTATCCATGGTGCGACCCAGCCTAGTTCGGTGCCGGGGCCCGGCCGCGCACCTGCCGCGGAACGCGCCGGGGGTGTCGCGGGGCATCGCGGCGTGCCGGCGGGGGAACCGGTGCCGGCTCCCCGGCACCGGGAGGCGCGGGAAGCCGGTGCGGGGAGGCGGCACGCCCGACCGTCACACTGGCTTCACACTTGGCGGCGAAAGTAACGCAATGGCGTCGGATCGCCGCAAATCCGCGGGATTCACCGAACCACCAGCGTCACAAAGGCGTCGGGCGGTGCCGCGGAGCGGGGCGGAAAACGTCATGTGAAGCGTTTTTGCCCCGCGTGACGCGGTGCGCGCCAGGCGCCTTGCACGCCGGGCGGAACCTGGAACATGATGAATGCATCAACCATCAAGAGCGGCTGAGAGATCTGGCTCGTTGACGCCGCAGCAACCATCGGTTCGATGGATTCCCCCGTGCGGGGCGTCCGTCCTCGAGGGTGCTAAGGCCAGAAGCGATGGAGCCGCTTCACAACCCGCTCACCATCGCCGCGCACCTCCGTCCCGGAGGGTCGCGGCTATTGTGGCGTACCTGGGGCCTCCCTCGTTCTGACGAGGAGAAACACATGAGCATTGCACCGTCCGCGGCCCCGCCGTCACTGTCCTACGAGCTGTACCCGCCGGTGAACCGCGACGCGACCGAGGGCGTTTTCAACAGCATCGAGGCGCTGCAGGCCTCGAGCCCCGACTATGTGTCGGTCACCTACTCCGGCACCCATGCACGCCGCCGGGCCTCGCTGGAACTCATCGAACACCTCATCCAGAACACCAGGCTGCGCCCGCTGGCGCACCTGACCTGTGTGGGGGAGAGCCGCCAGTCCCTCGAGAACCTGATCCGCCACTTCATCTCGCTCGGGGTGCGCGGGGTCCTGGCCCTGCGCGGGGACCTGCCCACCGACCCCGACGGGTGGCGCGGGGAGTTCCCGTTCGCCCGCTACCTCATCGAGCTCATCCGCGAGGTCGAGTCCGAGCACTCGGCGGCGTTGGCCGGCGGCCGGCTGGGCGTGGGTGTGGCGGCCTACCCGATCCGGCACCCCGAGTCCCCGTCGTTCGAGCACGACGTGGAGGTGCTGCTGGCCAAGGAGCGCTCCGGGGCCAACTACGCGATCACCCAGGTGTACTTCCGCCCGGAGGAGTACACCCACCTTGTCGACGCGGCACGCCGCGCCGGGGTGTCCATCCCGATCATCCCGGGGGTCATCCCGCTGAACTCGCTGAAGCGGCTGAACCGGCTGGCAGCGATGACGGGCGTCGAACCGGACCCGGTGCTGGCACACGCGCTGGAAACCGCGGGCAGCGACGCCGAACGCCACCACCTCGGGGTCACCGCCGCCGTCACGCTGGCGCGGCGCGCGTTCGACGACGGGGCCCCCGGGGTCCACCTGTACACCTTCAACGACCACCGCGGGTCACTCGATGTCATCGAACGGCTCGAACTGCCCCGCACCCGCGCCCAGGTCGTCAATTCCTGGGCGGCCCGCGCCGCCGTCTAGGCGCGCCGGGCCCGCACCAATCCCCACCGACTCTTTCCCCCACGTTCAACACCCAAGGAGAAACACCATGACGAAGCCAACCTTCCCCGCAGCATCCATCCTCGGCTACCCGCGCATCGGCCCGAACCGCGAGCTCAAGAAGGCCCTCGAGTCCCACTGGGCCAAGCGCACCGACGAGGCGGCGCTGCACACCGCGGCCCGCGACCTGCAGCAGGCAAACCTGGCCACGCTGGCCGCCCTGGGCCTGGGTGCCGCCGACGCCTCGCTGCCCGGCGACTTCGCCTACTACGACCAGGTGCTCGATGCCACCGTCGCGCTCTCCGCGCTGCCCACCCGCTTCGCGGACCTTGCCGACGCCGACGGCGCCATCAGCACGGCCGCCTCGTTCGTGCTGGCCCGCGGCGACGAGTCCCGCGCCCCGCTGGAAATGACAAAGTGGTTCGACACCAACTACCACTACCTGGTCCCGGAGATCGGCCCCGCCACCCCGATCTCCGCCAACGCCACGCCGCTCCTCGAGTCCTTCACGGCGCACGCCGCCGCCGGAAAGACCATCCGCCCCACCCTCGTGGGCCCCATCACCTACCTGCTGCTGGCCAAGGCCGAGGACGGCGCACCGGGGGGCTTCGACCCGCTGACCCGCATCGACGAGGTCGTCGCCGCCTACGCCCGGATCCTGGGCGAGCTCGCCGCCGCGGGCGCCCCGTGGATCCAGCTCGACGAGCCGGCCCTCGTCACGGACCGCGGCGCCGAGCTGGCACTGCCCGGCGGCCTGGCCGAGTCCGTCTACGCCACACTGGCCGCCGCCACCGAACGCCCGGCCCTGCTGGTGACCTTCGGCTACGGCACCGCCGGAGACACCGCCCGCCCGGGCGCCACCCAGGGCCTGCTGGCCCGCGCCGGCGTCGAGGCGGTCCACGCGGACCTGGTCCGCGGCCTGGCCCCGCGGGCCGAGTTCCTCGGCGACCTGGCCGGATCCACCCTGGTGGCAGGCATCGTCGACTCGCGCAACATCTGGCGCAACAACCTCGCCGCCTCGCTTCAGGTGCTGACGGCCCTGCGCACCGAGGTCCAGGCCGCCAACGGCACCCTGGCCGTGGGCACCGCCACCTCCCTGCAGCACGTCCCGCACGACGTCGCCCTGGAAAACAACCTGCCGGCGCACCTGCCCGAGTGGCTCGCCTTCGCCAACCAGAAGGTCGCCGAGGTCATCACGCTGGCCAAGGGCCTGGCGGAGGGCGAGGCCGCCATCGCCGCGGAGCTCGCCGCGGCCGCCGAGGCCATCGAGCACCGTGCGTCCTTCGCCGGAACCACCGTTGCCGCGGTCCGCGAACGCCTTGCCGCACTGACCGACGCCGATTTCTCGCGCTCCGCCGCCGGCGTGCGCGAGGCCGCCCAGGAGGCCGCGCTGAACCTGCCGGTGCTGCCGACCACCACCATCGGTTCCTTCCCGCAGACCGGCGAGGTCCGCACCGCCCGCGCCGCGCACCGCAACGGCAGCATCGACGACGCCGCCTACGAGGGCTTCCTCAAGGCGGAGATCGCACGCGTCGTGGAACTGCAGGAACGCCTGGGCCTTGACGTGCTGGTGCACGGCGAACCCGAGCGCAACGACATGGTCCAGTACTTCGCCGAGAACTTCGACGGCTTCTCCGAGACCGCCAACGGCTGGGTCCAGTCCTACGGCTCGCGCGCCACCCGTCCCTCGATCCTCTGGGGCGACGTCTCCCGCCCGGCGGCCTTCACCGTCCCGTGGATCTCCTACGCGGCGTCGCTGACCAGCAAGCCGTTCAAGGGCATGCTCACCGGCCCGGTCACCATCCTGGCCTGGAGCTTCATCCGCGACGACCAGCCGCTGGCGGTGTCCGCCAACCAGGTGGCGCTGGCCCTGCGCGACGAGATCGCGGACCTGCAGGACGCCGGCATCTCCATCATCCAGGTCGACGAGCCGGCACTGCGCGAGCTGCTGCCGCTGCGCAAGGCCGACCAGGCGGACTACCTGAAGTGGTCCGTCGACTCCTTCCGCCTCTCCACCGCCGGCGCCGTGGATGCCACGCAGATCCACACGCACCTGTGCTACTCGGAGTTCGGCGAGATCATCGACGCGATCGACGCGCTCGACGCCGACGTCACCTCGATCGAGGCCGCCCGCTCCCGCATGGAGGTCACCGCGGACCTGACCGGGTTCGGCTACTCCCGCGGCATCGGCCCGGGCGTGTACGACATCCACTCCCCGCGCGTCCCGTCCACCGAGGAGGTCGCCGAGCTCATCGAGATCGCCCTGGCCTCGCTGCCGGCCAAGCAGCTGTGGATCAACCCGGACTGCGGCCTGAAGACCCGCGGCTACGCGGAAACCGAGGCGTCGCTGGCCAACCTGGTCCAGGCCACGCTCGCGGCCCGCGCCGCCATCGGCGCCACCGCCGGGGCCACCGCCTAGCGCGGATCCGCCCCGCACCACCGCCGCGGGCCCGGCCCAGGGGTCCCAGCCCCGACCGGGCCCGCGGCGGCACGGGGGAGGACGCGCGCCCGGCATCGGCCCGCACCCCGGTGCCGCCCGCGCCCGTCCCTCCCCGAACCCTTCCCAGCACCACGCCCCGAAAGGCACGATCATGGCGACCAACACCTGGCAGAACGCCACCACCGAAATCCACACCGGATACAGCCCCGCCGGCCCGCACCGGCCCATGACCGTGCCGATCTACAACTCCGCAGCCTTCGAGTTCACCGACTACGCCACCGCCGCCGAGCTGTTCCGGCTGAAGAAGGCCGGCTTCACCTACTCGCGCACCGGCAACCCCACGGTCTCCGTGCTGGAGGCGCGTGCCGCGGCGCTGGAGGGCGGCATCGGTGCGCTGGCCACCGCCACCGGACAGTCGGCCGTCGCCGTGGCACTGCTGGCCCTGTTGCAGGGCCCCAACCACCTGGTGGCCTCCAACAAGCTCTACGGCGGCACCGTCGACCTGCTCACCGACACCTTCGCGGACTTCGGGATCACCGTCACCTTCGTCGACCCGGAGGACCCGGCGAACTGGGCGGCGGCCATCACCGCGAAGACCCGCGGCTTCCTGCTGGAATCCGTCTCCAACCCGCTGATCACCCTGGTGGACCTGCGCGCCATCGCGGACACCGCCCACGCCGCGGGCATCCCGTTGGTCGTGGACAACACCCTGGCCACCCCGGCGGCGTACCGCCCCATCGAGTTCGGCGCGGACATCGTGGTGCACTCGGCCACCAAGGCGCTGGCCGGCCACGGCTCGGTGCTCGGCGGGCTGGTCATCGACGCCGGCACCTTCGACTTCTCCGACGCGACCCGCTGGCCGCAGATCGCCGCGCCCAAGGCCCGCTACTACGGGGACTCGCTGCTGGAGCGCTACGGGGCCAACGCGTACCTGATGCTGGCCCGCTCCAAGTTCCTGCACGACCTGGGGCCCACGCTCGCCCCGGCCTCCGCCTCCGCGATCCTCACCGGCATCGAGACGCTCTCGCTGCGCGTGGCCAAGGCCCAGTCCAACGTGCTGGAGCTGGTGGCGGCCCTGGAGTCGCACCCGGCCGTGGCGCGGGTCCACCACCCCTCGCTGGCCACCCACCGGGACCACGGGCTGGCGCTCCGGGACTTCCCGGCCGGCACCGGCTGCGTGTTCTCCTTCGACCTGCACGACGCCTCCGCCGTGGCGCGGGTCGTCGACTCCGTGAAGCTCTTTGCGCTGGCCGCCAACATCGGCGACGCCCGCTCGCTGATCGTGCACCCCGCGGCCATGACGCACTGCCGGCTCTCCGACGCCCAGCTCGACGCCGCCGGGATCTCCGCCGGGACCCTGCGCGTCTCGGTGGGCCTGGAGGACCCGGCCGACCTGGTCGCCGATCTGACCGCCGCGCTGGATGCGCTGACCCAAGAAACCACACCACCGACCCGCGAATCCGTCGGCGTCTAGGAAGGAACGACCATGAGCAACCCCGCAGCACCAGCCCACTCCCGTGACACGCACTCCTTCAACACGCTGGCCATCCACGCAGGCCAGGCACCGGACCCGCTGACCGGGGCGGTGATCCCGCCGATCTACCAAACCAGCACTTTCGTGCAGGACGGCATCAACGTGCTGCGCAACGGCCACGAGTATTCCCGCGGCTCCAACCCGACCCGCGGCGGGTTCGAAACCCAGCTCACTGCCCTGGAGGCCGGGCATGCGGGCTTCGCCTTCGCCTCCGGGATCGCCGCCGAGGACGCGCTGCTGCGCGCGGTGCTGGAGCCCGGGGACCACATCGTGCTGGGTGCCGACGGCTACGGCGGCACCAACCGGCTCATCAACCGCCTGCACGGCAAGTGGGGGATCACCAACACCCCGGTGGACATCACCGACCTCGCTGCGGTGGCCGCCGCGGTGCAGCCCGGGAAGACCGCGCTGCTCTGGGTGGAAACCCCGTCCAACCCGCTGCTGGGCATCGCCGACGTGGCAGGCTGGGCGCGGATCGCCCGCGAGGCAGGCGCGCTGCTGGTCGTGGACAACACCTTCGCCACCCCGTTCCTGCAGCAGCCGATCACCCTCGGCGCGGACGTCGTGGTGCATTCGACAACCAAGTACATCGGCGGGCACTCGGACGTGCTCGGCGGTGCGGTGGTCGTGGCGGAGCGGATCTTCCGCGGCCAGCCGCTGTCCGAGGCCGTCGGGTTCCAGCAGTTCGCCGGGGGAGCGGTGGCCGGCCCGCAGGACTGTTTCCTGGCGGCCCGCGGGCTCAAGACCCTGGGGCTGCGCATGGAGCGCCACTGCTCCAACGCGGCGGCGATCGCCCAATGGCTGACCGGCCGCGAGGAAGTGTCGGCGGTGCTCTACCCCGGGCTCGCATCGCACCCGGGGCACGAGCTGGCCAAGGCGCAGTCCCGCGGCTTCGGCGGCATCGTCTCGCTGCGGTTCGTCGGCGGCGAGGCGGCGGCCCGCGCGTTCGCCGAATCGACCGAGCTCTTCGCTCTCTCGGTCTCCCTGGGCGGTGTCGAATCGCTGGTCTGCTACTCCTCGGAGATGACGCACGCATCCGTGATCGGCACCCCGCTGGCGGTGCCCAAGGACCTGGTCCGGCTCAGCGTCGGCATCGAACAGGTCGAGGACCTGCTGGCCGACCTTGAGTTGGGGCTGGCCGCGGCACGCCGCGCCTCCCTGGTGGCAGCCACGGCCTGAGCGGGGTTTCCCGGCGGAAACACCGGGACAAGGGGTTTGCGTTGGCCGGGCATGGGGGTCTGAGGGGGCCGAATCCCGGCCAACGCATTCAACGTTGCAGGGCCGTCGGAACACTCCGGCGGCCCTGTGCCGTGCCGCCGCCGGTTCCTGCCTCTCGCGCGGGACATGGGCGATGATGGAGGCATGGACTTCGAATTGCGCACCATTGCCGGCTGCCCGAACAGCGCCCCGGCCGGCGAGCTGTACCTGCGCGCGCTGGAGGCGGAGGGGATGGACCCTGGGAAGCTGCGGATCCGGGAACTCTCCACCAAGGAGGAAGCCCGCGAACTGGGGTTCCACGGGTCCCCGACGTTCGTGGCCGGGGGCGCCGACCTGTTTGGTTCCGCGGCCGAGCCCGCACTCAGCTGCAGGGTCTACCCGACCCCGGAGGGGCTGGCCGGGCTGCCGTCGCCCGGGGTATTGCGCGCGGCGCTACGCGCGGCGCTGCGCCTGCCCGCAGGATCCGCCTGAACGGCCGGGACAACGCGAAGGCGGCGTGTGCCGGTGGAGGACCACCGGCACACGCCGCCTTCGTTCACGCCCGGGAAAGGGCTCACCCGAACCGCCTAGCGGGTGCTGGCCAGGTCGTTGGGGTAGCGGATCCCCAGCTGGTGGCGGATGCCGTCGAAAATCGCCATGGTGCTGACCGAGTGTTCCCACGGCATGGTGGGGGACTCGTTAAGGCCCTGCTGGATGCAGCGCGTGGCTTCGCGGAACTGGTAGGTGTAGTTGTTGCCGACCGGCTCGAAGACCTCGGTGCGGCTGAGCCCCTTGGCCGGGTGGATGAACAGCTTGGTGGGGTTGTGCAGCGGTGCGTTGGTGCCGAGCCAGCCGTTGCTGCAGGCCACCCGTGCCTCGCGCGGGGGAGTGGCGGTCAGCGTCGTCATCAGCTGCGCGTGGCGCACGCCCGGGTAGCCGAGCGTGATGGCGTTCTGGATGTCCACGCCGTCCTCGTTGAGGTCGGCGCTGGCCTGGACCGAGGTCGGGAAGCCCATGGCTCCGATGGCCCAGGTGAGCGGGTAGATGGACATGTCCAGCAGGGCCCCGCCGCCGTCGGCCGGGTTGAAGAGGCGCCAGGCCGGGTCGTACTCGGCCTTGAAGCCGAGGTCGGCCTGGACCCAGGACACCTCGCCGAGCTCGCCCGATTCGAGGATCTCCAGGGCACGCGCAAACACCGGGGTGAAGCGCGACCAGACGGCCTCCATCAGGAAGAGGTCGCGTGCTCCGGCCTCGGCGACGAGCGCACGTGCCTCGTGGGCGTTGATGGTCAGCGATTTCTCGCAGACCACGTGCTTCCCGGCCTTCAGCGCGGCCATGGCGATCTCGAAGTGCTGGCCGTGCGGGGTGCCGATGTAGACGGCCTCGACCTCGGGCTCGTCGAACATCGCCTGGTAGGACCCGAAGGCCCACTCGATGTCGTGTTCCTCGGCGAAGATGCGTGCACGTTCCTCGCTGCGCGAGGACACGGCGATGACGTTTGCGTCCCCGAGGGACTGCAGGTCCCTGATCACGTGGGAGACGATCTTGCCGGTGGAAACCACACCCCAGTTCAGGGTGCGGCCCGTGGCATGCACCGGTGAAGGTGCTGAAGGGTGTGCAGTGGGTGGTGCCTGGATGTAACCGGCCATCGCTGTGAACTCCCCTTTGTGGGTCTCTACCGTGGCGCGTTGGCGTCACGGTGCTTGGCTGCCAGCACCAAATAGTGGGCAGCGTTTTCCTTCAGGCCCTCGACTTCTTCATCGGTCAGTTCGCGCCTGACCTTGGCCGGTACCCCGGCAACCAGCGAGCGCGGGGGGACGATCGTTCCCTCGAGCACCAGGGCGCCCGCCGCGACCAAGGAGTTCTCCCCGATGACGGACCCGTTCATGATGGTTGCGCTCATGCCGATCAGGCAGTCGTTTCCCACGGTGGCCCCGTGGACGACGGCCGAGTGGCCCACCGAAACTCGGTCCCCGATGGTGCAGGGGACTCCGGTGTCTGCATGCAGCACCACGTTGTCCTGCAGGTTCGTGCCCGTCCCGACCTTGATCGCGGCCGAATCGCCGCGTGCCGAAACGCCGTAGAAGGCACTGGCCTGCGCCCCCAAGGTGACCTCGCCGGAGAGCGTCGCGGTGGGTGCCACGAAGCAGGTCGGATCGACGGAGGGGGTCTTGGAGTCAATGGTGATGATGTGAGCCATGGCACCACTCTAGCCGGTGCCCGTCGAACGCCCGGGGAGCTCGGCGCGAGGCCACTTCGAGTCGTCTCACCGGTCCTGTCGCCCGAGCTCAACAGGACCGCGCCTCGGGTGCCGGGTGGCAACTATCCGGGGCCACCGGATAGTCTGGGGGATTGACTCCGCGCCTTGAATCGGCGGGACTTGGATCGGTGTTTGACGCCGAAGAACGGGAGCAGCCGGGACGATGTGGCCACAGCACAAGGTTGAGGTTTACGAGCGCATGGTCGCGGAGCTGCGGTCCACGCTGGGGGACCGGGCGACGGAGATCCCGCCGCGGATCCTGGCCGAGCTGCAAGGGACCATCGCATCCGCCGTGCACGCGATCGACACCGGGGCCGAGATCGTGGCGATAGGGCTTCCGGAGCTTGAACCGGAAGCAGGCCCCGGCCCGGAACTGGCAACGGTGGACGAACCTTTGCTTGCCGGATCTGAGCCAGAGCCGGTACCGGTGCCGGCACCTGCCAAACCGGCCATAGACCCGTTCCGCCACGGCACCAAGGCAGAGGCCAACAGGCAGCAAAAGGCCAAGGAGCTGGCACGCTGGCTCTGGGACCGGAACATCTCCGGCGAACAGGTCCTCTCGTACACCAACAAATGGCGCAACAAGATCGCCAGGGCGGCCGGGGTCAACCCGCCCTCGACCCTTGAAACCTGGACCGTAGCCGCAGAACTCATGGAACGCATGGCGCAACTTGCCGAATCGGGTTCCCGGCCAGGGGCCAGCGATCGCCACCACCTTGACGAACACGAGCAGTGGGCCATCGAAAGGTAGCCGGCGCCACCGCTGCCGGAAGGCTTCCGACACACTGGTGGCATGATGGTTCCATGAGCGAAAACGAAGATCCCACGCTGCGTTCCGTCGAATTGAACCGGACGGCAACGGGGCGCTATATCGCCCGCAATGCCACGGGCGCAGAAATCGAATTTGGCCAGGGCGAGGGGCTATTGAGCCCGGTGGAGTTGCTGCTGGCGGCGATCGCCGGCTGTTCGTCGATCGACGTCGACACCGTGACGGCGCGCAGCGCCGAGCCCACGGAGTTCCGGGTCGCCGCCACCGGCCACAAGGTGGTCGAAGACGGTGCCAATCGGATGGACGGATTGCACCTGTCCTTTGGCTTGGCTTTCCCCGACACCGCAGAAGGCAGGAAGGCTGCTGGCCTGGTGGAACGCCTGGTCGACCTCTCGCACGAAAAGTACTGCACGGTGTCGCGGACCGTGGAGCTCGGCACGCCTGTCACGAGCGAGGTCCACGTGGCGCTCGAGGGCACCCGGGACTGAACCGGGACCACCCGGATGCTCCTCGACGCGGCGACGGCATCTTCCCATCCTCATTTCAGTGCGGTTGGATTTCCCCGGCGGACCGGAACGCGCTGCGGGATGGAGAGGGCTAGGCTTCAGTCATGGATGTCGATGGTACCGCGGTCAGGGTCGCCACGGTTGAGGATACTGCCGGTCTCTATGGCCTTACGAGTAAATTCACTCCCGGACTCGCGATGGGCATGGGGGAGTTCGAGGCACACTTTCGGTCCTTGCTGGGGGAACCCAGCTGGCTGGTGGCCGTTGCGGAGGGCCAGTGCCGCTTGACTGGATACGTTGCGATTCAGGACTATGGGCGTGGATTGCGGGGTGCTTTTGCGGTGGGCAGGATCCACGACCTTTTTGTCGATCCGCATGCTCGCCGAAGCGGAATCGGTCGTTCATTGGTGCAGTTCGCATTCGAATGGGCCCGGGTTCGTCCTTCACCGATGATCCTGGACTGGCAGGCAACGCCTGAATCAGTATCTTTCTATGAATCGTTGGGATTCGAAGCCGACTACGTCGGCGATTTCCCGGAGTGTCCCGGATTCACCTTGGACCTACGTTCAGAGCGATAAAGTGCCTTTCGTCAACCGTCCAGATGTGCGATCCTCGCGCTTGGTTGTCTCATTCGCAAACGATGGGAGTAGTGGGTACGCCAACCACAAGTGAATGCTCAGGCTGAAAACATTCGCCGGATTTTGCCAACCCATGTAGTTGCAGCCAAGGTGGAACGAACGGATTTTTGACTTCGGAAGGGGCGACAATGCGAGACGGCGAGTCCACCCGCATGCAACATCTGCGGACCCTCGAAAAAGCAGTCCCCGAGATTGGCTGGAAGCCTACCTACGCAGCCCTAATAGACGGACGCAGGGAATTCGCGGGGTTGGTGGAATCCGGTGTTTGGCGCGGGCACGAAATTCTCATCTTGGTTTATGGTCCCGCTGAGCCCACTTTTGCGTCGATACGCAGGTTCTTCCGCCCGAAGAAACGTGCGGCAGACCGCCCGTTCAAGGAATCCGACTATCTATTCAGCGCAGACTACTGGCAGTTGGATCCTCAGGCACACGGTGGCGAGGAACCAGACATGAGTTTCAGTTCTCTTACCGACTTGGAACAATGGATCGGCCCCGGTGGAATCACATGGTACAGCCCCTTGGAATCTGTCGATGCAGTCGGGAAGATGCTGGTTTAGGGGCAATCAGGTTTTCTGACACATGGGCAGGAAGGGGCCGATCCGAGCTATCGGAATCCGCCCGGGCAAGCCAGAGCCCGGGGCGATCGAATTCCCCGATAGGGTCGTTGAGTGAGACTCTGGCGGCCTTCCACTCAAGCGATGTGTTTGGCCGTAGGAATGGATTCGCTGCGGCTGGTTCCTCGCACCATTGTTTGCGGTGAGAGCTGCTTGACCATTTCCAGTTCTTTTTTGGTGGGATCGAGATTGTAGGCGACTGTGTGGCCGGTGGCCGTGAACCCTCGACGTTCGTAGTACGCCCTGGCGCGGACGTTGTCTTCGTGCACGTGGAGGGTTAGCTGGCTACTCTCAGTGTGCGCCCAGTTTTCTATTGCCTCCAACAAGCGATCGGTCAGCCCGATCTGGCGCCCACGGAATTCCGGAGCCACGTATACGCCTACAAGAAGGGGGCCGGCTTCCGGATTTGGCACGAATGCACCCATCGTCCCTATCCAGCGCCCGGTGTTGGAAATTGCCGCAATCGCGATGCCGTGCTCGGCGGTGCCGCGTTCCCCGCGCATCCTCCACTCGGCTTCGTCATGGGCCAATGCGTCCCCGAGTGTTTCGGCGTAGGCAGTCGGGGTATCGCGGATCATTTCCAAGCGCAGTTCGCGGATTTCACTCCAGTCGGCGCCAACGGTTCGTCGTATTGAAAACTTGTGTGTGCTCACCCGCGAAAGCCTACTTGACGACGCTTCCGTAACCGCAGAGGTGCAGCCACCCGGACCAATGAAAGTATTTGGTAGGACCGCGAGGTTGCGTGTTCCGCGACCGAGCCCATGGGACAAGGACGGTTCGTCGCCATTGAGTGGTGCGGCCCGGGTCGCACCCAAGGTTCTGGAAAGCCAATGATGGACGCCTGGGGAAACTGTGGGATGCGAGACCTTGGGCAGTTTAGACCGGCTACTTGCGGAGCCCTTCGGTTCCATGGTGTTCGTCCTGATCCGCCAGTCAAGGTTCCGGGAGGCGCCGCGCTGCTCCTATCGCTGCGGGAGCTCGGGGTTTTGTGCATGATTCAGAGCCTTGGTGGTGAAGTATGCAACTTCCCCGGTGGCGTCCTCGACACCGAATATGAACTGCCCCGATGGTGTCGCACAGATGTCGATGATGGTTCCCCTGGAACGGGGTGTCACAACCTCATCGCCGGGCTTAAAAGTCACTTTGGCCATAGTCGGATCGTACACACCGTTTAGCAGTTGGTTCACCGGAGAAAGCCGCAAATCTGCCGCCCGTCCGCCACCTGTCGGTTTCGCTTCACGGACTCCCTGTTGTGCCACGCGGCTGGTTCCAGCCATGCCGCAGTCATCGACTTCTTATGATTCGGAACCACTAATGGGTCCGCTTTCTTGCCCGGCGCCTGCATCGGGACCCAGGGTGCCGGCTCTGCACCGGGCCGTCATGCAAGTCGACAGGGAAACGGACAGTGTTCGTATCAGCCCAGAATGGGCGTGCCGCAGGCTTGGCCCTTGGCCTTGCGCCAGCCAAACGGTTCGTCGCGCGGGCAGACTCGGTGGCTGCCCGTGCGGCCAGTACCGGTTCGTACTGGCCGCGCAGCGAAGGTTGAGGCTCTGTACTTCGCCCTGTCCGGCAGCGCCGGAGGGGATCAACGCCCGGGAATCCACGCGGCTTCCCTCAGGCTGCCCACCCGCGGGAGACGGCGTCCAGGGCTGCACTGTATATGGCACTCCAGTCCGCGTCCGGCATGCCCGCCTGTGCCAGCTCCAGGCTGACGAGCCCGTGGACCTGCCCCCAGATGGCGGTGGCCACCTCGTTGACGGGCCCCTGCCGTAGATGACCGGATGCCTGCGCGGAAGCAACTGCTTCCCTCAGGGGTGCCATGGCGTCGGCGGCGACTTCCGGGTTCGGCTGGCAATCGACGTAGGATGCCAGCGCTCCTCCGAACATCAGGCGGTAGAGGGTCCGATGCTCCAGTGCCCAAACGCGGTAGGCGATCCCGAGCCCCTGAAGGCCGTCTGGCGCCGCGGCAGCCTGCGAGTCGTGGAATGACCTGAATCCGTCGTCGACGACGGCTGTCAGAAGCTGGGCTTTTCCCCCGAACAGCGAGTAGACAGCTGTGGTGGACGTCCCGGCTGCCGCTGCCACGTCACGCAGCGTGACCCGTGCAGGGCCGTCCCGGTCCAAGAGCTCGGCCGTGACGGCGAGGAGCTCTTGCCTTAGGGAATGGTTGTGAACAATGGGTCTTGCCATGGAGCCAATCGTTTCATAATCTTGTTTTATAACGGTGTTATGAAACGAGATTGCGGAACCTAGACCTAAGGGGAATGTCATGGTGCAGAAAGTGTTTCCGGGTAGGTACACCGCTGACCCGAACCGTGAGTCGGTGACAGTCTTCCTGATCGGTATGCGGGCGAACCGTTGGTGGAAGATCAAGCGTGTTGGCAAAGTGGCAGCAGCCATGCCACGGATGCTCCAGCATCTGGCTACCAAACCCGAGGCCGGCATGCTCGGATTCGAGCAGTGGTTCGGCCGCACTACCGTGTTGCTTAGCTATTGGGAGAGCCCGGAGCACCTGCGGAAGTTCGCGGCAGATAGGGAATCGCCGCATCTGAAACCGTGGCGGAGTTTCATGAAGGAACTCTCTGGTACGGGCGATATCGGAGTCTGGCATGAGACGTACCAGGTGCCGGCCAGTGGAATCGAGGTTGTTTACAACGGGATGCCTGAGTTTGGGCTTGCCAAGGCGACATCGCATGTTCCCGTCGGCGCGGGGACCAACACTGCGAAGCAACGGATGGGCCGTCATCCGGGGCAGTGACAGAAGCCAAAGGGAACTGGAACAGTCCCCTGCAATAGCCGGCGATGCACCTGCCCGGAAATGGACGTGCAGGCAAGTGGACGGAATCGGTGGCGAATGCGCAGCCAACGCCAGGGGGAATTGCGGCGCGTCCCTTCGGCGCCGAGTTTCCGTAGCCGGAAGGGCATTGACGCTGGAGCCTTCGTATGTACGCCGCGCTTGGCATCTGAATCGTCCCAAAAGGTCCCGAATCGGGCCGCAAGTCCCCGTAGATCGCGCGGGTGTGCTTACACGTAAGAACAACTCCCGATCGATGCTGCGGACAAGGCGGACCCGATCCCATGGGGCATGTTCTCGAGTGTTTGGCCACGCCATGATCTGGCGGTTCGCCCTGAGTGGCAGCGGGTGTCAAATGTGGAACGACGCAACGGCACGGACTGCTATCGTGCCGCAGAAACAGTCGCTGGGCTGTAGCGGGCCTTCTGTCGGATTGCTGGTTTCAAGGTGACGACGAAGGGGTGGTTCCATGGCGAAGCCCATGGGAGGGCTGCTGTTCCTGGTTCTTGCCGCGGTTCTCACGCGCTGTGGTGAGAGCCAAAGCCAACAGACGGGATCCAGCGCGGTTTCCTCGCCGCCGGCCCCGTCAGGCTGTCTTCCTTCCACGGGCGGTGAGCACTTCTATGCCGACCGTTTTGAGTGCAAGAGCTTTGTCTCGGCCGGGTGCAGTGCACCCGGCCGAGACTTGTTCTGGGACGGTTCCACGCCGCTTCTTGTGGACTTTGGCCGAATGAACGGATCGCTGGCCATCGTGGTTCGGATGCCCCTGCGGCGTGCTCAACGTCCCCGTGTCAGTTGGCGCCGACGCCATCATCCCCGATTCCGGGGCCATGATCGAATCCGCGGACGGCTGTTCCGGTTCGGCAGCCGATCACCGGGCATGGATGAGGACCCTCACCGGGTCGCCCATTGCGTACTCCCTGGAAAACGGGTCTCTGGTGCTCACCAACGATATAGGTCGGACCGTTTTCAAGGGCACGCGCACCTACTTGTCCCGCATCCTTGTGAACCGGTTGCGAAGTCGATCAAGCCATCCTGCGGCTTCTGGCATGGCCCGGGACCAGCCTGCTTGAGTGATGAACCGCTCCGTGTCGGCCAGGGCGGCGTCGTACTCGGTGCGGCTGAACACCAATACTTGCGGAAAGAGCGATTCTGGATCGTCGGCATCGGGCTCGTCGTCTTCATCGCCGTCGTCATCGAGGATTCCGGCCCAGTGGGGTTGTTTCCAAACGACTGTTTCGACTGTCCGCTCGACAATCACTGCAAGATTGCCGCAACCCAGATCGCCGCATGCCCGGCAGACAGCGATCTCAAGTTCGGTCTTCGAAAGCCTCTCATCGCGGGCTCCGAACACCCCGCGGTACTCGGCCAGTGCCTGTAGCACCGCTTCGCGCACGAAGCGGCGTGCAAACGGAGAGATTCCCCATTGCTTCCGAGGGTCAACGATGTCGATGACAGCACGCCCATCGATGACAAGATCCACTGTCTGATCAGTCGGGTTCCACCGAGCTGCGATGGATGCGATCGGCGTGCTCGTTGATTCCATCCGGTCAGTATGGCACAGCCAGCATGGGGCAGGCCCGACCATTGGGCGCTGCCTATGGACCGAACATCGTCCTGAAATGCTTCGGCCAGGGCCCCTTCGAGGCGTTTCTTCCTGCCGCACCCTGAGGCGCATGCTCAACTTCGAGGCCGGCCACCCCGGCGCAGGAAGGTCGTGCAAACCACTGCCATAGCGGCGATGATCAGGGCAAGGGTCCCCAACCCTGCGGCAAGGCTCGCGGCCGTGGCGACCGCGCCGACAATGAGCGGTCCGCCCGCGTCTCCAGCCTCCCGGCCAAGCTCCGCGGACCCCATGGTGCGGCCGATTCGCTCCGGTGGCGTCGTAGCGGCGAGGTGGGCAAAGCCAAGGGGCGTGGTCAACCCGATGCCGCAGCCGATCACGAGCGCCGCTGCGTATAGCGTGAGCGGTGTCGGAACCACGGCGAGGGCGCCGATGCCCACTGCGACAAGTGCCAGTCCCCAGCCCATGCCGGAGCGGGACGAGATCCTGCCGTGGTCCCGCAACCGGCCGACGACGGGCTGCGTGAGGGAAGACGCCAGGGCCAGGATTGCCACCAGAGCCATACTGGCCCCCACAGACAATTGCAGTTCCGTGCCAAGCATAGGCAGGAATCCCACTGCGGACCCGAGTGCCGCAGTGGCAGCCGCAAGGGCCATCGTGGGGACGAGGAATGATCGTTCGGTGCTTTGGCGGAGCAGATCCGCGATCGTGTAGCGGGGTCGCGCTAACACAGGGAGATTGGGCATTGCGATCCAGATCCAGATCGCGGCCGCTGCCGATACAACGGCCATGGCCATGAACACTGCTGGGAAGCCTCCGAACCAGATCAGGACTGCTCCGAGCAGCGGCCCCAAGACATAGCCCATACCCTTCCAGGATCCGTATTTTCCGAAGTAGCTTCCGACGGCCGGTCCCGCGAGTCGGGCCACGGCAGCCGAGGACGCGGGGGAGAATGCGGAGGCGGCCGCGCCTTGACCCAGCCGAGCGATCCCCAGGATGAGCGGGGTGGTGCCCAGTGTGCCGACCAGGGAAGCCAGGGTGAAAGCAGCCAAGCCGGCCACGATGACCGGCTTGGCCCCGATCCTGTCGCTGAGGGACCCGAAGATCGGTTTGAGGATGACCTCGGAGACGTCGTAGAGGGCCAGAAGAATGCCGAAGGTGAGCAGACCGATGCCGATTCCGCCGCTCTCTGCGCCCAGGCCGGCTGCGATGCTGTGGGCCCCGAACGCCGTGGTGAAACCCGCAGCATACAGAGGGGCCAGTGCCCAGCCCGAAGGCCCGTCGGACGGGGCCGGAACGGCGAGCTTTCCGGAACTGGGGGAATCATCGGCTCGCCTCATTGGGCCGTTGCCTCGGCTTGCCCGAGTTCTCGGGATCGATCGGATGCTTCGTGCAGAGGAGCGCCGTGGGCTCGCTGGTAGACCTGTTCCGCGTATTCATCCAGGAGGGCAGTACAGGTGCGCAACCGTTGGTTTGCGGTTTCCGCTTCCGCCAGCTCCAGAACGTCACGTTTCTTCAGGTCCCGGTACCAGCGACGAAGTCGTTCGAGGCTTTGTTCCTCTTCCTCGAGCTCCGCGAAAGTGAATTTCTGTTTCCGGACTTCCTTGGCGATTTCCGCTTCGAACTTGCCGCAGTCGGCGATGAATTCGGCCCACTCATCGAGGCGCACTGCTTCGTAGGCATCCCGGATGAGAGAGGTGGATTCCTTGTCACGGGGGGACGCATCAATGATGGCCAAGGTGCCGCCGCCGTTGTGGCACAGTTCCCGGGCCCTTTCCAGGTCGGCTTGGAACACCGGTCCCGCCGGTACGGCCCATGCGCCGGAGGACACCGCGACCGCCCCGGCTTTGCGCAGCTGGCGCCACACGGCGACCCTGTGGCGGGAAGGCTCTGACGGGACTTGTGGGAGAACGATGATCCATTCAATATCTCTTGTCACACCACTGATAGTAACAATCGTTACATGAAAAGATGTGCATATCGTGGTGTCGGCTTTCGAGGTTCTTGCCGCCTTCCCCATGGTTGCTTCCAGCGTAGAGCGGTGTGGAACCAAGAACGAGACACCTTGCAAATGCAGGGATCTGGCTCGAAGAGGGAACCAAGGATGAAGGGAGCCGGTGTGGCCTGGCGATATTCACGCGGTGCCCGTGACCTGGATGCATTCGGGTTTCGGCACACGCATGTGGGTCGTGGGATTTCGGAAGGCTCGGGGGAGACGGCCTCATCGTTGAGAGCGCAATCAGCAGGGTGACACCAACGGAAATTCTGTCAGCATAGAGGCGATCGTATGGGGTCCACGCTGAGCACTACCGAGGCAATGCGAAACCTACCCGGGCCGTGGCGGTTGCCGACGACGGGAAACACGATATGGAAGTTTCCCACAAGGACCGTGAGGATCGTGAAAACCGGAGACCCGTGGACCTGTCCTCCAATGCCGACTGCTGCTTGAAATTCCGATTGTCGTCTTGGGGAAAGAAGCTGACCGGCGGAGCATTGGTGGCGAACATCGCAGGGCCTGACTCCATTGGCGGTTGCGTTGCAGTGATGTGTCGGCAGGTGGCACCGGACCCACTTCTCCCAAGCACCGGGGCCATGCAGGGTGGATGAACAACCCGCCGGACAACTGTTCCCTGAAGTAGGCGCCGGGGCACCAACTGGGCCTTCATATGGAGATACGCTGTCACGATGACCAACTACAGTGCCCTGCCGGTTTGTGAGTTCGCATTCCCCGGCCCGCTCCGGGATCGGCTGGTGGCCGCCGTTCTGGATGGCTCCAAGACCTCAACGACTGCCACGCTCATTGAATACGAGATTGAGCAGGAAGTTCTGCCCGTGGCTGGCTTACAGGAAGTGGTCATCGACTCCGCCGGGAATCCAGTGGCCGTCATTGAGATAACGGAAGTACGCCAGGTCCGTCTGGCCGACGTGGATTTGCAGCATGCCCTCGATGAGGGTGAGGGATTCACTACGGTCGCCCAGTGGCGGGCCGGCCACGAGGAGTTCTGGAATTCGATGGAGATGCGCGAGGCCATGAACGACCCGCATTTCTCCGTTGGTGACGATACGGTGCTGGTTCTCCAGCGGTTCAAGGTCGCTGCGCGACTGGCCTAACCGGCATTTCACTCCACTGCGACCGCGCCAAGCCAAATGGCGTCTGAACCGTGTCGGCTCGAGGAGCCCGTCGCTGGATGATCACGGAGTCCTTGCGGCGGCGATAAAACTGATATTGACCACTAGATACTGGAGTATGCCCACAATTTCTCCTAGGTTGGGGTGAGGACGCTGTACCAGCTTCCAATGGCATGGTCGGAGGAACAACGGATATGACTGCTCGAACCCGCATGATCGGGTTGGTCGTGCTCACAATGCTGACGTTCAGTGCGTGTTCAGCCGATACCGGCGCCGACGCGACGACTTCGGCTGCCGGGGGCGCCATCGAGCTGGCGGTAGCCGAGTCGTGCACCGAGGGGAACGACCCGGCGTGCGTTGCTGTCCAGGGTGAGCATGTTGTGCTCCCCCTTGCCTTCGAACGAGCTGCAGTTGAGGACGCCACTGTCGACGAAGACCACGGACCGAATACTGTAGACGTCACCTTCACCAAAGATGGGGCAACTGTCCTCCAGAAGCTGACGGAGAACGCCGCCCGAGCCGGGAACTCTGCACGACTGGTCATCAAGGTCGGTGGGGAAATCCAAGCTGTCGTCACGGTCATGGAAGCAGTGGACAACGGGCGTGTACAGATCGAATTGCCGTCGGACGAAGGCACCGCGAAAGTTGTCGAGCTAATTCAGGGTGGCTAGGACGTGTCGTCGGCTGCCGAAAACGGACCTCTATGCGGCTTGCCCGTGGCGAGAACGGGACGGTCTTGGGAGCCTGTGTCGACCATTAGGCCCGATCATGCCGGAACCCACCCTTTGCAGCGCGGACCACGGTGGCGATAATGAGGTGGGATCGGACGTTGCTGGGGAACAGCTCCGTTCATGGCCCGGTATCGGTCCGATGAGGCGCGCCGCGCGCATCGAGGGAAGGCGACGGGGTGAGACCACTTCGATATTCCATCAACGTCACACTCGATGGTTGCTGCCATCACGAGGCGGGCCTTCCCCCGGACGAGGAATCGATGGCCTACTGGACCGCCGAGATGGCACGGGCGGATGCACTGTTATTCGGTCGTACGACCTACGAAATGATGGAGTCGGCATGGCGGAAACCTGCCACCGGTACCTGGCCGGATTGGATGGATACGTGGGAGATCCCGTTCGCTGAGGCCATCGACCATGCGAAGAAGTACGTCGTGTCGAGCACGCTGGGCGATGTCGATTGGAACGCCGAGTTGCTGAAGGGCGAGCTGGGGCAGGCGGTGGAGCGGCTGAAGCAGGTACCGGGTAAGGGGCTCTTCGTGGGCGGGGTGACGCTCCCGCTGGCGTTGGCCGACCTGGGTCTGATCGACGAATACGTGTTCCTTGTCCAGCCTGTCATTGCGGGGCATGGGCCTTCGTTGCTCCACGGTTTGCGCGAGCGAATTCGTCTTGAGCTCGTGGATCGCCGTGGCTTCCGGTCGGGGGTGGTCGCACTGCGCTTCCGGCCCATACGAGTGGCAGACCGACCGGGGTTGCCCTGAGGTTCCTGCCGCATGGAGACCCTGGGCCAAACCGAACCAGACAGGTTCCCCGACAGCACCGGTGACGACCATTTGAGATCACGTCATCGAAGATGCCGGAATCCCGAGACGGCGACGTCCGTCGCCATTTAGAGGCTGACGCCCGAATACCTCTTGATCCCCATGCCAAAAGCAAGACCGTCCGCGGCCGCGGAACTTTCATCCACCCGGGATGGGAACAGGGGCATCGTGGTGGACCAAACCTAAGAATCCCCAAGATTCCGCCGGCACCCATGACCCAAGAGCCAGCGGGCGCGGATTCGGGTTGAAGGCCGAACTGGTCGCAGTGATCTGCGTCTGGTTTCACGGCAGCAATCGTCGCCGCTGGAACAACCGGCCAAGGTCCAGCCTCCGGATAGCCCCTCACAGCAAAGGCACAGGCGGGCGCTATGTAGGCGGCCATCCATCCCGCCCTAGACTGTGCCCAAGGGCGTCGAAGACGCGGACTTGGGAGAGATCACATGCGACGTGCAGCTTCAGTTCCGAAGTGTTTCCACATCAATCCACATCATCCCACCCGACTGTGGTCCGTTGCGCTGTGTGCGGTGATGGCTGGCGGTCTTGCCGCGTGTTCGGGCGCGCCACGGCCGCCTGTGCGGGTGGATGCACCGCCGGACCTTTCCTTCGTTCAGGAAGTGGTGGATCCCAGTTCACTGACCCGGCACCTGGAGGCTCTCCAGAATGCGGCGGACACCACCGGTGGAAACCGGGCCGATGCCACAGCGGGCTACGAGGCGTCCGCGGCATACGTCGAGGAGCAGCTGCGCGCGGCGGGGTACGAGCCGCGGCGCCAGGAGTTCAGCTACGGCCGGCGCAACCCTGTGGAAACGTTCAACATCCTGGCTGACACCGGCAGCAGTTCCGGCGGCCTGCTGGTACTCGGTGCCCACCTGGACTCGGTCGAGGATGGACCCGGGCTCAACGACAACGGCAGCGGAGTCGCAGCGGTGCTCGAGGTCGCACTGCGGCTCGCGGAGAAGGGCGCCGTGTCGCGGGAGCGGATCCGGTTCGCCTTCTGGGGCGGAGAGGAGGACGGTATGCATGGTTCGGAACACTACGTCGAGCAACTCTCCCGCAATGAAGCCGCCGCGCACGTCGCGTACCTGAATGTCGACGTCGTGGGCTCGCCGAACGCAGTGGTCTTCGTGTACGACGGCGACGGCTCGGACAGCAGGGGGGATGCCGGGCCCGAGGGGTCTGGCACCATCGAACGGGTTCTCCAGGACATCTTGCAGGCCGGGGGGCTCCAGTCTCTGCCGTTCGGGTTCATCGAGGACTCGGACTACGATGCGTTTGTGAAGGCCGGCATCCCGACTGGTGGCCTGTTCACCGGCGACGGGGGGACCAAGAGCAAGGCCGAGGCGCGCATGTTCGGCGGGCAGGCCGGGGAGCAGTACGACGAGTGCTACCACCAGGCCTGCGATACCATCCAAAACGTCGACATGGCCATGCTGGAGCGGATGACCGAAGCGCTCATGAGCGCGACGGTTTCACTCGGCAGCATCGAGGGCGGGATGGCCGAGGGCGCGGCAGCGGAGAAGGGCGCTGGCTGAGACGCAGGAACTCGGGCCTTCACGAGGGCCACTGGCTTACTGCGGGCGGAAGCACCCGGGCGGTGCCGCTGGCTGCTTGTCGTGCTTCGGCTCGTTCATACGACGCCGCGGACATGAAGCCCAGAAAATCGTTCCATGCAGTGCTGACCCGGAAGTACCTTGGGGATCGGAATGCCCGAACCGCAGGGTGCTGTATCGACGGGTGCCAGACTGCGGACACCGGTTCCAGTGCGCGAAATTCGCGCCGGCAACACTCGCCGTCGCGATTCGCAACCAGCGGACCACCATCCGGGGCGGGGCTTTTCGACCAGGGCATGCAGCGAGATTGTGCAGCAGACCTCTGACATTTCGTGCAGTCGCTTTCCGAAATTGCCAGGAATTTGCGTGTTTGTTTGTCAACGTCAGATTACCCAACGCCAAACCGAAAGGCCCTCGGTTCGCATTGTTCCGCAGGGGAGAGCCTTGGCGGGCCTGCCAAAGCCAGGTTGTTGGTCCCGAGTGAAACGCGGCCAGCTGTTGTGCGCCGCAACTGCCCATCGGGTCGCGGAACCGACTGACCGGGATGGTCCCACTGCAGCGTTCCATCCACGACGCAGTTGTGCGGCGGTTCCCGTTCGCATGGTTGGACCAAAGAATGCCGTCTTCCGTTGGCTGGCGTATCGCCGTGGGCCGGGCCCTCCGTCAGCGATCAACTTGGCGGCCACGTAGTATAGGACTCATGCTTAAATCCGGTCCAGAGTCCATGATCCTGCTCGGTATTGGGCTTCCGATTGCACTACTTTTCGCCTACCTCATCGGACAAATCACCCGCTGGCTGGTTCGTCGCCGCGTGTCGGTGAGCACCTCAACCACTCTCGTCCTTGCCGTCATTGGCTTGTCCTTGGGGTTCGTGCTCAGCAGCCTGATCTTCCGCAATTCCGAACCCTGGAGCCTTGAGGTCTTGTTGCTCTCAATCGGTTGCACTGCAGTGCTTCTGACGCTCTTTGCCCTCGTGGCACGGCGCTTCCAGCCACCCCAGCCGCGAATTTCGATTCTGGAAGTCGCGCGCCGCGGCGAGTCGCAACTCGTCGAGTTCAAGTCATCGGCCCGGTGGAACATGCACACCCAGCAACGTGACGAGCGAATGGAACTCGTCATAGCCAAATCGGTCGCCGCCTTTCTCAATGCCGACGGCGGGACGCTCCTCATAGGCGTCGCGGACGACGGGCGGATCCTTGGTTTGGAACCGGACTTCAGCCTCGTCAAACGACCCGACACCGATCGCTACGAGCTGTGGCTGCGCGACCTACTATCTTCCACGCTTGGGCAGAACGCGGCAGCCTTGCCGATGATTGACTTTGCCCCGGTCGAGGTTGACGGCACCCCAACATTCATCTGCAGGATCTCATGCCCAAACTCTCCCCGCCCGGTCTTCCTTGACCCGGGGAGGAACGAGCGCTCCGAGTTCTGGGTGCGCAGCGGCAACTCCACACGCCAACTGACGCTCGAAAACGCCACGGACTACATCATGGTCCAATGGCCACTTGGCGTTGGCCAAACGATGGCGGCGCAACTACGCTCGTCCTTCCGGGGATCTCGCGCGGGGTGATCCGGCAGCGCGGACCATCGGCACAGGCGTTGGTGCGATGTCCGTGATCGGGGGCCCTGGCGGTGAGCATTGGCCAGATCGACCACCATGCAAGCGTCGCCGTCTACATAACCGAAATGTTCGGTTCCCTCATGCAGGATGCGTTCGCCACGCAGTACGACAGCACCCGCGACAAAGAGGATCCCGCGATAGCAGCCCAAATGGTGCAGTCGAGCTATTGTCTCGTGGCGTTTCACCTGGCAACCCTCCGCGGGACAACGTCGTGTTGGGAAGTTGCCCATGCTCGCTCATCTTCGCAGGCCATGGGGAAGCTGTCCGATGCATCCCGTTGTTGATAGCTAAGCCAGAATTACCGGTCTTAACACCCTGCCTGGGTGTGGAAGGAGCGGAATGCGGAGAAGAACTCCGCAGCCCCGGATGACCCGCAGCTGCTGGCAATTAGGTATACGTAGCTGGCAATGGCTACAGCGAATCCGACAATGGCAATGGCGAGCAAGATCCAAGTAGCCTGATTTCGGCCAATACGTGTGGTCACATTGTCTCCGCTGATCGGTGGTTCAGATTCTTTCCAAGGTTCTTTACGGTAGCAGCACGCCTATGTGGTGTTCTCGAAGTCGCTTGGATATCCATCTGCGTCCAAATCGAAATTGGCAATAAACGGTGCGGGTTGAGTGAAGCCATCGTTCTTGGCGCGCTTGACGTGTCCGGAAGCGGACCGGTCAACGGGAAAATCCTAGGACCCATTAGGTCCTTTGATCTTGCTTATTGCCCATGAGGTGTCTCAGCGGGGACGGTGGCGACCGAGGCCGGCACGGTGGGCGGGCCGCCTTTGGTGCTTGGCCGCCAGGTAGGTGCCTGCCGTGGCAAGGGCCGGAAGGCTCAGAAAGGTAAGGAGCGCGCCTCCGCCGCTACCGGGTCCCCCAACATTTATGTAGGCGAATATCCCGACCCACCACAGCTGAAGAGCAAGGAAGCCACCGAGCAGGGCAAGGGAACCACTGAATTCGCTGCGTCCAATCGCCGGCGCATGATCTGCTTGGTTTGCCACGCTAGCTCCGCCGTCCGTAATTTGGTCCATTGCCTGTCACTAGCACAGCACGGATCGTCATGTTTGGCGAGACTTCCCGGTGCGTACGTCGCGCGGTGTGCACCGCGACTGACGCAGGAGTCGACGTGGCGACCGGCCTTGCCGGTGTGTTCGGGGTTGGCCCTCGTCGAGCTCCCGGCGGAAGTTTGCGCAACCCTCTCCACGGCCACAAAGATCGTGCTTTCCAAGAAATAGGGCCATCTCGCGCCGCCGCTGACAACGGCCGCCGGGCAGCTCATCACCGGCGGTTTCACCCTCATGACGGTTATGCTCGCGTGCGAGGGAGTCCCTCCGGCTGCACCGACGCGCTCGAACCTTGGCGGCTAAGATTACCTTTCCCTCCTCGGCGCCGCGTTTGCATACGTCATGTGGTGCTTGCGGCGTCGCCGCGGGCACCACGGCCTTCCTTGGACTACTCAGTCCCGTCGTGGCGATACTGATTGGGGGCGCAGGGGAAAGCACCACCCCGATGAAAATACTGGGAGTCCTCATCGTCGGGGGGACCCACCACTGCCGCAATCGCCACCAGGAGCGCAAGACCTCCCGGCGATTCCGAAGTGCTCGCCGGGATGCGTTCCTGATGGCCGTTACTTAGCTTGTCGGATAGAAATGCTCTGACAAGCCCGGTACGCCATGTCCTCTACCGAGCAGCAACCAGGTGAGCCCAAGTGCCCAACCGTATGCGGGAATCTCGCGACCGTTCCGTGGCGAGTGCATTCGTCGCACCGGTCTTCATGGTCGTGGGGCGAGAGGAGAACCTGGCGGCAACGGCAATTCCTCACTGATCGGCTCCTGCCCCCGCAGCCTGCACATTCCGGTTCCGCCTTCATGTCGGTATTCAACCCAGAGCACGGCTTGGCGGCCGTCCTTGTTGGCTTCGGCCCACGCCAGGACGTCGTCCACGCCTGCTGCATTTTCGAGCCGATGCTCGATGCTGTCACCGTTCTCATTCCAGAAATCCACGCGGTACACAGGAACGAGGTCTTCTTCGCTGACATAGCGCGGATCAACGAGAGACATCTTGATGCTTCCCACACTCATGGTGACAATCTATCCCGTTCACGGTGAATCATGCCTGAATTCTCAAACTGTCCCGCTACATGATCGGCGGCCGGACGTTGAACCTGTTATTCCCAGACGCAATCAGTCAATGTTGTTTTCTCCCACATAGAAACACTCTGCGGGTCGGGAATCTTCGTAACCAGCCTATGCTGGGACTGCATCCGGTTGGGCAAACGCTCGGCCGCAAATACGCTGGCGACACCTTCTTATGCAACACTGGCTCAATGGCACCGATTGCAGTCTCAACTTCCTCAGCCATCTCCGATGCCGAGATCCTTTCGCTATACAATTCGGTTGGCTGGTCGGCCTACACCAACAGCCCGGACGTCCTCTTTCAAGCGATCAAAAGTTCGTCATTTGTCGTCTCTGCCTGGAGCGAGGATGGCAAGCTAGTTGGTCTCGCTCGGACGATTTCAGATGATGCAACAATCTGCTATCTCCAAGACATTCTGGTTCATCCGGACTTTCACAGAACAGGCGTAGGACGATCTCTCGTCGAGCAAGTATTGGAGAGATACCACCACGTGCGTCAGACGGTGCTCATCACCGACGACGAGCCGCAGCAACGTGCCTTCTACGAGTCCATGGGGCTGACTGAAGGAGCTGACTTCCCCGTTGGTCCTGTGCGCGTCTTCGCCAAATTTCGCTAATGTCAGGTTGATCCATCGCTGAATCCTCTGCTGGCTGAGGTGCGCCGATGGTGCGCAGTCGGCCCGTATTGAGGATCGGCCTGGGGGCGGACCGGCTCAAATACCGACGCTTCTGTACCTGGTGTTGTGTTCCGTTGTGAACTGAGAACTAGCCAGTCAGTGTTCTTGCCGCCATGTCGGCATCCTGGCGGTTGGAAAATACAAACTGGTAGCGGTGCCCGCTGGAATCGGAGAAGGTCACGGCCGCTGAACCGCCCACGTTAAGTCGCGTCAGCGAACCACGCTCGTGAGTGATTACGGGCCAGTTCAGTATCCCCGGGTTCATGCCGTTATCCGCTTCTACCGAGACGTCATGCACGTCTTGCCGTTGCACGATCCGTTTCCAGGCCGGGCCAGTGAGCGTGACGGTTTGATCGTCAACGCTGACCGAGATCTTGACCAGTCGCCACAGCCATATGGCGGCTACGACGAGTGCAGCCGCGACTACATGGAATCCCCAAATTGATTCGATGACAGCCTCAACGGCAACGACAACGGCGATGACCATGAGCAACGCTGCCCCACCATTACGGAGCCACCAGGGCGGGCGTTCCACGAATTGAAGGCCTGAGGTCTCTGTTTGGGGCGCCATGAAGTTTTCTCCTGATGGGTTCGTGCTTACTCGGAATCCGCCTGCACTTCTGGCAAAGCCCTATCATTGCGGTTGGGGAGGCGCTAAAGCGTGGACGCCATGCGGCGGGGTATGCTCAGTGATCGGCAGTTCGGTCCTTGCGGGGAATGGCTACATGGAGGCAACGATCCTGGCGATTAGGCGGATCAACGCTGTGCACGCGTAGAACTTGCGGGAGGGCTGGGGAACGATCGCTTGTGGCTTTTGTTGCTGGTTCACCGTGGTCGAGACCGCTGATTTGGGGCGTATTTATTCACGTTGACGCCTGCCGGAGCAGTTGAATGGAACCGCCCGCTGCAAGGCTGCCGTTGGACGTAGTTGGGAATGAAAGCCCCGGCATCATTCAGGGACGGACCTGTCTGGCTGCTAGAGGTTGACTTCGCCGTGGACGCAGCTCGTGACATCCCCGCCAACCCAGATTTCGCCGTTCGCGACCGCGACATGCACTCGACCTTGATACCCGATGGCAGTTCCTTGGGCGGCCACGTAGTGCCGATCCGCCACCCCGGCATCGGTCATCCACCGCGCCAACCCTGCATTGAGGCTTCCGGTGACAGGGTCTTCCCACACAGGATCCCCACCCACGAAGGCGCGCACTTCGAACTGGGCCTCATGCCCCGGCACATGCGGTCCGACCACGCCGATGCAGAGCGATCCCAGGTCCATGGGATCGGGCCGCAGTGCGAGCACTTCTTGCGCACTGGACAGTCGAACGCCGATCCATTCGGGGCCGTTGACCAGCCACGAGGTATCGACGATTCGCTCCCGGGGTATGCCCAAGGCCGCCGCGATTTGGTGGACCAGCGACTCTTCGATGGGTCCAAAGCGGGTCAGCGGTGGAGCCGCGAAGGCATACCGCTGGTTCTCCACGCGCACCGTCACAAGCCCCGCGCCGCATTCCTGAACGATGGTGCCCCCATTCTTGGGGGAGCCTCCCGCAGCCAGCCAGGCTGAAGCCGATCCCAGGGTCGGGTGGCCGGCGAAAGGGAATTCCTGAGTGGTGGAGAAGATCCTGACTCGGTAGTCGGCCGCGGGATTCGTCGGCTTTAGAAGAAACGTCGTCTCGGCCAGGTTCGTCCATTTTGCGAAGCGTTGCATCTCTTCGACCGTCAACCCATCCGCATCATGCACGACCGCCAAGGGGTTGCCGAGGTAGGGCGTCGGGGAAAAGACATCGACTTCACTGTATTTGCGCATGGTCACAGCACCAACCTAGCAGCCGGCGAATACCCCACACCCAGGTCACCGACCAATCAGGAGGTTGTTCAGCCGCAGGGTTTGCATCGGTTTGTGTACGGTACGCAATTTCCGGAAGTGTCCCATGACAGGCGGTTCGTCTCCACGAACTGCCTGACCGGTACCGTGACTAAACCGCAGTTCTTGTCATACCCCTTGCCTACGAAAACACGGATTCGTCCCGCCATCGGCGTCATGCCTGGGCATGGACGGGCCGTCCCGCGATCCGGTCCTCCGGCAGGCAAGCCATTCTCTGACAAACGCTTTGCATTCACAGGTTGCCGGCTGCCCCGGGTAGCCCCCCCCCGCAAAAGAGCCGGTGAAACGAGCGCCGGCTGCGACATGGGGAAACCTGGTCCAGATGCGTCCCCGTACCTGCACGCGTAGTGCCCTGACCCAGTCTCTCTGCAGCCGCGTGATGTTGGAGAGTGCAACCGCCGGCTCTCGGGTCGATGCGGCAGTACACCCGCAGGTGTTGCCGGGCCATGGTTGCGGGAGCAGCGGCATCGGGAATCGAGTGTGGGATCCACCGTGGACGGCAATTCATTCGCCGGCGAAACCCGCCGGATTCACGTCGGTGGATCGCCGAACCGCCCGCCGACGCGGCAACTGATTGGAGGCAGCATCGTTCGGCCCCGAAACCGGAAGCCTTTCCTCTGTGCGGGCAGCCCGGAATGAGGTGAAACCGCCAGGGGAGGGAGTGTCAGCTACGGCAGATGAGCCGCAGGTACGCGGACGTCGCTAGGAGAACACCACGGTGCGGTGGCCATCGAGCATCACGCGGCGCTCGGCATGCCAGCCCACGGCGCGGGTGAGCGTGCGGCCCTCGACGTTGCGTCCCATGGCCACGAACTGGCTGGCGGTACGCGCGTGGTCCACGCGGATGACCTCCTGTTCGATGATTGGACCCTCGTCCAGGTCGGCCGTCACATAGTGCGCGGTGGCGCCGATGAGCTTCACGCCGCGGGCATGGGCCTGGTGGTAGGGCTTGGCGCCCTTGAAGGAGGGCAGGAACGAGTGGTGGATGTTGATGGCCTTGCCGTTCAGGGAGCGGCAGAGGTCATCGGAGAGGATCTGCATGTAGCGGGCCAGCACCACCAGTTCGATATCGTGGGTGGCAACCAGTTCCAGAAGTCGTGCCTCGGCTTCGGCCTTGGTGGCCGCGGTGACCGGGATGTGCACGAACTCGATGCCGTAGAAGTCGGCCATGGGCTTGAGGTCCAGGTGGTTGGAGACGATCACCGGCACCTCGATCGGCAGCGTTCCGGCGCGCTGGGCGAAGAGCAGGTCGTTCAGGGCATGGCCCTCGGTGGAGCACATGATCAGGGTGCGCAGCGGCGCGCCCTCCGCGCCGATGTCCAGGTTCATGGAGAACGCCGCGGCGATGGGTTCCAGGGCCGCACGCAGGTCGGCGATGGGCTGCTCGGTGGCCACCGCGATGCGCATGAAGAAGTTGTGTGTCTCCGGGCTTTCGAACTGCTGCGACTCGGTGATGTTGCAACCTGCCTGCAGCAGGGCGCCGGACACGGCATGGACAATTCCCGGGCGGTCGGGGCAGGACAGGGACACAATGAATTCGTTGGTGCTCACCCCGAAGAGGTTACCCTCCGGCCTCGGGCCCGACGCAGCATGTGAAGCCAGTATTGCGAGGGCATCGACGTTGCAGGGGTGCTACCGGGCCGTTGCCGGCTGCCGCACGGCCGGCGCGGCTCCGGCCAGCAGGCGCGCGGCACCCACCGCGGCGGCCCGTCCGGCCCGTGTTGCCCCGATGGTCGAGGCGGAGGCCCCGTAGCCGACGAGGAACAAGCCTGGCACCTTCACCACCGAGACGGAGTCATCGTCCATGAGGATGCCTCCGCCCGGTTCGCGCACCCCCAGCGGGGCCAGGTGGTCGAGCGAGGCCCGGAACCCGGTGGCCCAGAGGACGACGTCGATCGGCTCCTCGCCGCCGTCGGCAAAGCGCACCGAGCGCTCGCCGAACCCCGCGATGGCTCCGCGGGAGACCAGCACGCCGGAATCGATGCCCGAGGCGTAGAAGTCGGTCAGCGGCAGGCCCGTCACGGACACCACACTGCGCGGCGGCAAGCCGGAACGGGTGCGCCCGTTGACCTCCGCCTCCACCTCGATGCCCCAGGATGCGTCCTTCGGTGCGGTCCGCCATTGCGGTGCACGGCGCGTGGACCACAGCGTGTCGATGCCCTGCTCCGCGAGCTGCAGCAGGAACTGGGCGGCGCTGGTGCCGCCGCCGACCACCAGCACGCGCCGGCCCCGAAACTCGTCGGGGGAAACGAAGTCCCGAGTGTGCAGCTGGCGTCCGGTGAAGTCGCGCTGCCCCGGGTAGGTGGGCCAGTGCGGTTTGTCCCAGGTGCCTGTCGCGTTGACGAGGGTCCGGGCCGTGAGGTTTCTGCCGTCGGTGGAGATGACGGTGAACCCGTCCTCGAGCGAGCCGGTGACGCCGGCGGTCTTGAACGGGCGGATGACGGGGATGGCGAAGTGCTCCTCGTAGGCGCCGTAGTAGCGGGCCACGACCGCGGAGGCGGGCTCCTTCGGGTCGGGTGTGTCCAACGCCATGCCGGGCAGCGGGTGAAGCCCGTGGGCGCGGTCGAAGGTCAGGGTGTCCCAGCGGTGGCGCCAGGCGCCACCGGGGCCGTCGTTGGAATCGAGCACCACGAAGTCCTCGAATGGCCGCAATCCCTTGCGGATCAGGTGGTATGCGGCCGAGAGGCCCGCTTGCCCGGCCCCGATGACGATGGTGTCCAACACCGCTTTCGATTGCTCCACGTCTGCTGCGCTCCCGACGAAGTCTGTTGAAGTTTCAACTGTCATGACGTGTAACAGTCTCCATCGCCGCGCTATTCCGACTAGAATCGGAGGCGTCGCAACTGGCGTTGGGTGGGAGGAACCACCGGGGAGCGGCACATGAGCTGACCACGGACCGCGCGCCTGGGCCCGGGGGTTGAATTATTCGCAAGTAGAAGCCTGCCCGAAAACCAACCCTCACCCGATGGAGTTCACCATGAGCAACAACACCGTGACCAACCAGTCCCTGGCCGAGCTGGACCCGGAAATCGCCGAGGTCCTGAAGCTCGAGCTGGGTCGACAGCGCGACACCCTGGAAATGATCGCTTCCGAGAACTTCGCGCCCCGTGCCGTGCTCGAGGCACAGGGGTCGGTCCTGACCAACAAGTACGCCGAGGGCTACCCGGGACGCCGCTACTACGGCGGCTGCGAGCACGTCGATGTGGCGGAGAACCTGGCCATCGAGCGCGTCAAGTCGCTTTTCGGCTCCAAGTTCGCCAACGTCCAGCCCCACTCCGGCGCCTCGGCCAACGCCGCGGCGCTCTCCGCGCTGATCCAGCCCGGAGACAAGATCCTGGGCCTCTCGCTGGCCCACGGCGGGCACCTGACCCACGGCATGAAGCTGAACTTCTCCGGCAAGCTCTACAAGGTCGCCGCCTACGAGGTGGAGCCGGACACCTTCCGCGTGGACATGGACAAGCTGCGCGCCCAGGCCATCGCCGAACAGCCGCAGGTCATCATCGCCGGCTGGTCCGCCTACCCGCGCCAGCTGGACTTCGCGGCCTTCCGCTCCATCGCCGACGAGGTGGGAGCCAAGCTCTGGGTCGACATGGCCCACTTCGCGGGCCTCGTGGCCGCGGGCCTGCACCCGAACCCGGTTCCGTACGCAGACGTCGTCACCTCCACCGTCCACAAGACGCTGGCCGGCCCGCGCTCGGGCCTCATCCTGACCAACGACGCCGAGCTGGCCAAGAAGATCAACTCCAACGTCTTCCCGGGCCACCAGGGCGGACCGCTGATGCACGCGATCGCCGGCAAGGCCGTCGCCTTCAAGATCGCCGCCGGCGAGGAATTCGCCCAGCGCCAGGCACGCACCCTGGAGGGCGCCAAGCTGCTGGCCGAGCGCCTCACCGCGCAGGATGTTGCCGGCGCGGGCGTCTCCGTGCTGACCGGCGGCACCGACGTGCACCTGGTGCTCGTGGACCTGCGCAACTCGGAGCTCGACGGCCAGCAGGCCGAGGACCTCCTGCACGAAGTCGGCATCACGGTGAACCGCAACTCGGTGCCGTTCGACCCGCGCCCGCCGATGACCACCTCCGGCCTGCGCATCGGCACCCCGGCGCTGGCCACCCGCGGCTTCGACGCCGCGGCCTTCACCGAGGTCGCCGACATCATCGGCATCGCCCTGCGCGATGGCCACAACGCGGACAAGGCCGCGCTTGCAGCACGCGTCGACGCGCTGGCCGCGGCCTTCCCGCTGTACCCGGGCCTCGAAGAGTGGAACGCCTGACCCCAGCACCGATGCCCTCCACGGGGCATTGACAGCACCACCGTGCACCGGCCACGGAGGTGCGGCCCGCGATCCGGGCCGCACCTCCGGGACCGGGGCACTCGCAACATTTTCTTGAAACGGAGCACCCCCTTATGACCGCACAGATCCTCGACGGCAAGGCCACCGCCGCGGCCATCAAAGCCGAACTCACCGAACGCGTCGCGGCGCTGCAGGCCAAGGGCATCACCCCGGGCCTGGGCACCATCCTGGTGGGATCGGACCCCGGGTCCACCTGGTACGTGGGCGGCAAGCACAAGGACTGCGCGGAGGTCGGCATCAAGTCGATCCGCGTCGACCTGCCGGAGGAAACCACTCAGGACGAACTGCTGGCCAAGGTGCGCGAACTGAACGAGAACCCGGAATGCACCGGCTACATCGTCCAGCTGCCGCTTCCGGCGCACATCGACCAGGATGTGATCCTCGAGGCCATGGACCCGGCCAAGGACGCCGACGGCCTGCACCCGATGAACCTTGGCCGCCTGGTGGCCAACGTGAACCGCCCGATGACCTCCCCGCTGCCCTGCACCCCCAAGGGCTGCGTGGTGCTCCTGGAGCGCCACGGCATCGACCTCAACGGCAAGCGCGTGCTCGTGGTGGGCCGCGGCGTGACCATCGGACGGCCGATCGGCCTGCTGCTGACCCGCCGCGACATCAACGCCACGGTGGTCCTGGCCCACACCGGCACCAAGGACCTGGCTGCGGAACTTGCCGCGGCCGACGTGGTCGTCGCCGCCGCCGGCTCGGCGCACATGATCAAGGCCAAGGACCTCAAGCCCGGTGCGATTGTGCTCGACGTCGGCGTCTCGCGCGTCAACGACGAAAACGGCAAGGCCGTTGTCACAGGCGACGTGGAACCGACAGCCTCCGAGGTTGCCTCGTGGATCTCCCCGAACCCGGGCGGCGTCGGGCCGATGACCCGCGCCATGCTGCTGGCCAACGTCGTCGAGTCGGCCGAACGCGCCGCGGGCCTGTAGCACCTGCACGGCACGCCCCGGGCGGCCACGCTTCGAACCCACCTCCGCAGGTGGCTTCGGAGCGTGGCCGCCCGTTGGCGTTTCCGGGGCCCGCAACCGGTGCCCACGCGGATACTCCCCGTGGAGTATCCGCGGCTACGACAGCCGCCCGATGCCGTGCGTGGCGCCCGGGCGTATTCTCGAAGCATGACCCGCCGCCGCCCGCCACTTGCCGTCCTGGCCGTGTTCGTGGCGATGGTTCAGGTCACCGGGACGTTCTTTGCCGCACACCGCACCGGGGCCGCGCTGGGTGCGCCGGCCCTCGTCCTGCTGCTGGCGGGCCCCGCGCTGTTGCTTCTGCGTCGCAGGGCCCCCGGTCCCATGGCGGCCGGCATCGGGGCAGTCACGGGGCTCTATGTGTTGGCCGGGTTCCCGTGGGGGCCCTTCCCGCTGTCCTTGGCGCTTGGACTGGTGCTGGCCGTCGCGGCGGGCCGGCGTTGGTGGGCGTGGGGGACCGGCGTCGGGATCGGCGTGCTGTTCCTGGTGCTCGCGCTCCGCGCCGGCCTGGCGGACAGGGCCTGGTTCGTCGCCGTCTGGCTGGCGCTCGTGTTGCTGGTCGGCGAGCTGGTGGGCATGGCCGCCGAGCGCCGCACGGCCCTGCGGCGCGCCGCGGAGGAACGTGCCAGGCACCGCCGGGACGAGGAGCGGCTGGTCCTGGCCCGCGACATCCACGACGTGGTGGCCCATTCCCTCTCGATGATCAACGTCCAGGCGTCGGTGGCCCTGCACCTCTCGCGGAAGGACGGTGACGCCCGGGCCCTGCGCGAGGCCATGGAGAACATCAAGGCGGGCTCCAAGGAGGCGCTTGACGAGGTGCGCGACGTGCTGGCGGTGCTGCGGCAGGATGCCCCGCGTGTGCCCAGCCAGCGCCTCGAACAGCTCGCCGAGCTGGTGCAGCGCGTGCGCGGCGCACACCTGGAGGTCGACTTCCGGCCGCCGCGGCTCCCGCCGCCGGCGTGGGTCGACGAGCGCGTCGAAAACACCGTCTACCGCGTGGTCCAGGAATCCCTGACCAACGCCGTGCGCCACGCCCGGGCCGGTCGCATCGAGGTGCGGATCGAGCTGGCCGAGGACGGGGCGCGCGTCACGGTCCAGGACGACGGGATCGGCCTGGGCGCCAGCGACGAGGGCAACGGGCTCTCCGGCATGCGCGAACGCGTTGCCTCCCGGGGCGGAACCCTTGAGCTCACCGCCGCGGCGCCCGGATTCGCGCGCCCGGATCGTCCCGGAACACGAATCGGCGCGTGGATTCCCGCGCCGCGGCAGCGGGGGACAGAACCCGCGGAACGGGGAAAACCATGATCGGCATACTCATCGTCGACGACCAGTCGCTGATCAGGGCCGGCTTCTCGGCGCTGCTGGACGCGGAGGAGGACATGCGGGTTCTTGGGCATGCCTCCAACGGCGTGCAGGCCCTGGCCCAAGCCCGGGCCCTGAAACCCGACATCGTGCTCATGGACATCCGCATGCCCCAAGGGGACGGGATCACGGCGGCCGAGGCGATCAAGGCCGACCGGGACCTGCAGCACACGCGCATCGTGATGCTCACGACCTTCGAGCTTGACGACTACATCCTCGCCTCCATCAGGGCCGGGGCCTCGGGCTTCCTGGTCAAGGACACCGAGCCGGAAGAACTCATCGCTGCGGTGCGCATCGTCGCGGCCGGGGAATCGCTGCTTTCGCCCTCGGTGACACGCAAGCTGCTGGCACAGGTCGCCGCCACCAAGCCGCCGCCGGAGCACCGGGCACCCGCGGCCCTGGAAACGCTGACCGAGCGCGAGCGAGAGGTCCTGCTGCTCATCGGCTCCGGGCGGAGCAACGCAGAGATCGCCGAGGAACTTTTCATCACCCCGCTGACCGCCAAGACCCATGTCTCGCGCATCATCGGGAAGATGGGGGTCCGCGACAGGACGGCGCTGGTGGTCATCGCCTACGAAAGCGGGCTGATCACCCCTGGCTCCGGGGCGGGGTCGGGCTCCGGGGCGGCGGCGCAGGCGCCCCGCCGAACGCTGGGGTAGTCCCCGGGGCGTTCGCAACTGCACCCGCAGGAGTACGCGGGCCGCGGAAGGTGACTGCGCCGGGCCGACGCGCCGGGGGAGCGACGCGGGCGATGCTGGATCCATGAGGCGAAGGGCCTCAATCCCGCCATCCACGTACCGAGGAGCAACCCATCATGACAACCACGATCGTTTCAGCCCTGGCCACCCTGCCGGCCCACCCCTGGGGGCCTGGATACGGCCCCGGGTGGTTCATCCTTGTCCCGTTCTTCTGGGTCCTGCTCATCGGGTTCTTCATCTTCTTCAGCCGCAGGATGTACTGGCGCCACCGGGTCCAGGGCGATCCGCAGAGCGCCGAGGGAGTGCTGCGCGAGCGCTACGCGCGCGGGGAAATCGACGAAACCGAATACCGGCAGCGGCTGGAAGTGCTGCGGGCCGGCAGGAAGTAGCAACCGGGGCAAGGGGCAAGGTCCGGGGGTTCGGGCGTGGAGACCCGGGCCCCCTGGCGCGCGGGTCCCAGGTCCCGGTGGTCGTATGCCTGGGCGGCTATGTGTCGACGGGGCGTCCGGATGCGACAAACACCGAAAACCGTGCTCGATCCCCGGTGTCGCGCGGATCTTCAGCGGGCCCGTGACGGCGGCGGAGTGCGCGAAAGTGGTGTCACGGCGCAACGATCAGGTGGCTCACATGCGGTGCCCTTATGCTCAACGACATAGGAACCGAGACTTTCAGTTCTTTCGACTGAATTGTCGCCCTACTCGCTCTCCGGAAGTGAACCTTGAGCAGTATGAGTTCCACCCTGTCCCCATCGGCTCCGGTGCAGCGCGTTGCCCGTGGCAACGCCGGCTCCAACAACTACCGCCACCTGAAAATGCGCGTGCGCGATGCGGGCCTGCTGGGCCGCCGCCGGGCGCACTACCTGGGGACGGGCATCGTCCTGCTGCTGTTGTTCGGCGGCGCCGTGACCGGCTTCGTGCTGCTGGGTGACAGCTGGTTCCAGCTGTTGATCGCCGCGGCGGTCGGCATCCTCCTGACGCAGTTCGCCTTCCTGACCCATGAGGCCTCGCATCGCCAGATCCTGGTGTCGGGGCCGGCCAACGACAAGATCGGCCGCTTCCTGGCCAACATCGTGGTGGGCATCAGCTACCAGTGGTGGATGAACAAGCACAGCAAACACCATGCCATGCCGAACACCATCGGCAAGGATCCGGACATCGAATGGGACACGATCTCGTTCCAGACGGAGGACGCACAGAAGCAAAAGGGCTTCCTCAAGTGGATCACTGAGCGCCAGGGATACCTGTTCTTCCCGCTGCTCACGTTGGAGGGCATCAACCTGCACTTCCGCTCGATGATGTACTTGTTCACCGATGAAAAGGTCAAGGGCCGCGGCAAGGAAATCACCTCGATCGCGATCCGCCTTGGCGTATACGTGGCCATCCTCTTCGTCTTCCTTGAACCGGGCATCGCCGCAGCGTTCCTCGGGGTTCAGCTGGCGGTCTTTGGTGTGTACATGGGTGCCTCATTTGCGCCGAACCACAAGGGCATGCCGATGATCCCCAAGGAGTCGCGCATCGACTTCTTCTCGCGCCAGGTGCTCACCAGCCGCAACGTCATGGCGCGCAGTGCATTCGGGAACCGGATCCTGGCGCACGTCTTCGGTGGCCTCAACTACCAGGTCGAACACCACCTGTTTCCCTCGATGCCCCGCGCCAACCTCGCCCCGGTCGCGAAGATCGTGCGCGACTACTGCCACGAACTCAAGGTTCCGTACACCGTCTCATCGGTCACCCAGTCCTACGCCCAGGTCATCACTTACCTGAACAAGGTCGGGCTTTCGGCCCGGGACCCGTTCGATTGCCCAATGGTCAGCGAGTACCGCCCGCACTAAGCGGTGGCACCGCGCGGGCCCGCCTGCCGAAGGCTCCCCGGCGGAATCGACGAGCATCGCCTCCGGCGCCATCTGAATGGCTCCGGAGGCGACATGCTTAAAGGGACGGCGGGGGATGGGGATTCTCGACGGAGAGACTGGGCACCTTAATAGTGACGAGAGACACGTTTGGGTGACCTTGCCCGAAAGTGCGAACCTCGGGCTGTTGTGCAGATGAAAATAGTGAATTTGACTAGGCAAAACTCCTTACTCCAAATGACCCGAAAATACAATTCAACGTAAGGTTTCCCAATTTGGGTCACTTTGGCGTGACTTAATGGATGAAAAATGTCTGTTTTGGGTTGGCTCGGATGGATATTTAGGTAAGACGTACCTAAGCTATTCGAGCGGGTTCACGCCGATTCGATTGTGATCGCCGCCTCGCTTTCCCCATCACAGAAGGTATCGCCCCATGAAGATTCGCAAAAACATGCTGGCCGGCATCGCGTTGGCTGCGACCGCCGCGCTCGGCCTGACTGCATGCTCCACCGGCGCCCCGACCCCGGCCGCATCCGGAGCGGGCGAGATCACCGTGTACAACGCACAACACGAGAGCCTCGCCCAGGAATGGGTCGATGCCTTCACCAAGGAAACCGGAATCAAGGTCACCGTGCGCAACGGATCCGACACCGAGATGTCCAACCAGATCGTCCAGGAAGGCAAGGCCTCGCCTGCGGACGTTTTCCTGACCGAGAACTCTCCCGCCATGGCGCAGGTCGAGAACGCCGGCCTGTTTGCCGATGTCGACAAGGCAACCGTCGACCAGGTGCCGGCCGAATTCCGCCCGTCGACCAACAAGTGGACCGGCATCGCCGCCCGTTCCACCGTGTTCGTTTACGACCCGGCCAAGATCGCCGAGGACAAGCTGCCCAAGTCCATGCTGGATCTGGCCAAGCCGGAGTGGAAGGGCAAGTGGGCTGCCTCGCCAACCGGCGCCGACTTCCAGGCCATCGTCGCCGCACTGCTCGAGCTTAAGGGCGAGGAAGCTGCCACCGAATGGCTCGCGGGCATGAAGGAGAACTTCACTGCGTACAAGGGCAACTCCACCGCGATGAAGGCCGTCAACGCGGGCGAGATCGACGCGGCACTGATCTACCACTACTACTACTACGGTGACCAGGCCAAGACCGGCGAGAACTCCAAGAACGTGAAGCCGTTCTACTTCAAGAACCAGGACCCGGGAGCCTTCGTGTCCGTCTCCGGCGGCGGCGTGCTCGCCTCCTCGAAGAACGCCGAAGCCGCCCAGCAGTTCCTGAAGTTCGTCACCGGCAAGACCGGCCAGGAAATCCTGAAGAACGGCACCTCGTTCGAGTACGCCGTCGGTTCTGGCGTTGCGTCCAACGACAAGCTTGTTCCGCTGAAGGAACTGCAGGCCCCGAGCGTCGACCCGGCCAAGCTGAACTCGGCCAAGGTCACCGAGCTGATGACCAAGGCAGGACTGCTGTAACACCCATGAGTCAAACCCGTACGGTTCCCGACAACGCGCGGGGGCCGAAGATGGCGGGCGGGGGCAAAAGCCCCCGCCCGCCATTGGGCGTTTCCGGACTCACCGTCCTGGCGACGCTCATTGCCCTCTTTTCGCTCATCCCTCTGGGTTACGTCGTCTACATGACGGTGTCCACCGGATGGGACACGGTGGTTGAACTTGTCATCCGCCCGCGGGTGGGCGAACTGCTGCTCAACACCATCCTGCTGGTCGTGGCCACGGTGCCGTTGTGCCTGGTGCTGGGGGTGGGCGGCGCCTGGCTGGTGGAACGCACCACCCTGCGCGGCCACCGCTGGTGGGCCTTGGCCCTGGCCGCCCCGCTGGCCATTCCCGCGTTCGTGAACAGCTACGCCTGGGCCTCGACGATCCCGTCGTTGGCGGGCCTCGGCGCGGGCACCCTGATCGCCACGCTGTCCTACTTCCCGCTTGTCTACATCCCGGTGGCCGCGACACTGGGTCGTCTGGACCCGGCCATCGAACAGTCCGCCGCATCGCTGGGCCTGGGGCCCTGGGCCGTGTTCTTCCGGGTGGTGCTGCCTCAGCTGCGCATCGCGATGGCCGGCGGATCGCTGCTCGTCGCCCTGCACCTGCTCTCCGAGTACGGGGCCTTTGCGATGATTCGCTTCGACACCTTCACCACCGCGATCATGGTCCAGTTCCAGTCGACCTTCAACGGAGCCGCGGGGAACATGCTCGCGAGCGTGTTGGTGGTGCTGTGCATGCTGCTGCTGCTGGGCGAGGCCAAGGTGCGCGGCAACGCCCGCTACGCGCGGGTCGGCTTCGGCGCCCAGGGGCTGGCCTTCAGGCTGCGGCTCGGGCGCTCCGAGCTGCCGGCCCAGGTGGCGCTCCTGGGGCTCTTCGTGCTCTCCGTGGGCATCCCGCTCTACTCGGTCATCCGCTGGCTCGTCGCCGGGGGAGCCGAAGTCTGGGACCCGGAGCGGTTCTTCCCGGCCCTGGCCCAGACCATGGGATACGGCCTGGCCGGGGCGCTGCTGACCTGCATCGTGGCCTTCCCCATGGCCTTCCTGGCGGTGCGCCACCCCAGCTGGTTCAGCAAGCTCCTTGAGCTCTCGAACTACGTCACGAGCTCGATGCCCGGCATCGTCGTCGGCCTTGCCTTCGTCACCGTGAGCATCCGCCTTGTCCCGGACCTGTACCAAAGCGCCTACGTGCTGCTGGCTGCCTACGTGCTGCTCTTCCTTCCCCGGGCCCTGGTGAACCTGCGTTCGGGCCTGGCGCAGGCGCCGCGGGAGCTGGAAGAGGCCGCGCGTTCGCTGGGCCGATCGCCGGCCGTGGCGTTCTTCCGGGTCACCCTGCGCCTCACGGCGCCGGCGGCCGCGGGCGGTGCGGCGCTGGTGTTCCTGGCCATCGTGAACGAGCTGACTGCCACGCTGCTCCTGGCCCCCAACGGGACCCGCACCCTGGCCACGGCGTTCTGGGCCAAGAGCAGCGAGATCGACTACTCGGGCGCCGCACCCTACGCGCTGCTCATGATCCTGATCTCCGCACCCATGACCTACCTGCTGTTCCAGCAATCGAAGAAAGCTGCCGGACAATGACCGACGCCATGCCGCAACCGCACAAGATCTCCGGGATGATGCCGGCCGTGACCTTCCTGCGCACCACCAACCTCGTGAAGGGCTTCGGGAGCAAGCCGGTGCTCAAGGGGGTCAACCTTGCCATCGCCGAGGGCGGCACCACAGCGATCGTGGGCCCCTCGGGTTCCGGGAAGACCACGCTGTTGCGCCTGATCGCCGGGTTCGAGAACCCCGATTCAGGGTCCATCGAGCTCAGTGGCCAGACCGTGGCCGGCGATGCCTGGGTCCCGGCGCACAAGCGCGAGATCGGCTACGTGGCCCAGGACGGCGCGCTGTTCCCGCACCTGAGCGTGGCCCAGAACATCGCCTTCGGCCTGGAGCGGGTCTCGGTGGGCCGGGGCCGGGCCGCGGTCGCCAAGCGCGTGGAGGAGTTGCTGGAGATGGTCTCGCTCGAGACCTCCATGGGGGCGCGCCGCCCGCACGAGATCTCCGGCGGCCAGCAGCAGCGCGTGGCCCTGGCCCGCGCGTTGGCCCGCAAGCCGAAGCTGATGCTGCTCGACGAGCCCTTCTCCGCCCTGGATGCGGGCCTGCGCGTCGCCACCCGCAAGGCCGTGGCCGACGTGTTGCACGAGGCCGCCGTCACCACCATCCTTGTCACCCACGACCAGGGCGAGGCGCTGTCCTTCGCCGACCAGGTCGCCGTGATGCGCGGCGGGACGCTGGCGCAGACCGGCAGCCCGTTCTCCGTCTACACGCGGCCCGCGGACCGCGACACCGCGGAGTTCCTGGGCGACGCGGTGATGCTCGACGCCCACCTGCAGGGGTCGCTCGCCACGTGTTCGCTGGGCTGGATCCCGGTCCGCCACGCCACCACGCAAGGGAACGTGCGCCTGATGCTGCGCCCCGAGCAGATCCGCATCACCGCGGACGGTCCCATCCGGGGCACCGTGGTGGACACCGTGTTCTTCGGCCCGGAGACCACCGTGCGCATCAGGCTTTCCCCGTTGGCGGGGCTGCCCGGGGGCGGGGAAGTCATCACCATCCGCCACTGGAACGCCGCGATGGCCAGGCCAGGCATGGAACTGAACCTGAGCGTCATCGGCGAGGGCGTCGCCTTCCCGCTCGAGGACGGCTGAGCGGCTCGGGGCACGCATCCCCCTCATCCGGTTCCGCCGGAAACCCCCGGGAATGGCGCAGGGCGTGGTCGGTGTGTTTCCCCGGAGGGAAGCACACCGACCACGCCCTTGGCGTTTGGCCGTTGCGGGGCGGAAGCGCCCTAGTGCACCGCGGCGGCGGATTCGGCCGGGGCTGCGGTGCGCTTGTCGAAGACCGTCGCCCCGACCTCCTGGTCGGCCTGGTTGGTGATCGAGAGGTCGATGCCGCTGCGGTCGCGCAGCAGCGAGACGGCGGTCAGCGAAAGGAGCGTCATGCCCAGAAGGTACAGGGCCACCGCGTTGGTGCCGCCGGTCGCCTGGACCAGTGCCGTGGCGATCATCGGGGCGAAAGCGCCGCCCATGATGGCACCGAGCGCGTAGGAAATCGAGACGCCGGAGAAGCGGACCGAGGCCGGGAACAGCTCCGAGTACAGCGCCGCCTGCGGGCCGTAGCCAAGTCCCAGGCCGATGGAGAAGATCGCGAAGGCCAGGTACAGCATCGGCAGCGAGGCGGTGTTCACCAGCATGAAGACCGGGAAGACCGCCAGCGCCTGGCAGGTGAAGCCGATCTGGTAGGTGCGCTTGCGCCCGATCTTGTCCGACAGGTAGCCCGAGAGCAGCGTCGTGCAGAACCACATGGCCGCTGCGAAGGCGACGGCCACCAGGACCGGGGTCCGTTCGAAGCCGATCGGCCCGTTCGGGTTGGTGGTGTAGGACTGCAGGAAGCCGCCCGTGGTCATGTAGCCGGCCGCGTTGTTGCCCGCGAAGACCAGTGCGGCAAGGATGACAAGCAGCCAGTGCTTGCGGAAGAGCTCCACGACCGGGACCTTGGTCTGTTGCTTCTTGGCCGCGATTTCCTCGAAGATGGGGGACTCGTCAACGGCGCGGCGGACCAGGAAGCCCACCACGATCAGCACGATGCTCAGCAGGAACGGCACACGCCAGCCCCAGGCCAGGAACTGCTCGCCGGGGGAGATGACGCCGGTCATCAGCGCGGTGACGCCCGAGGCCAGCAGCATGCCCAGCGGGACACCGAGCTGCGGGAAGGCACCGGCGCGTCCGCGGCGGTCCTTCGGCGCGTGCTCGACGGCCATCAGCACGGCACCGCCCCATTCGCCGCCCGCGGAGATGCCCTGCAGGATGCGCAGGCACAGCAGCATGATCGGCGCCGCAACACCGGCCGTCTCGAACGTCGGGAGCACGCCGATCAACGTGGTGGCAGCACCCATCAGGATCAGCGTGATCACCAGCATGGCGCGGCGGCCGATCTTGTCGCCGTAGTGCCCGGCCAGGAAGGCGCCCAGCGGGCGGAAGAGGAAGGAGATGCCGACGGAGGCGAAGGAGAGCAGGAGGCCGATCTGGGCGCCGGCCGGCTTGAAGAAGAGCTCGGCGAAGATCAGTCCTGCGGCAGTGGCGTAGATGAAGAAGTCGTACCACTCGATGGTGGTGCCGATGATGGTGGCAAACGCGACGCGGCGCGAGTTCGCGCGCTGGGCCGGCGTTTGGGCAAGTGATGAACTCATGGGGACGGTGCTCCTCGTTGAGCGGGCTGATCATGGCGGGAGGACGCGGGACTGCACGGGGCCGGGTCCGCAGGGCGCGGTACCCGGACGTGTGACGCGTCACCTATCAGTGTTTCAGCACACATAGATTGAGTAAACTTCAATTAGTCGTACAACTTTTTTGATTGGACTTAAGATTGCTTCGCTTTTCGATGCGCCAGCTCGAGCTGATGGCCGAACTCCCGCGCCACGCGACCCTCGGCTCCGCGGCCGTCGAACTCGGCATCTCCGAATCCGCGCTTTCACAGGCCATCACGGCCGTCGAGCGGTTCGCGGGTGAGCAGCTGTGCGTGCGCCGCAAGTCCCACGGCATCCACATGACACCGGCAGGCCAATACTTCGCCGAGAAGGCCCGGCGCATCGTGGCCGAGGCCGCCGAACTCGGCCACACGTTCCCCCGCACGGGGGGACGCCTGCGTGGTCCGGTGTCGATCGGGTGCTTCGCCTCATTCGCCAGCCATGTGGTTCCCTCCGTCCTTGAAGGATTCCCGGCGCTTCACCCGGAAATCGATGTCTCGGTGCGTGTCGGCACCCACGACGACCTGTTGCCCGCCCTGGAGAACGGGGAACTCGACCTCGCGATCGTCTACGACCTGCTGCTGCCCACGGGGCTGGCCAAGCGGCGGATCTACGACACCCGGCTCGAGGTCGTGCTGCACCCGGACCACCCGCTCGCCGCCCGCACATCGCTGTCCATCCGCGACCTGGAAAACGAGCCGCTGATCAACTACGACTCCAGCCCGAGCACCGAAAACACCCGCCGGCTTTTCGCCGATGCCGGGCTCCACCCGAAGCTTGCCTACTCGTTGCCCCAGGTGGTGCTTGTCAACGCCATGGTGGGCCGCGGCCTGGGCTACGGGCTGCTCATGGCCCACCCGAACAGCCCGGCGATGACGCTGGAAGGGCTTCCGGTGGCCATTCGCGAGCTCGAGCCGCCGAACAGCCCCAGTGCGGTGGTGGCGATCTGGCCGCAGGCCTTCACTCCCAGCCCCCGCGCCGAGGCCTTCCTGGCCCACGCGACAGATGTCATGCGCGGGGCCTGGAACCGGCACTGACCCCTGCCGCTCAGGCCCGGGCACGCTGGGGAAGTTCCCGCAGCGACTTGGCCAGGGCCTTGAGGCTGAACCCCGGGGCGGTGATTTCACCGGGGTCCAGGACCAGGCCGCGGCCCACCAGCTTGCGCGCGGCGATGTGGTCGGCCGGCGAGTTCACCGACTCGACGGCCGCCAGTTCGCCGTTGCGCAGCAGCGCGATGGAGAACTTTCCGGACCCCGGGTCCCCGAACGGCACAGGTTCGTCGCCCGGCTCGGCCAGGCCGGCGATCTGCAGTTTCACTGGACCTTGGGTGCTCCAGAACCACGGGGTCTGGGAATAGGCGGAACCGTCGCCCATGATGCTCCGGGCGGCATGGCGCCCCTGGTCCGTGGCATTCTGCACGGACTCCAGGCGTTGGCGTGCGCCCGAAACGGGGTGGGGGAACGACGCGCAATCGCCGACCGCCCAGACGCCCGGGGCGGAGGCGCGCAGCGCGGCATCTACGACGATTCCGTTGGCCACCTCCAGCCCGGCCTCCCGGGCCAGTTCCGTGCGCGGTTCGACGCCCACGCCGTAGAGCACCAGGTCCGCTGCGTAGCGTGCGCCGGTGGCGGATTGCACCGACAGGGCCCCGCCGTCGCGGTGGATGGCTGCGACGCCCTCGTTCAGGCGCAGGTCGATCCCGTCCTGAAGGTGCCGCCGTGTGAACCAGTCCGACGCCGTGGCCGAGAGCGCACGCCCCATGGGTCGCGGGGCGAATTCCAGCACCGTGACCTCCAGCCCGCGGGCCCGGGCCCCGGCGGCGAACTCCAGGCCGATGAAGCCGGCACCGATGACGACGACCTTCCGGGCCGTGGAGAGCGCATCCTGCAGGCGCATCGCATCGCCGAGGGTGCGCAGCGCGTGCACGCCCGGAAGGTCGGCTCCCGGGCAGGGCAGCGGCCGGTTGGCTGCTCCCGTGGCAAGGACCAGGTGGGTGTAGCCCAGCCGGCCGCCGTCGGAGAGGGCCACCGAACGTGCCTCGGTGTCGAGGGAAACCGCCGATCCCGCATGCAGCGTGATGCCCTGGGACTCGTAGTACCCCGGGCCGCGCAACGGCAGCGGTTCGGCGGATGCCCCGAGGTAGTCCTTGGACAGCGGCGGGCGCTGGTAGGGGGCGTGGGCCTCGTCGTTGAGGATGGTCACGGCGCCGGTGAACCCCTCGGCGCGCAGGGAGTCGGCGACCTGGATTCCTGCCTGGCCGGCGCCGATGACCAGGACCGAGGCGCTGGAGGGCTGTTCCATGGCCCTAGACCTGGTCCGAGGGGACATCGACCACGATGTGCCCGAGGTCGGCGGTCATCTTGATCTGGCAGCCCAGCCTCGAGGCACCGGTCCGCTCGGCGGTGGTGCAGTCGAGCATCTCGTCCTCGTCGTCGCCGATCTCCGGCAGCCGGCCGGCGAACTCGGGGCGGACGAACACGTGGCAGGTGGCGCACATGGCCTGGCCGCCGCACTCGCCGACGATGCCGTCGATGCCGTTGGTGACGGCGGCGCGCATCAGCGAGGTGCCCTCCTCGACGGTGACGTCCGTGGCTTCGCCGGTGGGCTGGGTAAAGGTGATGGTGGGCATGGTTGGACTCCTGGGGGATCGACGGGACGTCGGGTCAGTGAAATGAAGGGTCTGGGGAAGCCGCGGGAGGGGCGCTAGCCCCAGAGCACGGGCATCTTGGTCATCCCGCGGAAGACCCAGCCGGCGTCGACGGTCTCCGCCGATGGGTCAAGGCGCAGGTTCGGCAGCCTGTCGAACACCGCGGGCATGGCGATCTGGGCGACCTGCGCCCTGGCGATCCAGGTGCCGGCGCAGAAGTGGACGCCGCCGCCGAAGCCCAGGTGGGGCTTCTTGGGGCGGAAGATGTTGAAGGTCTCGGGGTCCTCGAAGGCCTCCGGGTCGCGGTTTGCCGCGCCCAGGACCACGCCCAGGCGGGCTCCCCGGGGCAGCCGCACCCCGCCCAGGACCAGGTCCGTGGTGGTTTCACGGGGGTACATGCCGATCGGGGCCACCCAGCGCACCGACTCCTCGAACGCGACGGCGTGCAGCTTTTCATCGGCGAGCACCGCTGCCAGCTGGTCCGGGTTGTTCAGCAGCGCCCACACGGTGGTGGCCAGCACGTCGCGTGGTTCGTTGAGTCCGCCGCCGAGGGTCATCTTGAGGTTTGCGCGGATCGCCTCCAACGGGATCGGCATCGAGGCAAGGCCGGAGAGCAGCGACGCGTCGGGGTTCTTGGCCAGGTAGGGCAGCATCTCGTCGATGGCCGCGTCGACCTCCGCGGAGGACGCCTCCGACCTGGCCCAGACCTCCGGGTCGTCGGCGTAGTTGCCGGTACCGTCGATCAGCGACTGGCTCCAGCGCTGCATGTCCTGGTGCGTGGCGTTGTGGAAGCCCATGATCTGCCGGAGGTTCTCCCCGGTGTAGGGGGCCGCGTAGTCCCAGACGAAGTCGGCGCCCGGCCCCTTGGCCAGCAGCTCACCGAGGAACTTCTCGTTGTTGGCCTCGAAGATCGCGTTCCAGTGCTTCTTGATGGTGCCTGGGCGCAGCGTGGTTCCGTAGGAGTCGCGGTCGACCTGGTGTTCCGGGTTGTCCTTGCGCAACATGGAATGGCCCATCGCTCGCTTCATCAGCGAGTTGTGTTCGTTCGCCGAGAAGCGGGCCTCATCCTGCTCGATCTCGTGGCAGGCGGCGTAGGAGGTGACCATGTAGCGGTTCACTGCCGGGACCCAGTGCACGGGGGACTCCTCGCGCATCCGCCGGTAGATCGGGAACGGGTCGTTGTGGAGGTCGGGGATGCTCACCCAGTCGGCAACCGGGGCCTCGATGCCGGCGGCGGCGGCCGGGGGTTCGGGTGCTGCGCCGGGTGTGGCGCCGACGGTGTCGGTGGACGCGCCTGCCCCGGTGAAGGGGCAGGTGGCTGCGGGAACGGCTGGGTGGCTCATCTGGCTTCGATCTCCTGGAAGGTGGCGGCTGCTTGGTTCCCAGTGTGACGCGCCGCATAACCGTGGGTAAAGTACGAATAACAGTGCTTTATCCACGGTTTTAGCGAGGTAAATGATGCCCAGGTACACGTTGCGGCAGCTCGAGTGTTTCGTGGCCGTCGCCGAGCACGGATCGATCGCCGCGGCGGCGGCGGCGCTGATGCTCTCGCCCTCGGCCGTCACCGGGGCCGTGAACGAACTCGAGCGGGTCTTCAACTCCCAGCTGACGATCCGGCGCAAGGCGCACGGGGTGAGCCTGACCCCGTCGGGCGACTACGTGATGAGCATGGCCCGGGGGCTGCTGCATGCGGCGGACGACCTGCAGGAGATGGTGGCCGATGCCGGGGCGGTGCTTCGCGGCAAGGTGTCGATCGGCTGCTACACCTCGCTGGCCCCGACCCTCCTGACCGAACTCATGGCGGAGTACGCGCTCCGCCACCCCTCCGTGGAACTTGACTTCTATGCCGGCACGCAGCAGGAAATCCACGAGAAGGTGCTCTCCGGCGAGCTGGACCTGGCCATCGCCTACGAGCTGACCGTCCCGCCCGGGCTCGCACGCAAGAGGCTGCTCGACGCCGTGCCGGCGGTGGTGCTGCCGGCTGAGCACGCCTTGGCGCAGCGAACAACCGTGGCGCTCGCCGAACTCGTGGACGAGCCCATGATCCTGCTGGACGTCAACCCAAGCCGCGAAAACACCGAGATGATGTTCTCGGCAGCGGGTCTGAGCCCCTGGATCCGCTTCCGGACCACGGACTTCGAGGTCACGCGTTCGATGGTGGCGCGGGGCATGGGATACGCGATCCTGGTGCAGCGCCCCGTCGCCGACGTCTCCTACGAGGGCAGGCCGCTGAAGGTGCTGCCCATCCACCCGGCAACACGCAACGTCCCGGTCTCCATGATCTGGAACGACGGCGTGCGCCTCTCGCGCGGCGCCGAGGCCATGTTGGAGGTGGCCCTGGAACTGCACGGGAAGCCGGTGCGGGAGGGTTCGAGGTGACGCGATTCCCGCCCCGGCACGGACGGGGACCTCTGTAGACTGCAGGTGCGGGCACCCCGCCCGCGCTTCACCCCACCCACGGCAAGGGAATGAGTGCACAGCGCATGGATGCAACACAGGTACTGGCACTGGCCGCGGAGCACGGCCTGGCACTGGACCCCGCGTCGCTCGGCTTCAACGAGGCGGGCCTCGACTACCAGGTCGTGTTCGCCACTGACGCTTCGGGGCAGCGCTGGGTGCTGCGTATTCCGCGCCGAGAAGACGTGAGCCTGAAGATGGGGGCCGAGGCCGCGATCCTGGGGTTCGTCGGGCCGCGGCTGGCGGCCGGCGTCCCCGACTGGCGCATCCAATCACCCCGGCTGGCGGCCTACCCGCTGCTGCCCGGGGAACCGGGCCTGACCCTGGACCCCGTCACCGGCGAGCCCCTGTGGCACTTCGACCGGGAGGACCCCGCCTACTGCATCGAACTGGGACGGCTGATCGCCGAACTCCATTCGATCGATGCGGAGGCGGCGCGGGCCGCCGGAATCCCCGTCCAGACACCCGCCGAGGTGCGCAGCGGCTGGCTTTCGACCCTTTCCGAGGTCGGCGGCTCCTTCAGGGTGCCCGACGTCCTGCTGGAAAAGTGGACCCGGTGGATCCGCGACGACGGACCCTGGCCCGGCTTCACGGTCTTCACGCACGGGGAGCTCTACCCGGCCCACCTCTTGCTGGAGGGCGGCAGCCGGATCCGTTCGGTGCTGGACTGGACCACGGCCGGGGTCACGGACCCGGCCGTGGACTTCATGTACCACTACATGCTGGCCAGCCCGGAGGCCTTCGCGCTCACCGTGCGCACCTACGAGGACGCCGGGGGACGGCCCCGGCCCCGGCTGGAGGCCCAGTGCCAGGCACTGATCGCCGCGGGCCCGCTGACCTACGCCCGCTTCGCCCTGGCCACGGGGAAACCGGAGCACCGGGCCTCGGCGCAGGACCTCCTGGATTCGGCAGCGGCCGACGCCTAACCGGTCCCCGGGAGCTGTCCCGGGTGCACCGCGCTCTGGAAGTGGGCACTGCCGCGGAGCATACTGGTGTGGGCGGCCCACCCGGGGGCCCGCACCGATCCGAAGGGGCGCATGATCATGATTGGCACGTGGCAGGCACTGGTCATCGACTGCGAGAATCCCGATGCGTTGGCGGCCTTTTACGAGCAGCTGCTGGGCATGGTGCGGGTGACGAACGAGGACGAATGGGTCAGCATCGGGGATGCACCGGACCGGCCGGCGATCGCCTTCCAGCGCGTCGACCCCTACGTGGCGCCCGAATGGCCGGGCCACCTGCATCCCCAGCAGGCCCACATCGACGTGAAGGTCAAGGACCTCGACCTGGCCGAGACGGAGGTCCTGTCGCTGGGTGCCACGTCGATGGCGGCCGGCTCGAAGACCTTCCGGGTCTACCTGGACCCGCAGCGCCACCCGTTCTGCCTGGTCAGCTGGTAGGCGCCCGGGGCGGCACCGGTGCCTCGCCGTGCGGCGCCTCGCCGCCTGCGGGGAGCGTCGAGCGGGCCACCAGCGCCGCCTGCAAACGGGAGGTGACCTCCAGCTTGGCCAGCACCCGGGACACGTGGGTCTTCACTGTCGTTTCGCTGATCCCCAGGCGCCGGCCGATGCTGTGGTTGCCGTGCCCCGCACCGAGTTCGCGCAGCACCTCCAGCTCGCGCTCGGTCAGCACCTCCCGCGGGTCGATGCGCGGGGCTGCGGCAGGCTCCGGGGAGCGTGATTCCAGGGCTGCGCGCACCAGCACGGCGGCGACCTCGGGGGCAATGACGGTCTCCCCGTTCAGCACCGACTCCAGCGCGGCGATGATGCGCCGCGGGTCGGCGGTCTTGAGCAGGAACCCCCGGGCCCCGGCCTCGAGGGCGCCGAAGAGGTGCTCGTCGCCGTCGAACGTTGTCAGCACCAGCACCCGCGAGAGCCGGCGTCCGCTGATCTGCCGGGTCGCCTCGACCCCGTCTAGCACCGGCATGCGAAGGTCCATGAGCACGATGTCGGGGCGCAACGCCGCGGCCATCGCGACGGCGGCGGCCCCGTTCTCCGCCTCGCCCAGCACCGTGAAACCGGGGGCGGACTCGATGACCATCCGCAGCCCCATCCTGATCGCCGCATGGTCATCGACCAGCAGCACCCCGGCGGGTACCGGCGCGCCCGGCGCGGTGCCGGCGTTCACCTCTCCGCCAACGGCAGGAGCATGTTCAGGGTGAACCTGTCGCCGCTGGCCCCCGCGGTGAAAAACCCTCCCAGCTCGCTGCTGCGCGCGTGCATGCTGCGCAACCCGGTGCCGGTGCCGGAGGACGGCCGTCCTGCCGGTTCCGTCCCGCTGTTGCCGGCCAGGGGATTGGCGGCGGTGAACACCACCGAGCCGTCGCTGGCCGCCAGGCCCAGTTCGAGTTCTCCGTGCGGGGCATGCTTGGAAAAATTGACCAGCGATTCATTCACTGCCCGGTACAACGTGGCCTGCAGCGCGGAGGCCAGCCCCGACCCGGCGTCGGCAAGGTCGTTGCTGTACTTCACGCGCAACCCGGTGCCGGTGAAGGTCTCGATGAGCGCCGGCACGTCGGCCAGCGTTCCCGCCGGTGCCAGCGGTGCCCCGCGGTGCAGCATCCGGACCATGGTGTTCAGTTCCTCGATGCCCCGCACGCTTTGCGCCCGGATTTCCTCCATGGCCCGGGCATTCAGCGCCGTGTCGCCCGGGGCGTTCAATGCCGCCCCGCTGTGCAGGGCGATGGCGGCCAGCCGTGCCGAGAGCACGTCATGGACCTCGCGCGCCATCACGGTGCGCTCCGCGGCGAGCGCCATCTCGTGCTCGACCGCCTGGGCCGCGGCCCGCGCCGCCGCCGCCTCGGCAACAGCCGCGGCCGTCTGGGCCTCGCTGGCGGCCAGGTCGCGGGCCTTGCGGACGTTGCCCGCCCACTCGGCGGGCATCAGCAGCGTCATGCCCACCACCAGGCCGATCGTCACGCTGATGGCGGCGGAGCCGGTGACGAAGTACATCACCACCACCAGCAGGCCGGTCAGCACCAGGGCCCCGTGTTCCGCAAGCCGCGAGACCCGGGGCCCTGCCAGCAACACCAGGGAGAAGACTGCCTCGAAGATCAGGAAGAACCCGCCGCTGCTGCCCAGCAACAGGAGCGCCAGGCCGGATGCTGCAATCAGCGATGCAAACACCGGGACGTTCAGCCGGCGCAGGAAGATCGACAGGCAGCCGATGGCCAACGGCACGGGCCACCACTGGGCGTGGTCGCGGAATCCCCAGTTGTTGGAGCCTGCCAGGGCCAGTGCATGCAACAGCCAGGTGAGACCCGCGTAGCTCAGGGCAGGGGCAAGGTCCTCCAGTCGGATCCTTCCCCAGGGAGCCGGCCTGGAGGCCCGGCTCGGGAATGTAGTGGCAAACACCCCTTTATCGTGCTTCCTTGCCGCGGCAAAGCCAAGGGCGGCACACCGGAGTCCTCCAAAGGTATGACGCCGCATGCGACCGATGCCCGACGCGCGTTCCCGGGATGCGCGGCACCCTTGAACCATGATGATTGGAACCACCGGAATGCTGCTTACCCTCGGCCTGCTGGCCCTGGTCGACGCGACGAGCATCGGCACGCTGGTGATCCCGCTGTGGCTGGCGCTGCGCTCCCGGCAGCGCCGAGAGCTCCGGGGCGCGGTCCTGTATCTCGGGGTCGTAGGCGCGTTCTACCTGGTGGTCGGGCTGCTTGTCCTCGCCGGGGCCTCCCGGCTGCAGGAAGCCCTCTCCGGGGACCTGTTCAACGCACCCGTATTGCGCTGGGCGGCGCTGGCTGTCGGTGCGGGCATGTTCGCCTGGGTGGTTGTCACCCCGGTGGCCAAGTCCCACCAGGCGCCCGGGGGTTTGCCCCGCGCGGCCCGGTCAGGGATAGCGGCGTTCGGCAGCGCGGAACCCGTCGGTGGGGAGGCCTCCCGCAGTGCCGGCACATCCGGTGAAGGTGCAACCGGTGAACCTGCCGGTGCGGAACCCTCCGAAGGCCGGTGGCGTGGCCGCATCGACCGCGCGCTGTCCAGCCGAGTGGGCATCGTGGTGCTGGGGCTGAGCGCCGGGCTGCTGGAGCTTCCCACCATGCTTCCCTACGTGGGCGCCATCGGACTGCTGACGCAGAGCGGGCTCGCCGTGCCGGCCCAGGCGGGCCTGCTGGTTGCATACTGCCTGGTGATGGTCATCCCGGGATTGACGGTCATTGGGTTGCGCGCGGTGGCAGGGCAGCGCATGCAGCGCGCGTTGGCGGCGCTGTCCGGAAAGCTGGCCAGGATCTCGGGGGAGTCGGTGGCCTGGATCGTGGGGATCGTTGGATTCCTTTTGGTTCGGTCCTCCTTGGGTTTCCTTTTCCCCGGCGCCGGATGGAACCCCTTTGCCTAGGCGCAGGTATGCAGGCACGGGGTCGATGGCTGTGGAATCCCACCTGCTGGAACCAACTTTCCCGTAAGCATGGCCTGCCCCAAAGACACGCTGTAGCCTGAACGCAGTGATCGTCGGGCTTGGGGGCCGTGGCGGAGCATCCACGGCTGGTCTGGGGGAAAAGTGCTGAACAAGAAGCTGTTGCTGTGGGCGCTTGGCGTCATCGTCTTCATGGTGGGGGCGACCGTGGCCTTCAACCTCGCTGCGCGCTCGCCGGTGACGGTGACGGCGGCCAACGAAGGGGTGCCGGGCCCTTCAACCAGCCAGGGCCCGGCGCCCAACGAAGCAGAAGCCCCGACGGAGAGCGCCTCCGGGCCTGGTACCTCGTCGGGTCCCGCCCGAGAGACCTCCGCGGCCCCAACGAGTGCGGAGAAAACACCCACCGGTGGACCCTCGGCCTCGGCCATCGAAAAGCCACGGCTCGAGGTCCCCGCCAGCCCGAAGGCGAGCAGCTCCACGCTGCCGAAGTCCGTGGAGCGGGCACCGGCGATCTCGGGGAAGGTACCCAAGGACGGCAGTGCCACGGGCGAACTGACACCGGGATTCCCCACCACGGCATTGCCCATCCCCGCGGGGGCGCACATCGTCGACTCCTCCGTGGGAACCCAGAAACGCAATGTCCAGGCGGCAGCCAATTTCCGGACCAACCTGAGCAGGGAAAAGGTCCTGGCCTTCTATGAAACCGCGGCAGCCAAACAGGGATGGCTTGCCACCCGGGGCACTGCGGCGGACGGGGCAGCAAACATCACGATCGGCTATGGCAAGGACTCCGTGGTGGCAACGGTTCGCACCGCAGCGACGGGCGCGACCTTCGTGGCGGCCTTCGGCAGCTTCGTCGTCGGGCCATAGCGTGGCGAAGCGAACCCTGCCCATGGTGCTGACCGGTTTGGTGCTGGCGGCGGCCCTCGTCGCGGTCGCCTTAGCAGCCACCTCGTTCGCGGGGTTCATCCAGCGAGACCAGGAACCCGCCGCTGCTGCCCAGGAGGACCCCGCCGGGGTCTCACGGATCCCGATGTCAGACGCGGTGGTGTTCAGGGATACCGGGGCCACCGGGGACTACGGCAAGGTGGCATGGGTGCCCTTGGGCGCCCCGCGCGGGCAACGGACCACCACGGGCCTGTCGTGCGACAGGGTGTACCGCACCGGCGGAATGCTCTCGTGCCTGAGCGTGACCCGCGGCATGAACACCAGCTACGCCTCGTCCGCCTACGGGGTCGGCGGGGAGCGGCTCGCAGCCGGCGTGCTGCCGGGGGAACCCAGCAGGACCAGGGTCTCGTCGACCGGAATGGTCGGGACGACATCGTTCATCACCGGGGAGTCCTACGACCAAGTCGGGTTCTCCACCCAAACCACCATCGCAACGCCCGGAGGCAAGGACTACGGAAACCTGCAGGACTTCACGATCAAGATCGGCGAACAGGTGCTCACCGCCGAGGACCGGAACGTCTGGGGCGTCACCTTCGGCAAGGACGGCAACACGTTTTACGCGACAGCCGCCTCAGGGAAACAGACCTGGCTAGTGCGCGGTTCCCTGGCCGATCGCACGATGGTCGCTGTGGGGGAGAACGCAGAATGCCCGTCACTGTCGCCGAACGGCAAGCTTGTGGCATTCAAGAAACGCCGCGACGATTCGAAGCCCGCACACTGGGACATTGCAGTGCTCGATGTTGCCAAGGGGACCGAACAGGTCTACCCGTTGGAGTCCGGCTTTGACGACCAGCTGGAATGGCTGGACTCCTCGACCTTGCTCTTCGGCCAGGCACGCGCCGACAACCCGGGCGATGCCGACATCTACTCCATGAGGCTCGAGGCCGGTGCGTCCCCGCAGCTGTTCATCGAGCACGCCTGGTCGCCGTCGGTCCAACGCTGACGCTGCCCGGTTCTGGCTGCGGGTGGCCCCTCAACCGGCAACCAGGTGGTGCCGCCCGGGCCCTGCAGAGGGGGCGACCCGGCAGGCGGTTCTTCGCTCCGCGGATCGTTGGCGGCGAAACCGCAGGCCTTCGGCCCGGACCTTGGCCGTGGCCCCGCAGCGCGGCCGTGGCGCGAACGCATGCCAGGAATCCCGCGGCGGTCCCCGGTGCCCCGCAAGCGCAAGGAAAGGCGCTATCGCCTGCTGCCGTTGCCCGGGTTCGGGTGTAGTGGCAACAAGCGATAGCGCGCACCCATGAGCTTCGGTGGCGGTCCGGCACCGGGGGCTGCTGGGCCGCCACCCGATGCCCGCTACTTCGTGTAGATGAGGTCCACGAAGTAGTTGGTGTTCAACCGGGTCGATACCGGCATGGTGCCGCCCGAACCGTACCTGTAGCGGCCGTTGCTCGTGGAGGCAGTGAGCACCCCGTCGGTGAACGGACTGGCGAAGAACAACGCCGTGGTGGAGACGCGCCCCTTGGGCGCCAAGTAGGACACCGTGTAGGTCCCGGCGGCCAGGTTCAGGGGAACCGCAAAGTTTGCGCTTTGCCATCCGCTGGCCGTTTCCCCGGTGAATGTCACCGTCCCCAGGGCAGTGCCCGACGAGTTCCAGATGGTTCCCTTGTGGGTTCCGGTGTTCGCGCTCGACTTGTAGAACCTCACGCCCACGGCCTTGATCGGTACCTTGGTGCTGAAGCGGAGGCCTACCTCGATCGACCTGCTATCCAGCGAATCCGAAACCAGCGGCAGCGTGGAGCCGAAAAGGTTCGTTGGAGTCGGCGTGGGCGTTGGAGTTGGGGTCGGAGCTGGAGTTGGAGTTGGCGTGGGCGTGGGCGTGGGCGTTGGAGTTGAGGTCGGAGTTGGAGTCGGGGTTGGGGTCGGCGTGGGCGTTGGAGTCGGAGTTGGGGTCGGTGTCGGCGATTGGGGTGCCGTTGCCTCGCTGAAGACCAGGTCCACGAAGTAGTTGGTGTTTCCCCAGGTATTCGACGGGGCCACGTTGCCGGCCCCGTAGGCGTACAGGCCATTGCTCCCGACCGTGGTGAGCGGTCCAACGGTACGCGGGTTGGCGAAGTCCCCCGAGGTAAAGCCGTAGCCACCGTTGGGTGCGAGATACGAAACTATGAACGTCGTATTGGCACTGATCCGAACCGGAGCAGCCAGCACGGCGGTCTGCCATCCCGTGCTGCTCTCGTTGGTGAACGTCACCGTCCCCAGCAAGGTGCCGGTTTCAGTCCAGAGCGACCCCGTATGCGTGCCGGTGTTCAGGCTTCCCTTGTAGAAGCGGATCGCAGATACATCGATGTCCGTGGTGGTCCGCAACCGCAACCCGAGTTCGACCGAAGCGGTGTCCGAGGGATCAAGGGAACCGGGAACACCGTTGCCGAGGAATGTCGAAGCGGCCCCGTCTGCCCTCAAGGTACTGAACGTCCAGGTTTGGTCGGCCAGGGCCGCACCTTGTGCCGAGCGGATGCCCTTGACCTCCACGGTCAGGGTCTTGCCCGCAGGCAGTCCGTTCGTCGGCGCAAAGGTCAGGGTCTTGGCATCCGACGACGTGGAGACGGTGCCGTCCACCGGTGTGGAACCGTCCTTCACGGTCAAGGTAGTTCCGGACGCCAGCGGTTGGCTGAACGACGCACCGACGGTCGTGGAGGTTCCCACGTCCGCGGCTCCTGCGGCCGGAGTGCGCGTGGTCAGCGTGATGGCCGACGCGGCACTGGGCGTGAACGAGATATCGACAAGGTAGCTGTTGGTGGTGCTGTTGTTGGGGAACCCCAGCGAATACGTGAAGGATCCCGAGCTGAAGTACGTATTGATGGGTCCGAAGCCCACCCCGTCGCCGAGGCCGCCGGGTGTACTCGAGTAGGTTCCGGGGGTCGTGTAGGCCACCGTGTACTCGGTGTTCGCGGAAACGGCCACGGGTGAACTGAACTTTGCGTACTGCCAACCTGAAGCGCTTTCGTTGGCGAAGGTGACAGAAGCCAGAAGCGTACCGGTCGAGGAGAACAGCTTTCCGGTGTGCGTCCCGTTGTTGCCGGCGGCCTTGTAGAACTTGACGCCGTCAACGCTGCCTGCAGCCTTGACGGCAAAACGCATGCCCAAGGTCAGGTCCGTGGCATCGTTGATCAGGTCGACGGTTGGAAGCGTCGAATCCTGGTACAGGCTGCAGGGGCAGGCGTCGGGAACCGCATCCGGTTTCACCGAGGTGAACGACCATGTTGAACCCGAGGCTATGGGGTTTCCGATCGCGTCCGTGGCGGCAACCGTTGCAGTGTATTTGGTGTCGTTTGCCAACGGTGCGTCAGGGGTGAAGGTGGCCTTGCGGGTGCTCTCCACGTAGCTGGTCGTGCCGGCGACGGAAGCCCCGGACTGGGTCTTGAGCGTGACCTGGACGCTGGAGGCAGTCACGGGCTTGGACAACGTGGCGGAAACCGTTGTGCCCAGACGAACGCTGGTTGCCGTGTTGAGGGGGCTTTGGCCGTAGGCGTTCAGGGCCGAGGCATCCTGGCTTTCGAAGATGGCATCGACGTAGTAGTTGCCCTGCTCAAAGCTGCTGGTCGGCATGTTCCCGTTGGTGTCGTAGACCCCGGCCGGGTCGGCACCGAAACCACCTGCCACGCGCAGCGGGTCCGCAGCGATGCCCGAATACGCCCACGCGTAGCCCTGCGCCGCATAGTGCCCCTTGCTTGTCGAGTAGGAAACCACGTACTCGGTGCCCGAGGCGACTTCCACCGGAGCGCTGAACCTGGCCTCCTGCCAGCCGCTGGCCGTTTCATTGACGAAGGTCACGGTTGCAAGTTTCTGGCCGGCCCGCGACCACAGGGTCCCGGTGTGCGTGCCGGTGTTGGCGGTGCTCTTGTAGAAGCGGACACCGGAGATGAAGCCGTTGGCGGACGGGGTGAACCTGAGCCCCAGCTCGACGGCGGAGCCGTCGCCCGAATCCGGGGTGGCAGGAGTGGTTTCGCCGAATACGCTGTACGGCCCGTCCACCGTGAGCGGGAGAACTGTCGCGGTGGACGGGTAGTTTGCGCTGTCGTCGACGGCACGGACCAGCAGGGCATCGGTCCCCATGCCCTGCTGCACGTAGCTGAAGGTCCAGCTGGTGGTGCCTTGTGCGGGACGCCAGTGGGCACCGGCATCGGTGGAGTATTCCACACCCGCCACGACGCCGCCGCCGGCATCGACGGCGGTTCCGGAGACGGTGTACTTCTTGCCGTTCTTCGGCGAACCCGGTGGCGGGGTCGAGACGTTGATGCTCGGTGCAGTGGTGTCGGTGGACGGGGTCGCCGGGACAAGTCCGTTCATGAGTGTCGCCGGCTGGGCGCCCATGTCAGCGAAGAGGTTCACCTGGGCTTGTTGCATGATGGGGTCGGCTGGGGCCCCGTCCCCGTCGTGGGTTTGGTCAAGTCCCCAGGTCCACTGGATCGTTCCCGCGGAGAAGACCAATGCCCCGCTGGAAGCCCGGTACAGGCTCAGGTGGTGCTTGGTGTTGCCGGGAGCCACCGTGTTGCCGAAGTCCTGGAGGTATTCGGGAACCGCGCCGGTTGTGGTGGAGAGGAAGATCTGGCCGGCGGGACGGAACCCGTTGTCCGGGGACTCGTCGGATTCGTAGCCCACGGTATGCGGGGCCAAGGCCCTGGTGGTGCCAGCAGCCAAGCCGGTCAGCGGGGTGTTGCGCCACAGCCGGTTCTTTCCTTCCTGGGAACTGACGGTCACGGGAAGGTCTCCGTTGTTGACCATGTACAGCGTTCCGGTGAGAGAGTTCTCGGGACGCCCCGCGCCCGAGCCGACGGAGGCGAAGCGCGGGTCGCGGGTCGTTCCGGTCCATTCCGTGCTGGGATCGATCTTGGCGTTGGACCAGGTTTCCTTGTAGCTGACCATGGTGCGGTATGCGGCTCCGTCGGTGGTGGAGGCCTCGTAGCGGGTCCGCCAGTAGGCTTCGTTGCCGGAAAGGAACTGAATGTTGACGCCCGCGTCACGGGCTTTTTCAAAGTTGTTCCACTGGTTTCCCGACCAGTACTCGTCGTGCCCGACGGACAGGGCCACCTTGTGGTTGGTCATCAGGTTGCCGCGACGATCGGCATCGACTCCGCTGAAGTAGCTGACGTCGTAGCCGTTGCGTTCCATGAACCTGACAAGGGGGTACTCGTTGCCGAAGTAGAAGTCCCGGGCCTCGATGCCGCCGCGGGTGTTGAACGGGCGGTTGTAGCTCAGCTTGTACGCGCGGCCGTTGGCGGCACCCTGGTAGAAGTCCGATCCTCCGTAGGTGTTGTAGGCATGCCAGGTAGGGTCGGAGGTCTGGAACAGGACGTCGGAATGGCTGGAATCGTCGCGGACGATGAAGGTGATGTGGCTCGAATCGTCCCTGTCCGACCGGTGCAGCTTGGCCACGTACACGCCTGAGACGGCGTCAGCCGGCACGTTCCAGCTCGCTGAAACACCCCAGTTGCCGCAGTCGACAAGTTCGGTCGCCACGTCGTTGCGGCATGCGGGCTGGGTCTGGGGGAGTGTGGCGCTTGGCGATACCGAGGCGATCTTGCGGGCGCCGAGGCCTTGATACCAGCCCGTGCGGTAGATGTCGATGGTGTACTCGCGTGCATTGGTGTCGATCTTGAAATAGATCCTCTGGCCCACGTTGACGCTGATGTCCGTGGCGAACCCCTGGATGCTGGCGTCGCCGGCGCCCTGGATGTCCCAGACGGAGGCATCGGTGCCGGGCTTGCTGTTTTCGCAGACGATCTTGTTCGAACCTGGTGCGCAGGGGTCTGCCGCCACCGAGCTCGGGGCGGTGAGGGTCACCGCCACCATCGCCAGCGAACACACCACTGCCCACCATCGTCGGGAATTCCTGTAGGCGGCCGGCCCTCGGCCAGGTCCGCGGCTCGTAAGCGACAGATGCCCGTGTGCATTGCGTGAGAACCCCGACGAGTGTTTCATGCGTTTCCCCAAAATTGTGAAGGTGCGGTCACCCGCACATACGGCCCCAACTACACGTAATCGGGTTCAATCTTGGGATGGGGCAATTAAGCTAACAAGCGTAATTCATACTCGGATTCGATACGTGCACCGCGGGTTTGAGAGAATGGATGCATGGAACCACTCGGCAGCAGCTCCGCCCCCGCGCAGGGCAAGAAAATCACCATCAACGCCTCCACGCTTTCACTGGCCGTCATGGTCACCATCTTCCTGGTCGCCGTGGTCTTCGCCGCGAACCAGAACGATGTCATCGGCTGGTTCGTCGTGGTGATCTCCCTCGGCTGGCTTCTGCTCTCCGCATTCCTGGTCTTCGGCCTCAAGCGCGGTGCCCGGAAGATGTCCGAGCAGCTCAAGGCCGCGACCGCGGCCGCTGCGGCCCGCGGCGGCGACCCCCAGCAGGCTCCCGTGGTCATCGACGAGGCTACCCGCAACCGGGACCTGAAGCTCGACCACTCCTTCAAGATCATCCAGGTCCAGACGAAGGTCGTGAACGAGTACCGCCACCAGGCCGGCGAGGAAGCCGCAGGCATGGTCGACCGAGCCCTCGAGACCATCGAGATCACTGCCTCGAACGCCCGCGACATGATGAAGCCGGCCAACCAGGGGGAACCGATGACCGGCGAGGTCATCGACTAACACGTGATCCGGGGCGACACCCCGGCCGTGCCCCGACACCTCGTACCAACTATCTGTAAGGTGGAATGCGTGATACCTACCTCCGAAGAGATCCTGGCCAAGTCCGACGGCGCGCTGCGTGTTGCCTCGGTGAACGTCAACGGCATCCGCGCAGCCTACAAGCGCAACATGGCCGACTGGATCGCTGCCCGCGACCTCGACGTCCTGTGCCTGCAGGAGGTCCGCGCACCCGACGCGATCCTGCGCGAACTCATCGGCGACGGCTGGCACATCCTGCACGCCGAGGCCCAGGACAAGGGCCGCGCCGGCGTCGCAGTGCTTTCCCGCACCGAGCCCGTGGCCACCCGCAACCACATCGGCGACGAGTACTTCGAGGCCACCGGCCGCTGGGTGGAGGCGGACTTCGAGCTTGCCGACGGCAAGGTCTTGACGATCGTCAGCGCCTACGTGCACTCGGGCGAGGTTGACACCCCCAAGCAGGTCGACAAGTTCCGCTTCCTCGACCGGATGGTCGACCACTTGCCGGCGCTGAAGGCCGAGAAGGACCACGTGCTGGTCGTCGGCGACCTGAATGTCGGCCACAAGACGCTGGACATCAAGAACTGGAAGGGCAACGTGAAGCGTTCGGGCTTCCTGCCCGAGGAACGCGCCTACTTCGACCGCTTCTTCGGCGAGGAGATCGGCTACAAGGACGTTGCACGCGAGCTGGCCGGCGAGGTCGACGGCCCCTTCACCTGGTGGTCGTGGCGGGGGCAGGCCTTCGTCAACGACACCGGATGGCGCATCGACTACCACATGGCCACCCCGGAACTTGCCTCCCTCGCGACCAAATCCGTCGTTGACCGCGCATCGAGCTACGACATGCGCTTCTCCGACCACGCACCGCTGGTCGTCGACTACCAGTTCTAAAGGATCCACCACCCCATGAGCGAAACCCTCGCCACCACCCGTCCCCGCGTACTTTCGGGCATGCAGCCCTCGGCGGACTCCCTGCACCTGGGCAACTACCTCGGTGCCCTTGTCAACTGGGTGAAGACCCAGGACGACCACGACGCGTTCTTCTTCATCCCCGACATGCACGCGATCACCGTGCCCCAGGACCCTGCCGACCTGCGCAAGCGCACCCGCTTCACAGCGGCGCAGTACATCGCCGGCGGCATCGACCTGGAGAAGTCCACGCTCTTCGTCCAGTCCCAGGTTCCCGAGCACGCCCAACTGGCCTGGGTCCTGAACTGCATCACCGGCTTCGGCGAGGCCAGCCGGATGACCCAGTTCAAGGACAAGAGCGCCAAGGGCGGCGCCGAGGCCTCCTCGGTGGGCCTTTTCACCTATCCGGTCCTGATGGCCGCGGACATCCTGCTCTACCAGCCGCAGGGCGTCCCGGTGGGCGACGACCAGCGCCAGCACGTGGAACTGGCCCGCGACCTGGCCAACCGCTTCAACCACCGCTTCGGCGAGACGTTCGTGGTGCCGGAGGCCATCATCAAGAAGGAAGGGGCCCGCATCTACGACCTGCAGAACCCGACCTCCAAGATGTCGAAGTCGGCCTCCAGCCCCAACGGCCTGATCAACGTGCTGGACGACCCCAAGGTCGTCGCCAAGCGCATCAAGTCGGCGGTGACCGATGCGGACACCGTGATCGCGCACGACCGTGCGAACAAGCCCGGCGTCACCAACCTGCTGGAAATCCTCTCCGGCGTCACCGGGACCCCGATTCCGACGCTGGTCGGCGAGTTCGACGGCAAGATGTACGGCCACCTGAAGGTCGCCGTAGCCGAGGCCGTGGTCGAGGCCCTGGCCCCTGTGCGCGCCCGGACCCTGGAGCTGCTTGAGGACCCCGCGGAACTGGACTCGATCCTCGCCGCCGGCGCACTCAAGGCCCGCGAGGTCGCCTCCAAGACGCTGGCCGACGTGTACGAGCGCGTGGGCTTCATGGCCCCGGTGGGCGGGATCTCCTAGCCATGGCCATCGGAACGGGGGAGCGGGCAGGCACCGGCGGCGTGGGATCCACGGCGCTGGGTGTCGTGATCGATATCCCCTCCCCGTTCCGGGACGCCCTGCGCGCCTGGCGCAGCACCTACGGCGGGGACGCCGCAGCGTTGGTGGAACCGCACATCACCCTGGTTTCCGGGTCGACGACGGACTGGGACGCCGCCGCAGCGCATGTCCGTGAGGTCGCTGCCTGCACCGCGCCCTTCCGGGTGCGCCTGCACGGCACGGGCACTTTCAGGCCGGTAGCCCCCGTGGTGTTCCTGAACGTCCGCGAGGGGACCGACGCCTGCACCGCCCTGCACGGCGCGCTGCTCCAGGGCCCGCTGGGCCACGACCTTGCCTATGCCTACCACCCGCACGTGACAATCGCGCACGAGGTGGACGACGAGCTCATGGATGCTGCGCAGGAGGACCTGCGCGATGAGTCGGTGGAGTTCGCCGTGGCTTCCATCGGACTCTTCGGACTCGACGAATCCGGGCAATGGTCACTGCGGGAGGAACTGGAACTTGGCGGACCGGGAGAGTAGCAAGGACAAGCTCCTGCGGATGATCACGGCGCCTGACGCCGAGGATCCCCGCATGCAAGACCCCGTGCCCGATCCGCTGGAGGCGGACCCCGATATCCCCGAAAAGGGAACCAGGGCCCCGGGCGTTGCCGCCCGGCCCTATGTCGGAGCCCCGCCGTTGCCGCCACCCAGCCCGCTGGATCCGCGTGCGCTGGCATCCTTCACCCGCCTCAAGACCCAGGAACTCTACGCAGCGCGCGCCGGCGGGTCCCTGTTCCAGCGCCTCGCGGCGTTCTTCAAAGTGGTGACGGCCAAGGTCAACGCCCTGTACCCCATGCGTGTCTGGAACCTCTATGCGCGACGGCGCGGACCGCTGCTGGCAGCCGGCGGCGCCTACCGTATGTTCTTCTCGATCGCCGCGATGCTTGTCGCCGGGTTCGCCGTGCTCGGCATGGTGGCCGCAGACAACCCGATCCTGCGCGACGGCATCATCGAGATCGTCGCCGCAAGCACGCCGGGCCTTATCGATACCGGAAACGGCGGGCTGGCCAAGCCCGAACAGCTCCTGGGCCTGGGCGGATTCGGCCTGACGCTTCTCATATCCCTCTCCGCTTTGGTCTTCACCTCCCTGGGGTGGCTGGCCGGGCTCCGGGAGGGCATCCGCATCATCCTGGGGTTGAACCGCGACAGGTCCAACCCCGTGGTCTCGAAGCTGCGGGACGCAATGCTGCTGCTGGTTCTGGCAGTGGCCCTGGTCGCCTCAAGCGTGTTGGCCATCGCGAGCTCGTCGATGATCGACTCGCTGGCAGAGCTGTTAAAGCTCGGCGGCGTGTGGACCAGCGCGCTGACGAAGATCGGCCTGGTGGTGGCGATGTTCGCCTTGGATTGCGCGACCGCATGGGTGCTGCTGCGCGTTGCCTCACGGGTCGTCATGATCCGCGGCGCCCTGTGGCCCGGAGTGCTTCTCGCCGGTGCCGGCGCCACCATATTGCGCTTCTTCTCCGCCATGCTTCTGTCCTCGCTGACCAACAACGTCCTGCTGGCACCGTTCGCCGTGATCCTCGGCCTGTTTGTCTGGTTCAACCTGCTGAGCCAGGCCTACCTGATTTCGGCGGCCCTGGTCGGCGTGCGTGCTGCGGACCTTAAGCGGGACCTCGCGACGACCACAAGCTAGCTTCGGCACCCGGGGGATGACTCGACGGTTGCCTGAGCCGTGCCGCGGTTTCTCCTTCCACCCCGCAGTTGTGTCCGAAAAGTGCCACGTCAAGAATGATTTTGGGGACGTCCTGCCACATCGGACCGATCTCGGATAGACTACGCACGAATGGTCCTTGGGGGACCTGCTGAATGCACCTTGGGGGGATGCATGCCAGATTTGTCGAGTCTTAAAGGGAAGCACGGGAGTACCCGGGCACCGGGGACCAAGGTCCGCCACGGGCATGTCCGCCGCTCCGCTTCGAGCAGGGCACCGCAGTGGGCCATCGAGGAGGCACGACAGCGGCAGAACGCCGTTTCCACCACGACCACCGCCACCAACGCGGAAGCCGGGCGGCCTCGTCGCGGAGGAGTTTTCACGGGATGGCTGCGTCCCGGGGCGAAACGCAAATCCGCTGTGGCAACCGTGGTTGTGGCGGGCATTTGCGGTGCGGCAGTTCTCCTGAACACCCACGTCTTGCCGGTGGTGCAGTCGAACCTTCCGTGGTCCGATGTCCCTCCTGTCGGGGTGGATGCTGCGCCCCGGCCGCTGGGCACCCCGCCGGCGGTTCAGGATTCCACCGCCTACCGGCTGCACGCCTCGCCGGACAAGGGTCAGGAATTCGTGGCCTACGACCCCTGCCGGCCGATCCACTACGTCATCCGCCCGGACGGTGCACCGGAGGATGGTGAAAGGCTCGTCCGCGAGGCCGTCGAAGCGGTGTCGGCTGCCAGCGGCTTCCGGTTCATCTACGACGGAACCACCACCGAGGGTCCGAGCGAGCAGAGAACCCAGTACCAGCCGGAGCGCTACGGTAAGCGTTGGGCACCGGTCCTCGTTTCCTGGGCCACTCCGGCCGAGGTCCCGGGGCTCGCCGGCGACGTCGCCGGACTGGGAAACAGTTCATACATCTCGGCAAGGGGCACGCCCCTTGTCCGCACCGCGGGCCAGGTCATTCTCGACGGGCCGGACTCGACCTCGATGCTGGGCCACAAGCAGGGGTCGGACCACGTGCGAGCAGCCATCATGCACGAGTTCGGGCACGTGTTGGGACTTGACCACGTGAAGGATCCCAAGCAGCTGATGTACGACGGACCCAACCACCAGACCGGGTTCGCCGCTGGCGACCTTGCCGGGTTGGCCAGGCTGGGCACCGGGGCGTGCGTGCCGCAACTGTAGCCATGGCCGTGGTCCCGTGAAACCAACGAGCATGGAGGCCGGTGCGGTGCCTGGCCCGTTAACGGACAGTGGTCCGGTTCCCCGAAGGGAACCGGACCACTGCTGCCAAACCCAGCCGGAAGCTAGATCGAGCGGGACAGGATTGCCTGCTTGACCTCTGCGATGGCCTTGGTCACCTGGATGCCGCGCGGGCATGCTTCGGAGCAGTTGAAGGTGGTGCGGCAGCGCCACACGCCTTCCTTGTCGTTGAGGATCTCCAGGCGCATGTCGCCGGCATCGTCGCGCGAGTCGAAGATGAAGCGGTGCGCGTTGACGATCGCTGCCGGGCCGAAGTACTGGCCGTCGGTCCAGAAGACCGGGCAGGAGGAGGTGCAGGCGGCGCAGAGGATGCACTTGGTGGTGTCCTCGAACTTGGCGTGCTCCTCAGCCGACTGGTAGCGCTCGGCCGAGGGCTCGTGGCCCTTGTTGACCAAGAACGGCATGATCTCGCGGTAGGACTGGAAGAACGGTTCCATGTCGACGATGAGGTCCTTTTCAAGGGGCAGGCCCTTGATGGCTTCAACGGTGATCGGCTTGGAGTGGTCCAGGTCCTTGAGCAGGGTCTTGCAGGCCAGGCGGTTGCGGCCGTTGATGCGCATGGCATCCGAGCCGCAGATGCCGTGGGCGCAGGAGCGGCGGAACGAGAGCGATCCGTCGATGTCCCACTTGACCTTGTGCAGGGCATCCAGCACGCGGTCGGTGCCGTACATGGTCAGCTCGAAGTCTTCCCAGTAGGCCTCGGCGCCGGTCTCCGGCAGGTACCGGCGAACGCGCAGGGTGATGTTGAACTGCGGGATCTCCCCGCCGCCGCCAACACCGGGCTTCAGCTCAATCTTCGATGCTGGTTCCGGAAGTTCCGTGCTCATTAGTACTTACGCTCCATCGGCTGGTAACGGGTAAAGACAACGGGCTTGGTTTCCATCCGGATACCTTGAATGCCCTCGGTGGCTGCAGCCTCATCCTTGTAGCACATGGAGTGCTTCATGAAGTTCTCGTCGTCGCGGTCCGGGTAGTCCTCGCGGTAGTGTCCGCCGCGGGATTCCTTGCGGTACAGCGCGGCAGCGGTCATGACCTCTGCCATGTCGAGCAGGAAGCCGAGCTCAATGGCTTCGAGCAGGTCGAGGTTGAAGCGCTTGCCCTTGTCCTGGACCGAAACGCTCTTGTAGCGTTCGCGCAGTTCCTCGATGACCTCGAGGGCCTCGGTGAGCGACTTCTGGTCGCGGAACACCTGGACGTTGGCGTCCATGATGTCCTGCAGCTGCTTGCGGATCGGGGCCACGCGCTCGGTTCCTGTGGAGGAGAGCATGGATTCGATCTGGGTTGCTGTGAACTTCTCCGGGTCTTCCGGAAGTGCCACGAAGTCGGCGCCAAGTGCGTACTTGGCTGCCGCAACACCGGCGCGCTTGCCGAACACGTTGATGTCCAGCAGGGAGTTGGTGCCGAGGCGGTTGGAACCGTGCACGGAAACGCAGGCGACCTCGCCGGCGGCGTAGAGGCCCGGGATCACCGTGTCGTTGTCCTGGAGGACCTCGGTGTCGATGTTGGTCGGAATGCCGCCCATGGCGTAGTGCGCGGTCGGGTACACCGGAACCGGATCGGTGAACGGCTCGACACCCAGGTAGGTGCGGGCGAACTCGGTGATGTCCGGAAGCTTGGCTTCGATGTGGGCCGGCTCGAGGTGGGTCAGGTCCAACAGGACGTAGTCCTTGTTCGGACCGCAACCGCGGCCTTCGCGAACCTCGTTGGCCATGGCGCGGGCGACGATGTCGCGCGGTGCCAAGTCCTTGATGGTCGGTGCGTAGCGCTCCATGAAGCGTTCGCCGTCCGAGTTGCGCAGGATGGCGCCTTCGCCACGTGCACCCTCGGTGAGCAGGATGCCCAGGCCGGCAAGGCCGGTCGGGTGGAACTGGAAGAACTCCATGTCCTCGAGCGGAATGCCGTTGCGGAAGGCGATGCCCATGCCGTCACCGGTGAGGGTGTGGGCGTTGGACGTGGTCTTGAAGACCTTGCCGGCTCCGCCGGAAGCGAAGATCACGGACTTGGCCTGGAAGACGTGCAGTTCGCCGGTTGCCAGGTCGTAGGACACGACGCCGGCAACGCGCTTCTGCTTGTAGGCGGTTCCGTCTTCGCGGAATGCGTCCTCTTCAACCAGCAGCAGGTCAAGTACGTAGTACTCGTTGTAGAACTCAACGTTGTGCTTGACGCAGTTTTGGTAGAGGGTCTGCAGGATCATGTGACCCGTGCGGTCAGCGGCGTAGCAGGCTCGGCGTACGGCGGCCTTGCCGTGGTCGCGGGTGTGGCCGCCGAAGCGGCGCTGGTCGATCTTGCCCTCTGGGGTGCGGTTGAAGGGCAGGCCCATCTTTTCCAGGTCGAGCACTGCGTCAATGGCTTCCTTCGCCATGATCTCCGCAGCGTCCTGGTCCACCAGGTAGTCGCCACCCTTGATGGTGTCGAAGGTGTGCCATTCCCAGTTGTCTTCTTCTACGTTGGCCAGTGCTGCACACATGCCACCCTGTGCCGCACCGGTGTGCGAACGTGTTGGGTAAAGCTTGGTGAGAACGGCCGTACGTGCGCGCTGGCCGGATTCGATGGCCGCGCGCATGCCTGCGCCGCCTGCTCCGACGATCACGACGTCGTACTTATGTACCTGCATACCTGATGCTCTCTTTTCTTGAATTCTCTACTTCGGCGAACGAGGGCCGAAGGTTACTTGCAGACCGAAAGATCGGAACCGGGGATGCAAGGATCGAAGGTGAAGATCACCAGGGTGCCGAGGATGACGATGATGACGGTGGCAACGTAGAGGATGCCCTTGAGCCACACGCGGGTGGCAGGCTTTTCTGCGTAGTCGTTGATGATGGTGCGCACGCCGTTGGTGCCGTGGAGCATTGCGAGCCAGAGCAGGGCGAGGTCCCAGAACTGCCATACCGGATCGGCCCACTTGCCGGCAACGAAACCGAAGTCGATGGCCTTGACGCCGCCGCCGACCATGAGGTTGGTGAAGAGGTGGCCGAAGATCAGGACGACGAGGGCCACGCCGGAGAGGCGCATGAAGAGCCATGCAACCATTTCGAAGCTGCCGCGAGACTTGGTGGCGCGGGAGTACTTCGGGTCAAGACGCTGGCTGCGGGGGGCAGCGATTTGTGTCGACATGGTTTAGTGACCTCCAAAGGCGAGGGACAGGTGGCGAATGGAGAATGCCAGCATGGTGACGACCCAGAGGGCCAAGACGCCCCAGAGCATCTGGCGCTGGTACTTGGTTCCCTGCTTCCAGAAGTCCACCAGGATCAGGCGCAAGCCGTTGAACGCGTGGAAGACGATGGCAGCAACAAGGGCGGTTTCACCCAGTGCCATCAGCGGGTTCTTGTAGGTGGCCATGACGGCGTCGTAGGCGCCGGGGGAGACCCGGACCAGCGACGTGTCGAGCACGTGCACCAACAGGAATAAGAAAATAACGACACCCGTAATGCGATGCCCCACCCACGACCACATGCCTTCGCGGCCGCGGTAGAGGGTGCCTGACGAAGTCTTCGACACTGAATTAACCTCCATGACTCACAAGGGCGCATGTGTATCTTCCACACAAAAAATTGACGCCGGAGTGCGAGCGTTCCTTGCCCGATCTTAGACCACCACGGGCTGGCGTGCCCATTGTTTCCCGTTGATGTGTGAGTAGGCTCACCGCCAGCAGTGGTGTATTGGCATAAACCCGGGAAATCCCGGGAATTAGAATAGGTTTTGATGCCCTATTCCGGGCGGGCCTATCAGCACATTCCCAGCCTTAATCCACTACCGTTAGTCGGATGAACGCTGAACTCTTGGCTCGATTCCACGGTGTGATTCCGGCAGGTGGAGTCGGAACACGCTTGTGGCCGCTCTCGCGCGCCGCAGCCCCCAAATTCCTCCACGACCTCACGGGGTCCGGATCCACGCTGATCCGCGCCACCTACGAGCGGCTGATCCCGCTGGCCGGCGGGAACATCATGGTCGTCACCGGCCGTGCCCACCGCACCGCCGTGCTTTCCCAGCTCCCCGAAGTGAGCGACCTCGATCTCGTGCTCGAGCCGGAACCGAAGGACTCTGCCGCCGCCATCGGCCTTGCCGCGGCGATCCTGTACCGCCGCAACCCCGAAACGATCATGGGATCTTTCGCCGCCGACCAGGTCATCGGCCCTGTCGAGGTGTTCCAGCAGGCTGTTCTCGAGGCCATCCACACGGCCGCCACGGGCAAGGTCGTCACCATCGGCATTCGCCCGACGCTTCCCTCAACCGCCTTCGGCTACATCCGTGCGGGCGACCGCCTGGAGATTTCCGGAGCTCCCACGGTGCGCGATGTGGTGGAGTTCGTCGAGAAACCCGACGAGGACACCGCGCGCCGGTACCTTGCCGACGGGGGATACCTCTGGAACGCAGGAATGTTCGTGGCGCCGGTGTCTCTCATGCTCAAGCACCTCGAGCGCAGCGAGCCCGAGCTGTATGCGGGCCTGATGGAGATCGCCGCAGCCTGGGAAACCCCGGAGCGCGACGCGACCATGGACAGGATCTGGCCCACCCTGCCCAAGACCGCGATCGACTACGCAGTCGCCGAGCCCGCCGCCGCGGCTGGCGATGTCGCGGTCATCCCCGGCGTCTTCAACTGGGACGACGTGGGGGACTTCGCCGCGATCGGCCGCCTGAACCCGGCCAGCGAGGAAACCGGCGTCACGGTGATCGGTGACGTCAAGCGCGTCTACTCGGATAACGCCACGGGTGTGGTTGTCACCGATTCCAAGCGCGTGATCGCGCTGATCGGCATCCACGATGTGGTGGTCGTGGACACCCCCGACGCGTTGCTCGTGACGACCAAGGAACACGCACAGTCGGTGAAGAACACCGTCGACACCCTGAAGAAGAACGGCGTCATGGACGTCCTCTGACCCCGGTTGGAGCAGGGAATGGAAGCGGGCCCCGGCATTGCCGGGGCCCGCTTCCATTCGCTGCCCTGCTGTGCCGGCCCAGCGTCGCGGCTGCTTGGTTCCCCGGGCCGGTGTGCCAACACGAAACCGCAACATTTGCACGCAAAGCGGGGCGCTGCAGGGCCCAGCAAGTATTGTCTTTCGTGTGCGCATGAGTATCGATCAAAACCTGCAGATTCCCTCGGTGAAGCCCTGGGTGGCCCCCCTTCTTGGAGGGTTGGTGGACTTCCGCCGCGAGGTGCACGCCAATCCCGAACTTTCCTTCGTGGAGTACAAGACCACCGAACGCATCCTGACCCAGCTGCGAGCCGTGGGCCTGGAGCCCGTCGCGCTGGAGAACACCGGAGCCTTCGTCGACATCGGAACCGGACCCATCGCCCTGGGCCTGCGCGCCGACATCGATGCCCTGCCGATCTTCGAGGAAACCGGGCTCGACTACGCCTCGGTCGTCAACGGTGTGGCGCACGCCTGCGGGCACGACATCCACACCACGGTGATGCTGGGCGTGGCCAAGGTGCTCAAGGCCATGGACGACGAGGGCAAGCTCAACGGCCGCATTCGCGTGATCTTCCAGCCCGCCGAGGAAAAGATGCCCGGCGGGGCGCTCTCCGTCATCGAGGCCGGCGTGCTCGACGAGGTGCCGCGCATCCTGGCCCTGCACTGCGAGCCGCGCATCGACGCGGGCAAGATCGGCACGCGCATCGGTGCCATCACCAGCGCCAGCGACACCATCAAGATCGAACTCACGGGCCGCGGCGGACACACCTCGCGCCCGCACCTGACCGAGGACCTGGTCTTCGCGATGAGCCAGATCGCCATCAACGTACCGGCCGTGCTGGGCCGGCGCATCGACGTCCGCTCCGCCGTGTCCGTGGTCTGGGGACAGATCCACGCGGGCAGCGCCCCCAACGCCATCCCGGCGACCGGCTACCTGGCCGGAACCATGCGCTGCCTCGACGGCGAGGCCTGGGAAGGTGCAGGGGACCTGCTGGACGAGGTTGTCCGCCAGGTCGCAACGCCCTACGGCGTCGAGGTGAAGCTCGAGCACACCCGCGGCGTTCCCCCGGTCATCAACAGCGAGGACGAAACCGACCTGATCGAGGATTCGGCACGGGCCGAGATCGGCTCGGCCGCCATCGTGCTGACCCCCCAGTCGATGGGCGGGGAGGATTTTGCCTGGATGACCAACAAGGTCCCCGGATCCATGATGCGCCTGGGCACGCGCACCCCCGGAGGGGAGACCTTCGACCTGCACCGTGGTGATTACATCCCAGATGAATCGGCAATTGAGGTGGGTGTCACGGTCATGGCCGCGGCCGCCGTGAGGGCCATTGCGCAGCTGAACGGACTGGCCGAAGGGGCAACGTCAAGCGCTTAGAGTGTTATGCGCTTGTAACATTTGGGGCCTCTCACGGGGCACATTGGGCGCTAGGCTAGGTTGATGTGAAATCGTCGTTTCCGAAACCCCGTTTCCGGGTTGCGGTGCGGATGCGATTCACCACCCGGTGCCTAGCGGCAATGCAACAGACACGATGTCGTGTGGAACGCAAGACTCTTGCCTCCCCAGGATCGTGACACGTAGCTCGTAACCCAATGGAGGGAACCTACATGCGCAACATCAAGCGCAAGTCCGGAATGGCCGCGGCCATGCTCGGCATTTCTGCACTCGTTTTGACTGCCTGCGGCGCGGCGCCGGAAGCGTCCCCGTCAGGTTCCGCAGCCCCGAGCGGCTCGGCCCCGGCCGGCGCCTCGGACTTCACCGGCTGCATCGTCTCCGACGCCGGTGGATTCGACGACCGTTCCTTCAACCAGTCCTCCTACGAGGGCCTGATGCAGGCACAGAAGGACCTGGGCATCCAGGTCAAGAAGGCCGAATCGAAGGCTGCAACCGACTTCACCCCGAACCTGAACTCCATGGTCAAGGGCGGCTGCGACATCACCGTGACCGTCGGCTTCCTCCTCTCGGATGCGACAAAGGCCGCCGCTGCCGCGAACCCGGAGAAGCACTTCGCGATCGTCGACGACAACGCCATCGAGGCCGACAACGTCAAGCCGATCATCTACGACACGGCCCAGGCCGCATTCCTCGCCGGCTACCTCGCAGCAGGCATGTCGGAAACCGGCAAGGTCGCCACCTACGGCGGCATGAACATCCCGACCGTTTCCATCTTCATGGACGGCTACGCCGACGGCGTTGCCTACTACAACGAGAAGAAGTCCAAGAACGTTGAGGTTCTGGGCTGGGACGTTGCCAAGCAGTCGGGCACCTTCACCGGTGACTTCGACGACCAGGGCAAGGGCAAGAACGCCACGACCACGTTCGCCAACGAAGGCGCCGACGTGATCATGCCGGTCGCGGGCCCCGTGGGCCTGGGCACCATGGACGCCGTGAAGTCGCTGAACGCCGGCGGCAAGGACGTCAAGGTCATCTGGGTCGACGCCGACGGCTTCGAGTCCCTGGCCTCGGGCAACGAGTTCGTCCTGTCCTCGGTTGTCAAGGAAATGGGCCAGTCCGTTGAAGACGTGGTCACCGCCGACGTCAACGGCAAGTTCGATTCCACCCCGTACGTCGGAACCCTGGAAAACGGCGGCGTCTCCCTCGCACCGTTCCACGATTTCGACTCCAAGGTCCCGGCCGAGCTCAAGAGCGAGCTCGACCAGCTCAAGGCCGACATCATCTCGGGCACCGTGAAGGTCGAGTCGCCTTCCAGCCCGAAGAGCAAGTAACACAGCACCAAGGTAGCCAGCCAAACGCGTCGTTCCGGCCCGTTTCCCGCCCATGGGAAAAGTCGGGATGGCGCGTTTGGTTGTGCCCAACCAAGGGCATTCCGCCTCTGGCCCGTTTTGACTAGGGTAGAAACAGCGGGACCCACTTCAACACAACACCCCCCGGCCCGTGGGCCGGATGAGAAGGAAAACGGGTAGCAGACGTGAAACTCGAGCTTCGGGGCATCACCAAAAGATTCGGCAACTTCACTGCCAACGACCACATCGACGTCATCGTCGAGTCCGGACAGGTCCATTCCCTGCTCGGTGAAAACGGGGCCGGCAAATCGACCCTCATGAACGTCCTGTTCGGCCTCTACGAGGCCACCGAGGGCGAGATCCTCATTGACGACAAGCCAGTGAAGTTCAACGGCCCCGGCGACGCCATGGCCGCCGGGATCGGAATGGTGCACCAGCACTTCATGCTCGTACCCGTCTTCACCGTTGCCGAGAACGTCGCCCTGGGCAACGAGGACACCGGCCCGGGCGGGATCCTGAACCTCGAGAAGACGCGCGCCCGCATCCGCGAGATCTCCGACCGCTACGGGTTCGGCGTCGATCCCGATGCGCTGGTCGAGGACCTGCCCGTGGGCGTGCAGCAGCGCGTGGAGATCATCAAGGCCCTGGTCCGCGACGCCAAGGTGCTCATCCTCGACGAGCCCACCGCCGTGCTGACTCCGCAGGAAACCGACGAGCTGCTGGACATCATGCGCCAGCTGCGCGACTCCGGTACCGCCGTCGTCTTCATCTCCCACAAGCTTCGCGAGGTCAAGGCGATCTCCGACACCATCACGGTGATCCGGCGCGGCAAGGTCGTCGGCAAGGCCGACCCGGAGGCCTCGGCTGCCGAACTCGCCGCACTGATGGTCGGCCGCTCGGTCTCGCTGAACCTCAACAAGGGCGAACCCACGCTCGGCGAGGAGACCTTCAAGGTCAACGACCTGTCCGTGCTTTCCTCCACCGGCCAGCTGCTGCTGGACTCGGTGAACTTCGGCATCTCCGAGGGCGAGATCCTCGCTGTCGCAGGTGTCCAGGGCAACGGCCAGACCGAGCTGACCGAGTCGATCATGGGCCTGATGGACCACGTAAGCGGCTCCATCACGCTCGGCGGCAAGGAACTGATCGGGCGCACCGTCAAGCAGATCATCAACTCCGGCGTCGGCTTCGTCCCCGAGGACCGCAGCACCGACGGCGTCATCGGCACCTTCACGGTGGCCGAGAACCTGGTGCTGAACCAGTACGACAAGGCACCGTACGCCAGCGGGCTGAATATGAAGCCCGCCGTGATGCTGAAGAACGCGCTGAAGAAGATCACCGAGTTCGACGTGCGCACCCAGGGCCCGGACGCCGAGGCCGGCACGCTCTCGGGCGGCAACCAGCAGAAGGTCGTCATGGCCCGCGAGCTTTCCCGCCCGCTGAAGCTGTTCATCGCCTCGCAGCCGACCCGCGGCGTGGACGTCGGCTCGATCGAGTTCCTGCACCGGCGCATCGTCGCCGAGCGGGACTCCGGCACCCCGGTGCTGATCGTTTCCACAGAACTCGACGAGGTCGTCGAACTCGCCGACCGGATCGCCGTCCTGTACAAGGGCAAGCTGGTGGGCATCGTCCCCGGGGACACCCCGCGGGACGTCCTGGGCCTGATGATGGCCGGGGCAAGCAACGAAGAAGCCGAGTCGCAGAGCGGCACCGAAGGCAAGGAACGCGCATGAGCACCACCCCAGACCTGCCTCCGGCAGAACACACCGACGTCCTGGTGACCCCGCCGCCGGCACCCGCGACGCAGCACCACCCGGAGCCCGGGGAGTCGCTGCTCAAGCGCATCATGACCGGCAACGGCCTGGTCTCCGTGCTGGCCATCCTGCTCTCGCTGCTGGTCGGAGCGATCCTGATCGCCGCCACCGACGAGCGTGTGACCTCCACGGCGAGCTACTTCTTCAGCCGCCCGAGCGACATGCTGACGGCCGTGTGGGACTCGGTTTCCGAGGCCTACATCGCGCTGTTCCAGTCCAGCATCATCAACACCTCGGCCGAGACCTTCTCCGACGCGATCTACCCGCTGACCGAGACCCTCACCATCGCCACCCCGCTGGTCCTCGCCGGCCTCGGCGTGGCGCTGGCCTTCCGCGTGGGCCTGTTCAACATCGGCGCCCAGGGCCAGATCATCCTGGGTGCGACGCTGGCCGGCTGGGTCGGCTTCAGCCTCGACCTGCCGGTGGGCATCCACCTGGTGGTCGCCGTGCTGGCCGGCATCGTCGGCGGCGCGCTCTGGGGCGGCATCGCCGGTTTCCTCAAGGCCCGCCGCGGCGCACACGAGGTGATCGTGACGATCATGCTCAACTACATCGCCGTGTACCTGCTGCTCTACCTGCTCTCCACCCCGGGGTTCCAGCGAGAGGGCTCCAACAACCCGCTCAGTGAGCCGATCGCCGAATCGGCAGCCTACCCGCTGATGTTCGGTGCGGACTTCCGCCTGCATTACGGGTTTGTGGTGGCGCTGGCCGCCGTGGCCTTCACCTGGTGGCTGCTGAACCGCTCCACCACCGGCTTCGAGATGCGCGCCGTGGGCGCCAACCCCGTCGCCGCGAAGACCGCGGGCATCAACGTGGGCCGCGCCTACCTGCTCTCCATGCTGATCGCCGGCGCGCTGGCCGGCCTGGCCGGCACCGCCCAGATCCTGGGCACCGAGCGCTCGCTCTCCGGCGGCATCGCGGCAAGCTTCGGCTTCGACGCGATCACCGTGGCGCTGCTGGGACGCTCCAACCCGATCGGCACCCTCTTCGCCGGGCTGCTCTTCGGCGCACTGCGCGCCGGCGGCGTCGGCATGCAGTCCAACACCGGCATCCCGATCGACATCGTGCTGGTGGTCCAGTCCTTCATCGTGCTGTTCATCGCCGCCCCGCCGCTGGTTCGTTCGATCTTCCGGATCGGCACGTCCAAACCCAAGAACAAGAAGGCTGCAGCCAAGGCAGCCACCGGAGGTGCAGCATGAGCCACGCAACCATCGCCACGGCACCCGCGGCGGCCAACACCGCGGTGATCCGCTCCTGGGCGGCCCCCGTCACCTACCTGGTGCTGGGCCTGCTGGCCCTTGTCGGGTTCGCCCTGGGCAGCCCGCACTCCGATGCGCGCTTCCGCATCACCGACGGCTCGCAGAAGATCAACATCCCCGACCTGGTGCTCGGCACCACGTTCGTGGGCTGGGCCGGCGCCGTGGTCATGCTCGGCATCGCCGCCTACGCCTTCGTCCTGGTCCGCGGCGGGCGCAAGCCGGCCCGGTGGATGATGCCGGTCTTCGCCGCGGTCTTCGTCACCTCGTTCCTGGTCTGGGCGATCGGCAGCGCCGACACCCCCAACGTGTACCTCTCGGGCCTTATCGCAGGTTCCTTCATGCTCGCCACCCCGCTGATCTTCGGCTCGCTCTCCGGCGTGCTGTGCGAGCGGGCGGGCGTGGTGAACATCGCGATCGAGGGCCAGCTGCTGGCCGGCGCGTTCTGTGCCGCCATCGTCGGCTCGATGACCGGATCGCTCGTCGCCGGCGTGCTTGCCGCAGTCATCGGCTCGGTGCTGGTGTCCATGGTGCTGGCGGTCTTCGCCATCAAGTACCGGGTCAACCAGGTCATCGTCGGCGTGGTGCTCAACGTGCTTGTCGCGGGCCTGACCAGCTTCCTCTTCTCGACGGTGATGGTCGCCGACCCGGAGAAGTTCAACACGCCGCCGGCGTTCTCGGTGATCCGCATCCCGGTGCTGGCCGACATCCCGATCTTCGGCCCGATCTTCTTCGACCAGACGATCCTGGGCTACAGCATGTATGTTGCGGTGTTCCTCGTGTGGTTCGGCCTTTTCAAGACCCGCTGGGGCCTGCGCGTGCGTGCCGTCGGCGAACACCCGAAGGCTGCCGACACCGTGGGCATCAAGGTCAACGCACTGCGCTTCTGGAACGTGGTGCTCGCCGGCGTGGTGGCCGGCATCGGCGGCGCGTTCTTCACGCTCGTGACCTCCTCCAGCTTCAACAAGGAAATGACGGCCGGACAGGGCTTCATCGCGCTGGCCGCGCTGATCTTCGGACGCTGGAACCCGATCGGAGCGTTCTTCGCGGCGCTGCTCTTCGGCTTCTCGCTGAACCTCTCCTTCGTGCTGACGATCCTCGGCACCCCGGTGCCGAGCCAGTTCATGCAGATGCTTCCCTACGCCGTCACGATCTTCGCGGTCGCCGGACTGGTCGGCAAGTCGAAGGCCCCTGCGGCCGACGGCGAACCGTACGTGAAGGAATAGCGGAGCCATGGAGCCGACACCACTGGACCCCGCCACCTGGGAAACGCTCCGGGTGGCAGCGTCCGCGGCCATGGAACGCGCCTACGCGCCGTACTCGAAGTTCAAGGTCGGCGCCGCGGCGCTGACCGAGGACGGCCGGATCGTCTCCGGCTGCAACGTGGAAAACGCCGCCTACGGGGTCACGCTGTGCGCCGAATGCTCGATGGTCGGCGAGCTCTTTGCCACGGGCGGGGGCAAGCTGCGCGCGTTCTACTGCGTTGATGCCTCCGGGGGTGCGCTGATGCCCTGCGGACGCTGCCGGCAGCTGCTCTCCGAGCACCGCGGGGAGCACCTCGAGCTGATGACCCCGCGCGGCATCAGGACCATGGACCAGGTGCTGCCCGACGCCTTCGGGCCGCACAACCTGTAGACCGAATGCCCCGTCCGCCCGAGCAGGGCGGGCGGGGCACACCCTTATCCACGCTCTTCACCCAAGGGAGTATTCATGAGCACCGAGAACTTCGACGCCGTCGACATCATCCGCACCAAGCGGGACCGCGGCACGCTCAGCGCCGAGCAGATCGATTGGACCATCGACGCCTACACGCGCGGGGTCATCGCCGAGGAACAGATGGCGGCCCTGAACATGGCCATCCTGCTCAACGGCATGGACCGGGCGGAGATCTCCCGGTGGACCTCCGCGATGATCGACTCGGGGGAGCGCATGGACTTCTCCTCGCTGCGCACCCCCGGCGGGGCTGTCATGCGCACCACGGACAAGCACTCCACCGGCGGGGTGGGGGACAAGATCACCCTCCCGCTCGCCCCGCTTGTCGCGGTCTTCGGCGTTGCCGTCCCGCAGCTCTCGGGCCGCGGGCTCGGGCACACCGGCGGCACGCTGGACAAGCTCGAATCGATCGCCGGGTGGCGTGCGGAGATCAGCAACGAGGCGATGATGCGCCAGCTCTCCGAGGTCGGTGCCGTCATCTGCGCCGCCGGAGCCGGCCTGGCCCCCGCGGACAAGAAGCTCTACGCGCTGCGCGACGTCACGGGCACCGTCGAGGCGATCCCGCTGATCGCCTCCTCGATCATGAGCAAGAAGATCGCCGAGGGCACCGGCGCGCTGGTCCTCGACGTCAAGGTCGGCTCCGGCGCCTTCATGAAGACCCGCGAGAACGCCCTGGAACTGGCCCGCACCATGGTGAACCTGGGCACCGACGCGGGCGTGCACACCGTCGCGCTGCTCACCAACATGGACACCCCGCTGGGTCTCACCGCCGGCAACGCCATCGAGGTCGAGGAATCGATCGAGGTGCTCGCCGGCGGTGGGCCTGCGGACGTCGTGGAACTCACCGTCGCGCTGGCCACCGAGATGCTCGCCGGGGCGGGCATCCACGACGCGGACGTGGCAGCGGCATTGAAGGACGGCCGGGCCATGGACAAGTGGCGCGCCATGATCGCCGCGCAGGGCGGGGACAACGACGCCCCGCTGCCGGTGGCCAAGGAGTCGGAGACCGTCTACGCACCGGCCGACGGCGTGCTCACCTCCCTGGACGCACTGGACGTGGGCGTCGCCGCCTGGCGCCTGGGCGCCGGGCGTGCCCGCCGGCAGGACCCGGTTCAGGCGGGGGCCGGCGTGCGCCTGCATGCCAAGCCCGGCGACGTGGTGCGCCGCGGCCAGCCGCTGGCCACCATGCTCACCGATACCCCGGAACGCTTCGCGCGGGCGCGAGGGCTGCTGGAGGGCGCCGCTGTCATAGCGCCGGCCGGCAGCCGCCCGAACATGGAGCTGATCCTGGACCGGATCGCCGGTTCCTGATCCACGGATTCCTGGTCACGGGATCCTCAACGACATGGCGGGACCCGGGGTTGACCCTGACTCATCCCCGGGTCCCGCCCGGGTTCATCCCTTGGATGGATTCACGCGGTGGCATCGATCGGGGAAAATTGGTATTGAATGGTTGCAGGTGGGGTTCTCCCCGCAGTGCAACGGCAGGAGTCAGCACGGTCAGTTCCAGGGAAAGTCGGTAGAAAAGTGGATCTCATCAACGAGGCCATAGTCCACGCGGCAAACGCCTGGTGGATTTTGCCGATCGTCTACGTCTTCTGCCTCATCGACGGGTTCCTCCCGATCCTGCCCAGCGAGACGCTGCTGGTGGCCCTCGGGGCCGTCGCGGCAAGCACCGGCGAGCCCAACGCCTTCCTGCTGATCCTGGTCGGTGCCGCCGGAGCGATCAGCGGGGACCAGATTTCCTACCGGATCGGGCGGCGCATCGGCACCGACAGGTTCGCCTGGATGCGCCGCAAGCGCACCACCAAGCTCTTCGCCTTCGCCCGCAAGGAACTCTCCGTGCGCGGGGCCATGCTGATCTTCACGGCACGCTACATCCCGATCGGGCGCGTGGTGGTGAACCTGAGCGCCGGGGCCACCGGATACTCGCTCAAGCGCTTCACCCTGCTCGACATCATGGGCTGCCTGACCTGGGCCAGCTACTCGGTGGCGATCGGCGTTGTCGCCGGCGGCTGGTTCCACGACAACAAGCTGCTGGGCATCGTGCTCTCGGTGGTGCTTGCCATCTGCCTGGGCTACCTCATCGACAAGGTCGTGCACGCAGTGCTCAAGCGCTTCGGCCGCCTGGGCAGCGAACACGACTTCCCGGACCTGGCGCCGGCCGACGGGGATGCTACTGCCACCCGCCCTGCCCCGGTGCGCGTGCCGGGTGACTCCGGGCAAAGCCCCGCCTGAACCGGCGGCGTCGGAGCAGTGAACAATTGCCCCGACTTCAGCATGGCCCACTGTCGGAACCCGGGGAGCCCCGATAGGCTGGGCAGGTGACTGACGAGATGATCCACATTGCCTATGACCCGTCCTTCGACTTCCGGGCCCTGCCCAAGGTCTCGCTCCACGACCACCTCGATGGGGGCCTGCGCCCGCAGACCATCATCGAGCTGGCCGCCGAGGCGGGACACGAACTCCCCTCCACCCATGCCGAGGAACTCGGCGCCTGGTTCCGGGCCTCCGCCGACTCCGGGTCGCTGGAACGCTACCTGGAAACCTTCAACCACACCATCGCGGTGATGCAGACCAAGGCCGCGCTGACCCGCGTGGCACGCGAATTCGTCGAGGACCTCGTCGAAGACGGCGTGGTCTACGGCGAGGTGCGCTGGGCCCCCGAGCAGCACCTGCGCGAGGGACTCAGCCTGGACGACGCCGTCGAGGCCGTCCAGCGCGGGCTCGAGGAAGCCAGCGAGGAACTCACGGAGGCCGGAACCCCGATCCAGGTCGGCCAGATCATCACCGCCATGCGCCACGCCGACCGCGGCGTTGAAATCGCGCAGCTGGCCCTGCGCCACCGCTCGCGCGGCGTCGTCGGCTTCGACATCGCCGGTGCCGAGGACGGCTTCCCGCCCTCGCGCATGAAGGAGGCCTTCGACCTGCTGGCCGAGAACTTCTTCCCGACCACGGTGCACGCGGGCGAGGCCGCCGGCCTTGAGTCCATCAAGGAAGCCCTGATCGTGGGGCGCGCCCAGCGCCTGGGACACGGCGTGCGCATCGCCGAGGATATCGAGATCCAGTTCGGCGGCGTCGACGACGACGGCGAGGAAGTCGGCGAGGACACCGGCCTCGTGGCCCTGGGCCCCGTGGCCAACTGGGTCCGCGACCGCGGCATCGCCCTGGAAGTCTGCCCGTCCTCCAACCTGCAGACAGGGGCCACTGCCGAATTCGGCGAGGGCATCGAGGCACACCCGGTGGACCTGCTGGTGCAGACCGGATTCAACGTCACGATCTCCCCGGACAACCGCCTGATGAGCGGAACCACCATCTCGGACGAGTTCGAGCTGCTGGTCGAGGCCTTCGACTACGACCTCGAGGACCTGCTGGACCTCACGCTCAACGCCGCAGAGGCTTCCTTCCTGCCGCTGGAGGAGCGCGAGGTCCTCGTCGAGTTCATCAACGAGGCCTACGCCGCCATGGCGGACGAGGACGACGAGGAATACGACGAGGACGAGGACGAGGAATACGAGGACGAGGACGAGGACTAACACTCCAACGTCCCGCGGCTGCCGCACCTGGCGCCCGTGATGCCGGCGTGCCGCACCCCCTTCGGGTGAGGCGCGCCGGCATCGCCGTTTTCCGGAGTTGTCGTTACCCCACACTGTGAGCAACACCAAGGCAGGGACCCGGCGGACGGGATCGGCGGCCCTCATATACTGGAACCCGGGCAACGATGCCCCAGGGGACCCGCCGCCATCGCGGTACGGACCCCGAGGACCCTTCGGAAGGGAACGCGAGTGAGTGAGCAGGTAGACCGCCTCGTCGAGGTCATTGCCCAGCTGCGCGCCCACTGCGCCTGGACCGCCGAACTGACCCACGAATCCCTCGTGCACTTCCTGCTGGAGGAATCCTACGAGCTCACCGAGGCCATCGAAACCGGCGCCGACGAATCCTCGCTTGCGGAGGAGCTCGGCGACATCCTGCTCCAGGTCGCACTGCATGCCGAACTCGGCGCCGAACGCGCCGCCTTCGACTTCGATTCCATCGCCGCCGGTCTCAGCGCCAAGATGGTGCGCCGCAACACCCATGTCTTCAACCCCGACGGCAGCCTGAGGGACGCCTTTCCGGACTCCGTCGAGGAAATCATCGAATCCTGGGACAGGGCCAAGAGGGCAGAGAAGCCGCAGAACGAATCGGCGGTCGCCGGGCTTCCGGCGAACCTCCCCGCACTGCTGTACGCCCAGAAATTCATCTCCCGCACGCAACGCCACGCCGCCCTGGACCACACGGCGCCGGAGCCGGACGCGCGGGAACAACCACAGCCTTCTGTCCACGCCGGGAATCCGTTGGAAAACGGCGACCTGGAGGATGAACAGAAATTGGGGGAGCACCTGCTGTCCCTGTGCGAACTGGCCCAGGCGCGCGGGCTCGATGCCGAACGAGCCCTGCGCACCGTGGTGCAACAACGCGTTGCCCGCGCCGAAGCCGGAGCGCATGACACAACTTCGTGAACTGGGCCTCACCCAAGCTAGGCTAGAGGCAGGCAACGGCGCCTGCATCATGCAGTACACGTTTGACTAACATCCACACCTTGAAGGAGCACCTTCCCATGGCCTTGATCGATGCCATCCACGCCCGCGAAATCCTTGACTCGCGCGGAAACCCCACCGTCGAGGTCGAGGTTCTGCTCTCCGACGGTTCGCTGGGTCGCGCCGCGGTTCCGTCCGGCGCCTCCACCGGTGCCTTCGAAGCCGCGGAACGCCGCGACGAAGACCCGAAGCGCTACCAGGGCAAGGGCGTCCTGGGCGCCGTTGCAGCAGTCATCGAGGACATCGCCGAGGTTGTCGAGGGCATGGACGCCTCCGACCAGCGCGCCATCGACACCGTGATGATGGACCTCGACGGCACGGCCAACAAGTCCAAACTGGGCGCCAACGCCATCCTCGGCGTCTCGCTGGCAGTGGCAAACGCCGCGGCCGAGTCCTCGAACCTGCCGCTCTACAAGTACCTGGGCGGCCCGAACGCCCACGTCCTTCCGGTTCCGCTGATGAACATCCTCAACGGCGGCTCGCACGCCGACTCGGATGTCGACATCCAGGAATTCATGATCGCCCCGCTGGGTGCATCCACCTTCTCCGAGGGCCTTCGCTGGGGCGTCGAGGTCTACCACAACCTCAAGTCCGTGCTGAAGGAAAAGGGCCTCTCCACCGGCCTGGGCGACGAGGGCGGCTTCGCCCCGAACCTGCCCTCGAACCGTGCGGCCCTCGAGCTGATCACCGAGGCCATCACCCGCGCCGGCTACACCCCGGGTGAGGACATCGCCCTGGCCCTGGACGTCGCCTCCTCCGAGTTCTTCGAGAACGGCACCTACCAGTTCGAAGGCAAGTCGATCTCCGCCCAGGAAATGAGCGACTACTACGCACAGCTCGTGGCCGACTTCCCGCTGGTTTCCATCGAGGACCCGCTGGACGAGGACGACTGGGAAGGCTGGAAGACCCTGACCGACGCCATCGGCGACAAGGTCCAGCTGGTGGGCGACGACCTGTTCGTCACCAACCCGGAGCGTCTGGCCCGCGGCATCGAAACCCGCACCGCCAACTCGCTGCTGGTCAAGGTGAACCAGATCGGTTCGCTGACCGAGACCCTGGACGCCATCTCGATGGCCCAGCGTGCCGGTTACACCACCATCACCTCGCACCGCTCCGGTGAAACCGAAGACACCACGATCGCCGACATCTGCGTTGCCACCAACGCGGGCCAGATCAAGACCGGTGCCCCGGCCCGCTCCGAGCGCGTTGCCAAGTACAACCAGCTGCTGCGGATCGAAGAGGAACTCGGCGATGCCGCTGTTTACGCCGGCGCCGGCGCCTTCCCGCGTTTCGGTGCGTAACTAGCGCCAAAAGCACGTAGGCTCGTGGGGGAACCTTTTTGGGTTCCCCCACGGGTTTCTTGCGTTAAGGCCGGCAACACGTGGACCCAAGAACCACCGCTTGGGGTCGTGAGGCACGCCCCCAAGACAACAGGGCAAGGAGTCAGATGGCCACGCGACGTCCTCCCATGCCACGAGCCGGGTCCTCGACAGGCGACCCGCGCCGGGACGAAAATCAGCCGGAAGCCACCCAAGCCCCGGAATCCCGCGGGGCCGCTGCCCCCCGCGGAGTCGCCCCGGGGAGGCCCGCCGCCGACGCGGTACCCAAGCGCCCGCGCACCGCACGCGAACCCGGGAATCCGCCGGTGCAGCGCGGGGTTGCCCCGCAGCCTTCGGCAGCCCGGCAGAACCCGACGGCCAAGGTGATCCCCATGGGCCGGATCGCCGAGGCGGAACCCGCCGCCGAGCCCGCCCCGGCGCCCCGGAAGAAAACCCCGGCAAAACCCGCCGGAGACCACGCCGCGGCCAAGCCGGCGAAGACCGCCAAGACGCCCAAGGGGGCCAAGCCGGCGGACAAGCGGGACAAGAGCGAACGCCGGAAGTCGATGGACTCCCAGCGCAGGATCGAGGACCGGAACCTGCTCTCCGGCGCGGTGCGCCAGGACGGCAACGCGGCGAAGAAGCAGCCCAAGAAGGCCCCCGAGGGACCTTCCAAGCCGATCCCGGCGCGCAGCTTCTCCGGCCGCATCCTGGCCCTGAGCATCTCGCTGTCCGTCTTCGCCATGCTGCTGGTCCCCAGCATCGGAACCTACGCGCGCCAGCGCGATGAAATCGCGGCCCTTGAGGCATCTATCGCGGAGAAGCAGGCCGAGCAGGAGGGCCTCAAGGACCAGATCGCCCGATGGGACGATCCGCTGTACATCAAACAGCAGGCGCGAGACCGGATAAACTTGGTCATGCCCGGCGAGCGGAACTACATGGTTGTTGGCAGCAAGCCAACAGACGCCCCGCCGGCGGAAGCAAACAAGAGCCCCAACGAGATTCGTACGGATCTTCCGTGGGTCGATGCGCTGTTCGACTCGGTCCAGCGTGCCGCCACGGACTGATCCCCACCCCCGACATGAGGAGAAGGCCCCAACCGTGGACGCCGAAAACCCAAATCACGAAGCACTTGATGCCGCTGCGCGCGTGCCCAGCGAGCAGGACCTGGATACGCTCTCGCGCCAGCTGAACCGCCCGGTGCGCGACGTGGTGGAGATCGGTGCCCGCTGCGTGTGCGGCAACCCGCTGGTGGCAACCACCGCCCCGCGTCTGTCCTCGGGCATCCCGTTCCCCACCACCTACTACCTGACGCACCCGGTCATCACCTCGGCGGTCTCCCGCCTCGAGGCCGCCGGACTGATGATCCAGATGAACACGGAGCTGGGCGAGGACGCCGCACTGGCCAAGGCCTACGAGCAGGCGCACCAGCATTACCTGGCCGTGCGCGACGCCATCGGCGAACGCTCCGGCACCGGCCCGGTCCCGGAAATCGCGGGCATCTCCGCCGGCGGCATGCCCACCCGCGTGAAGTGCCTGCACGTGCTGGTCGGCCACTCGCTGGCCGCCGGCCCGGGCGTCAACCCGCTGGGCGACCGCGCCCTGGAAGGCATCTCCGAGTGGTGGACCACCGAGAAGTGCTACTGCACCGGCGCCTGGGACACCGAGGGCCCGGCACCCAGCCAGGACCGCTCCCGCCACGTGAAGACCCAGTCGGTCGACCCGGCCATCAAGCAGGCCGAGCGCGCGGCGGCCCGTGCGGCCCGCGAGGCGGCGGCAGCGAACGACTCCGACACCGGGAAGTAGGCAGCACCCCTCCATGGCACGCGTTGCAGCAATCGACTGCGGAACCAACTCCATCCGCCTGCTCATCGCAGACATCGAGCAGGGCCCGGAAGGACCCGTGCTCACCGATGTGCTGCGCCGGATGCGGGTGGTGCGGCTGGGCCAGGGCGTGGACGCCACCGGTGAGTTCGCTCCCGAGGCCCTTGAGCGCACCTTCGAGGCGATCGACGAGTACGCGGCACTGATCGAGGAGCACGGGGCCACCCGGCTCCGCTTCGTCGCAACCTCCGCCACGCGCGATGCCAGGAACCGCGACGAGTTCACCGCCGCGGTGAAGGAACGCCTCGGCGTCGAACCCGAGGTCGTGGCGGGCGACGAGGAGGCTGCGCTGTCCTTCACCGGCGCCATCTCCGTCGCACCCCCGGCGGAGGGAACCACTGTCCTTGTTGTGGATCTCGGCGGCGGATCCACCGAGTTCGTCCTCGGGGGAGCTGGCGGCCCACAGGCCGCACGAAGCATGGACATGGGGTGCGTGCGCCTCACCGAACGATTCTGGGGGCAGCAACAGCCCACCGCTGAGCAGATCGATGCGGCCCGGGCCGAGGTCAACGCGGTGCTCGACGAGGCGGCGCGCACCATCGACTTCTCGGCCGTCGACGCCATCATCGGTGTCGCGGGAACCATCACCACGCTCACCGCCGCGGCGCTGGGGCTCGAGGCCTACGATTCGGCGGCCATCCACGGCGCCGAACTCGGGATCGACACGCTGCTCGCGGGCATCGAAACCATGCTGGAGGCCGACCGCGAAACGCGGGCCGCCATGGGCTTCATGCACCCGGGCCGGGTCGACGTCATTGCGGCCGGCGCCTTGATCTACGGGTGCATCCTCGAACGGGTCCGGACGGCCACGGGCGGGGCCATCGGCACCGCCACCGCCTCCGAGCACGATATTCTTGATGGAATTGCCTGGGGCCTCTACGGATAAGCACCGTAGCTGCACCAGCAACGGATGAAGCTAGGAGAGCCCTTGAAGCGACGACTGCACCGCACCGGTGCCCTGATTCTCAGCATCGGCCTCTGCGCGGTGATGACGCTTGCCGGCGCCTCGAGCGCCAGCGCGGACGCCGTGCGGGACAGCGAATGGTGGCTCGAGTCATCGGGCGTCACCAAGGCCTGGGAAGTCTCCAAGGGCAAGGGCGTGAAGGTCGCCGTCATCGACACGGGCATCGACTCCTCCCACCCGGACCTCGTCGACGTCGTGGTCGGCGGCAAGGATGTTTCCGGGGCTGGCGAGGCCGACGGTTCCAAGCCGCTGGGAAACCTGCCGGAGCACGGAACCCTGGTGGCGACGCTGCTGGCGGGCCGGGGCAACAACTCGGCGGAGATCGACGCCGCGCGCGCCGAGGCCGAGGCACAGCAGATCGCCTACGACAGGGCCGTGCAGGAGGCGACGGCGGCGGGGGAGACCCCGCCGGTGAAGCCCGAGCCCGTCGAGATCCCCAAGCCTGGCCCCGGGCCCGACGGCGTCGTGGGCGTCGCCCCGGAAGCGGAACTGCTATCGGCATCGCTTTGGATGGGCACCGAGAACCCAGCGGGCATCAGCGTCGAGGACCAGGTGCCGGCAGCCGTCATCTGGGCCGTGGACAAGGGTGCCCGGGTCATCAACATGTCGCTGGGTTCCACCCGGCCGGAATGGCCGGTCAGCTGGGACAGGGCCTTCAAGTACGCCGAGGACCACGACGTGGTCGTGGTGGCCGCAGCGGGCAACCGCGCCGGCGGCATGAGCCAGGTCGGCGCCCCGGCAACGATCCCCGGCGTGCTGACGGTGGCGGGCATCGACCGCGAGGGCAAGGCCAGCGTGGATTCCTCGACCGAGGGCATCAGCATCGGCGTCGCGGCCCCCGCCGAGCCGCTGGTCGGCGGCCTGCCCGACGGCGGCTACGCCGACTGGTCGGGCACCTCGGGTGCCGCCCCGCTGGTCTCCGGAGTCGCGGCCATGATCCGCTCGAAGTACCCGGAGATGAAAGCACCCCAGGTGATCAACCGCATCCTCTACACGGCCAAGGACGCGGGAAAGCCGGGGGTCGACAACCTCTACGGGCACGGCATCCTCGATGCGAACGCGGCACTGACGGCGGAGGTGCCGATGGCCGCGGAGAACCCGATGAACACCATCACCGAATGGATCCGGGTGCACCGGCGCGGGGCCAAGCCCAGCACCTCGCCAAGCCTGGACCCGGGGGTTTCCACCGAGACCTCCGACATCGCACCGATCGCTGCCCCGCAACCGCTGGCCCCCGCGACGGACGGCCAGGTCCTGCAGCCTGTGCTGGTGCTCGGGTTCGGCACGTTGCTGCTGCTCACCGTCGTTGTCGGCTCCACGCACTACGTGCGTTCCTCGCGGACCCGCAGGCGCGCGGAGGCGGCCGCTGTCGGGTCGGTTGCATCGCTGAAACTGGAGGAGCCGGGCGGGGAACGGGACATCTTCGACGACCTCCCGGAGTCCGGTCCCAAGGCCTGATGACGCCCCCGCGAAGCATTAGTGAACATTTTCACAAACGGCCTTTTTCGCGATAGCATGGAGACATGCCTATCACTGAACAACTTTCCGATCGCCCGCGCATTCTTGTCGTCGGCGGCGGCTACGTCGGCCTCTATGTCGCGATGAAACTGCAGAAGAAGGTCAAGGACCACGGCGGCATCGTCACCGTCGTCGACCCGCTGCCGTACATGACCTACCAGCCCTTCCTCCCCGAGGTTGCCGGCGGCCAGATCGAACCGCGCCACGTCGTGGTGTCGCACCGCCAGCACCTCAAGCACGCCGAACTGATCAACGGCCGCGTCTCCGCCATCGACCACAAGAACAACAAGGCCGTCATCGTGCCCGTGGTCGGCGAGCCGTTCGAGATCGAATACCGCGACGTCGTCATGGCCGCCGGCGCCATCACCCGCACCTTCCCGATCCCGGGCCTGGCCGACACCGGCATCGGCCTGAAGTCGATCGAGGAAGCCGTTGCCCTGCGCAACAAGATCCTTGAGCGCATCGAATCCGCGTCGCTGATGACCGATGCCGCGGAGCGCAAGCGCGCGCTGACCTTCGTCGTGGTTGGCGGCGGCTTCGCCGGCATCGAGACCATCGCCGAGATCGAGGACATGGCCCGCCACGCGGCCAAGCTCAACGGCCGCATCGAGAAGGGCGAACTGCGCTTCGTCGTCATCGAAGCCATGGGACGCATCATGCCCGAGGTCACCGCCGAGCAGGCGGAGTGGGTCGTCGACCACCTGCGCAGCCGCGGCATCGAGGTACTGCTCAACACCTCGCTGGCAGACGCCGAGGGCGGCGTCCTCCAGCTGATCAACATGGCAGACAAGTCCCCGGCCGAGACCTTCGCGTCCGACACCCTGATCTGGACCGCAGGCGTCATGGCCAACCCGATGGTCCGCTCCACCGACTTCCCGATCGAAGCCCGCGGACGTGTCATGACCGGCACCGACCTGCGCATCACCGGAGAGGACGGCGTCGCCATCGAGGGCGCCTGGGCCGCGGGCGACGTTTCCGCAGTGCCCGACGTGACCGGCGGCCTGCCGGACGGCACCTGCGTGCCCAACGCACAGCACGCCGTGCGCCAGGCCAAGCTGCTGGCGAAGAACCTGTACGCAACCCGCTACGGCGTCGGCCGCGTCAAGAACTACAAGCACAAGAACCTCGGCGCAGTCGCCGGCTTCGGTGCGCACAAGGGTGTCGCCAAGGTCATGGGCATCAAGCTCAAGGGCTTCCCGGCCTGGCTTGCACACCGCGGCTACCACGGCATGGCCATGCCGACGTTCGAGCGCAAGTTCCGCGTGGTCGGCGGTTGGTTCAACTCGCTGCTCTTCCAGCGCGACACGCTGCAGCTGAACAACCTGGACAACCCGCGCGCCACCTTCGTGGAGGCAGCAACCCCGAAGCCCCGCGCCTAAGGGAATTCCCGAGGCGCCGGGCATGGTGATAGGTATCGGCCAGGCGTCCCCGAGGACGTGAATGCGGCGGGATCCGGACTTCGTGTTCGGATCCCGCCATGTTTCACTTCAAAGTGCGTGATCGCGTAGGCTGGTCACGTAGGCCCCTATGGTGGAATTGGCATACACGACTGACTTAAAATCAGTTGCCGAGAGGCTTGTGGGTTCGAGTCCCACTGGGGGTACAAAGCGGGAAAAGCGGTTGTTGTGGGTCCGAAAAGGATCTACAACAACCGCTTTTTGCGTGTTACAGACGACTTTCGACATTTCCATTCTTTGGGCCGAATGCGCCGATTGCGGGCGTAGCGAGCGACGTCGGCGGAGTGGCAAGCCATGGGTCGGGCTGAGCTGACTCGGACAGAGGCGCAAGTGAGGTCGGGGGTTCCCGCTTCCCGTTACGTTGCTGTAATCAAATACGCCTTATATTGTCGTGTGATTTACGTTACGTTCCATAGTAGCCGGGGAGCCTCGGCTGCCTCGTGGGCCATAGCGCCGGGGCATACTTTTGAGGAGAGCCAACATGGTCGCACTTGCACGATCGCGTTTTACTCGAGGAAGCCGCCTACTCGCGGTAGGAGCCGCAGTGGCCTTGACCGCAACCGCCTGCGGAGGTGGCGGGGGCGCCTCACCCAGCCCGTCGGCCAGTGGCTCTGGTGCACCGGCGGCCTCGGGGGACGGCCAGCTGAAGCTCGGCACCCTGCTGCCCAACACCGGCGCGCTTTCCTTCTTCGGGCCGCCGATGACGGCGGGCGTCGATCTTGCGATCAAGGAAATCAATGCCGCCGGAGGGGTTAACGGCAAGGACGTCACCGCCGTCAACCGGGATTCCGGCGACACGACGACGAACATCGCCACCCAGTCGACCACCGAAATGCTGGGCCAGGGCGTCTCGGCAATCATCGGTGCCGCATCCTCCGGCGTGACAAAGACGGTGATCAACCAGGTCACCGGCGGCGGCACGCTGATGATGTCGCCGGCCAACACCTCGCCGGACTTCACCACGTGGGACGACAAGGGTCTGTACTGGCGCACCGCGCCGTCGGACGTCATGCAGGGCCGCATCCTTGGCAACGTCATGGTCGGCGAAGGCGCATCAAGCGTCGGAATGATCGTGCTCAACGACGCCTACGGCACCGGCCTGGCCAAGAACATCAGGGCCGCAGTCGAGGGGGCCGGCGGCGAAATCGTCGCGGAGTCGATGTTCAACGAGGGCGACTCGCAGTTCTCCTCACAGGTTGACGAGGTTGTCGCGGCGAACCCCGACGCAATCGCAATCCTCAGCTTCGACCAGGCACGTTCCATCATCCCGCTGCTTGTCCAGAAGGGCGTCCCCGCCAGCAAGATGTACTTTGTCGACGGCAACCTGACGGACTACTCGAAGGACTTCGACAAGGGCACGCTGGAAGGCGCCCAGGGAACCCAGCCGGGTTCGTTCGCCAAGGACGACTTCAAGGAACGCCTTGCGACGGTCAACGACAAGCTCAAGGACTGGAACTACGCGGCAGAGTCCTACGATGCCGCAACGGTGATCGCCCTGGCAGCCACGGTGGCCAAGGCCACCGACGGTGCTTCGATCGCCAAGCAGCTCGAGGCGGTGTCGCGCGACGGCGAGAAGTGCACCGACTTCGCCTCGTGCAAGACGCTGCTCGACGCGGGCAAGGACATCGACTACGACGGGGTCTCGGGCCCGATCAGCTTCGACAAGAACGGCGACATCTCCGAGGGCATCATGGGCATCTACAAGTACGACGACAACAACGTGCCGCAGCCGCTGCGTGAAGAGGCCGGGGCCATCTAGCACCTGAAGCATTCACCAGATTGAACGGCAAGGGGGCCGGTTCGAAAGAACCGGCCCCCTTTCGCGTGGCCCGTGCAGTGGCCCGGGCGATTTGTGTCAGCTCCCGGGAGCCTGGTCCCGGCGCTCCTCGGCTTCCTCCTGCTCAACGGTCTCGGCAAGGTTGCCCAGGTAGAGCTGGATGACCTTGGGGTCCTTGAGCAGCTCCCTGCCCGTGCCCGTGTGGGCGTCGCGGCCCTGGTCCAGGACGTAGGCGCGGTCGCAGATCTGCAGGCAGCGCCGTGCATTCTGCTCGACCATGATCACGCAGACCCCGGCGCGGTTGATCTCGTGGACCCGCAGGAACGTCTCGTCCTGCTTGACCGGAGAGAGGCCCGCAGAGGGCTCGTCGAGCAGCAACACCGCCGGGTCCATCATCAGCGCCCGGCCCATGGCCACCATCTGCCGCTCGCCGCCCGAAAGCGACCCTGCCCGCTGGCTCCTGCGCTTGCCGAGCTCGGGGAAAAGGGATGCGACGAAGTCGAAGCGCTCGGAGAAGTCCTTCGGGCGCTGGAAGATCCCCATTTGGAGGTTCTCCTCGATCGTCAGTGTCTGGAAGACGTTGTTGGTTTGCGGCACGAATCCCAGTCCGCGGGCCACCAGCTTGTTGGCCTTGAGCCCGGTGAGGTCCTCGCCATGCACCACGACGTTTCCCGAATGCACCTTGACCAGACCGAACATGGCCTTCAGCAGTGTCGACTTGCCGGCTCCGTTGGGGCCGATGATGCCGATGAGCTCGCCCTTGCGGGCCTCCAGGTTGCAGCCGTTAAGGATGTTGACCCCGGGGATGTACCCCGCCACCAGGTCGCTGACGGTGACGACGGCCTGGCCGCCTGTTTCATTCATGGCTTCCCCTGGTTTTCGTCGGTTGGTTCGGTCGATTCGCCCATCTGCAGCAGTTCTCCGGCATCTTCCGTGCCGACCACGGAATCCTCGTCCTCGCTCAGGGCGTCCTCGAGCTTGGCGGCACCGTCCGCGGTGCCCAGGTCGACGTCGTGGTGCGCGCCGAGGTAGGCATCGATCACGGCTGGGTCCTGCATGACTGCCTTCGGCGGTCCCTCGGCCACCACGCGGCCCTCGGCCATGACGATGACCCAGTCGGCGATGTGCCGGACCATGTGCATGTCGTGCTCCACGAAAAGCACAGTTGTCCCGGTGCCCTTCAGGTTCTTGATGTGGTCAAGCAGCGACTGCGTCAGCGCCGGGTTGACGCCGGCCATGGGCTCGTCCAGCATGACAAGTTTCGGGTCCGCCATCAGTGCCCTGGCCATTTCCAGAAGCTTGCGCTGGCCTCCGGAGAGGGACGCCGCGTAGTCCTCGCGCTTTTCATGGAGCTTGAACTTCTCCAGCAGCCCGTCCGCGGTTGCCGTGAGCTCGGCTTCGCGAGCTCTCCACAGCCATGGGAACATGGCCTTCCACAGGGATTCCCCGGGCTGGTCCTTGCCGCCAAGGCGCATGTTCTCGATGACGGTGAGCTTGCCCATGACCTTGGTCAGTTGGAAGGTGCGAACCATTCCCAGCCGGGCCACCTTGTGCGGGGAAACCCCGGAGAGGCTGTGCCCGTCGAAGGTCCACGAACCGGAGTTCGGGGAGTCGAACCCCGTGAGCAGGTTGAAGAGCGTGGTTTTCCCGGCACCGTTGGGACCGATCAGCGCCGTGATCTTGTGCCGTGGGATTTCCACATGGTCCACGTCGACTGCATGCAACGCGCCGAAGGTGCGTCGGACGCCGTCGGCGACGATGATCGGGTCCCGTTTGGCGCAACCGGGTTCGGCCGGGCCGACCGCGATGGGCCGTGAGTCGTTGACGTACGGGTTGTCGGTTTCGGGGGAGAGGCCCGTCGAGGGCGTGTCTGCGAACTGCTGCGCGTCGGTCATGAGAATGCCAGTTCCTTCTTGTTGCCCAAGATTCCTTGGGGTCGGAAAATCATCAGCAGCATCAGGGCGACGCCGACCAGGATGTAGCGCAGCTGGCCGGCCTGGATGCTGGTCAGGAACGTGATCGCGCCCGATTCGATGAGTCCCAGCAGGATGCCCTGGGTCAGCGAGAGCACGACCCAGAAGATCATGGCGCCGAGTACTGAGCCGAACACGGTGGCCATGCCGCCAAGCAGCAACGCCGTCCACAGGAAGAACGTGAGTTCGGTTCCGTAGTTGGCCGGTTGGACGGCTCCCGTGGGCAGGGTGAAGAGGATCCCGGCCAGCGAGCCGAAGATGCCGCCGATGATCAGCGCCTCCATCTTGTAGACGAAGACGTTCTTGCCCAGGGAGCGCACTGCGTGTTCGTCCTCGCGGATGCCCTTGAGCACGCGCCCCCACGGGCTGCGCATCAAGGCCCACACGACGCCGGCGCACAGCAGCACCAGGGCCCAGGCCACGATGGAAATCCAAAGGGTCCTGTCGTTGTACTGCAGCGGGCCGATCTGGTAGTTCCCCGGCGGGAACGGGTTCAGCTCGTAGAATCCCCGTTCAAAGGTCGCCAGGCCGTTGGCCGAACCGGTGAGGTTGGTCAGGGAGTTGGTGGTAACGACGTACCTGACGATCTCGGCTGCCGCAATGGTCACGATCGCCAGGTAGTCGGCGCGCAGGCGTAGCGTCGGGATGCCCAGCAGGAGCGCGAAGAGCACCGAGGCCACGACAGCTGTCAAGACGGCCAGTGGCAGCGGCGCCCCGAAGGTCAGCGTGGAGATGGCGAACCCATAGGCGCCGACGGCCATGAAGCCGGCCTGGCCGAAGTTCAGCAGCCCGGCGTAGCCGAAGTGCACGGCCAAACCGAGGGCCGCCAGCGCGTAGGAGGCGGTGATGGGGCTGACGACCTGGGTCAGCGCGTTGGTAAAGATCGTTGCGAAGTCCATGTCTGTTCTCCCTTAACCCACACGCTCACGACGGCCCAGGATGCCCTGCGGCCTGAACAACAGCACCAAGATCATGACGGCCAATGCCCCCACGTACTTCAAGTCGGCCTCGAGCCAGATCGTGGAGATCTCGACCATCAGGCCCACGAGCACCGAACCGATGAGGGCGCCGAACACGGTGCCCAGGCCGCCGAGGGTGACGCCCGCGAAGATCAGCAGCAGGATCTGCTGCCCCATGTTGAAGGTGACGCCGGGGCGGTAGTACGCCCACAGGATGCCGCCCAGGGCGGCCAGCATGCTGCCGACCACCCACACCATCCGGATCACCCGGTCGACGTCGATGCCCGAGGCCGCGGCCAGCGCGGGGTTGTCGGCCACGGCGCGGGTTGCCTTGCCGAACCTTGTCTTGAGCAGCAGCAGCGCCACGGCGATGATGACCACCAGCGAAACCACCAGCGAAACGAGCGTGTTGCGTGAAATGGAGATCCCCGCGAACTTCAGCAACGGGCTCTGCGCGCCGGGCAGCTGTTCGGTGGTTCCGCCGAAGAAGAAGAGGATGACGTAGCGCATGGCCAATGCCAGGCCGATCGAAACGATCATCATGGGCACCAATGCCGAGCCGCGGCGGCGCAACGGCTTCCACAGTCCCCAGTCCTGCACCCAGCCCAGCGCCCCGCCAAGCAGGACGGCGACTACGAGTGCCGCCCACAACGGGAACCCCCAGGCGGAGAGCGCGAAAGCGGCCACCGCGCCAAAGGTCACCATCTCGCCGTGCGCGAAGTTGGTCAGGCCCGTGGTGCCGAAGACCAGCGAGAGCCCGACCGCTGTCAGCGCCAGCAGCAACCCGAAACTGAGCCCCGCGACGATGCGTTCGCCGACGATGGACCCGAAGGAGGCCGCGGGCGGTGCGGCACTTTCACCGACCTTGAAAATCACGCCCATGTTGGATGACGTGCCGAACTCGACGATCCGCGGGTTGGGCTCTCCGCTGGAGAGCGGCTTGTCCGGAGGAAGGGTCGTCACGTCCAGCAGCACCTCGTAGGTCCCCTTCTCGGGGACGACGATGACCCATCGCCCGTCCTTGTCGGTGACGTCCTCGGCGCTGAATCCCGTGCTTGAGGTCGCAGTGATGCGGACACCCTCGAGGGGTTCCTTCCCGTCGCGCAGGGTGCCGCGGATGGTGAATTCCTGCGACTGTTTGGGTACCTGGGCCTCGACCTGCGCCGTGTCCGGCCGGCCTGCGGCAAGCGCCGTCGAGGGAGGCATCAGCGACGCGAACAGCACTCCGATGAACAATCCCAGGATCACGAACAAATGGCCAGTTGATGATTTGGCTTGACGAAGCACGGTGCGAGCCCTCTCGTCGCTTTCAGTCCGAATTCCAAGCAATTCGGGGACTGATGTGGCATAGGTCACTATATGTTTGATTATCGTAGTGCCAAGCCGGACAAAAACGGCAAGCATCCGTCCACGAAGTGCCTGATTCCCAAAACGGTCTGGTAAACGCGGGGTTTTCGGTTCCGGCGCCCACGTTTCCGTGTCGCGATGCACGCCCGTGTCGCCGGGCTCCGGAAGGGCGTCGCGTGCCGTGGCAGCGGGGCAGGGGTGGGCGTCGCCGGGTGCCGGCCGGCCTGCGGCCGGGTTTCACCGGAGCCGGGCCGCAAGGGTGCCGCAGGGCCGTTCGCCGAGTGGAAACCGGGACCCGTTCAGAATTCTTGAAGAAAGGTGGTCGGATCGGGATTTATCGGTCGTGCTCGTTCGTTGTATCAACGTAGGCTATTAACTGACAACCTACCAAGGAGAATCATCATGGCCCTGGGCGGAAACCCGGTCTTCAATTCCAAGAACTATCGCGAGCAGACCCGTGCGGCCGGCCCCGCGGGTGCCGCGCCCACGTCCTACGCAGAACCGGGCATGAGCCCGCAGGCCCTGCAGGATCTCTACTCGCAGCCGTCCGCATCGAACATGCAGATGGGGCGACTGACCTACACCGACGTCATCAACAAGACGGCGCTGTGCCTCGGCTTGGTCGTCATTGGCGCGGCCATCGGCTGGCAGCTGCCGGTGCTGATGCTGGTCGGCGCCCTGGTCGGTCTGGTCCTGGGCCTGGTGAACTCGTTCAAGCGCGAACCGTCGCCGATCCTGATCATGCTCTACGCGGGCTTCGAGGGGCTCTTCCTCGGTGGCATGTCTGCCTTCTTCGAGGCCCGCTACCCGGGCATCGCGGTCCAGGCTGTGCTCGCCACCTTCTCCGTGTTCGCCGTGACCTTGGTGCTGTACCGCTCGGGCAAGTACCGCGCGACCCCGAAGATGACCAAGATGTTCATGATCGCCCTGATCGGCTACGGCGTGTTCTCGTTGCTGAACTTCGTCCTGATGCTCACCGGCGTTGTCGGCGGCGAGTTCGGCCTGCGCTCGGGCGGATGGGGTCTCGCCATCGGCGCGTTGGCCGTATTGCTTGCTACCTATGCGCTGGTCATGGACTTCACCTCGGTTTCCGAGGGCGTGCGCCAGGGTGCCCCGGCCAAGATGGCCTGGACCGCCGCCTTCGGCCTGACCGTGACACTGATCTGGCTGTACGTTGAGATTCTGCGCATTCTGGCTATCTTGCGTGGCGACGACTAGTCATTCTGCTGTGTGACCGCGGGGCAGTACCCACTATTTGGGTGCTGCCCCGCGGTTTTTCTGCAATATGGGCGTCATCTTTGACGCGCGCCGAACTTTCTAGGGATACCGTATGTTCATGAGATTCATCGGCAGTGCAACCGCGGGGGGACAGACCATGCCTCGTGGCATGCGCACGGCCCGACTGTCACTGTCTTCGGCCGCCACGTGCAGGGTCCGCCATGCGGTGCCCGCGATGCGCCGCGTGCCGCATGCCGGAAACGGGGGCGCGGCATGAAATTCTCGGACTTCTTCAACCGCGCCCCGCAGAACGGCCCGGGCCTGCCGTCGGGAGCCGCTGGAGCGGGGTTGGCCCCGCTCCCCGAGGTGCAGCGGGTAGACCACAGCAACGCGGAGGACATGCCCTACGGCGTGCGCATCGCCGCCTCCTGGGGATGGCGCCTGATCGTCATCGTGGTCGCCGTCGGCATCGCCGTCTGGCTGCTGTCACAGGTTTCGCTGCTGATCATCCCGCTGATGATCGCCGCGCTGCTTGCCGGGTTGCTCAGCCCCGTCGTGCACTTCCTCAACGAAAAGGCCCGCCTGCCCAAGGGCCTTGCCGTCGGGCTGACCATGATCGGATTCCTTACCCTGGTAGTCGGCGGCCTTTCCGTGGTCGGACAGCGTTTGGCCACAGGATTCTCCAGCCTGTGGGCCCAGGCGCTGACCGGCGTGAGCCAGATCCAGCACTGGCTCTCGACGGGCCCGCTGGCGATGAGCAACGAGGACCTCGACGCGCTGTTCACCGATGCGTTGAACCAGCTCAAGAGCAATTCCTCGAGCATCCTTTCCGGCGCCCTGTCATGGGGCACCACGTTGGGGCACCTTGTCACCGGCCTGCTGCTGGTGCTCTTCTCGCTGATCTTCCTGCTGCTTGACGGCCCGCGCATCGGCAAGTTCTTCGTCAACATCCTGCCCCGACGTGCGCGGCTGGCCGCCGAGGGAGCCGGCAAGCGCGGATGGGCCTCCATGGTGATCTACGTGCGGGTCCAGCTCTTCGTGGCTTTCATCGACGCGGTGGGCATCGGCGTCGGCGCGCTGATCCTCGGGGTCCCGCTGGCCCTGCCGCTGGGCGTGCTGGTCTTTCTCGGGTCCTTCATCCCTGTGATCGGCGCCATGGTGACGGGCGCCGTCGCGGTGCTGCTCGCCTTGGTGGCCAACGGGCCGGTCAACGCGCTCATCATGCTGCTTGTGGTCCTCTTCGTCCAGCAGGCCGAGTCCCACATCCTCCAGCCGCTGATCATGGGCAAGGCCGTGAGCCTGCACCCGTTGGCCGTGGTCATGGCCGTCGCCGGCGGATCGATGGTCGCCGGGATCCCCGGGGCGCTCTTCGCCGTCCCCGTGCTCGCCGTGGCGAACACCGTCGTGAAATACATTTCCAACCGGGGCTGGGAAAACGACCCGGCCTTGGCCACCCCCGCACGAATTACCGAGCCGGTCCGCAACCCGGAACCGGCGCCCGCCGACCTCGACGGCGAAGAACCCGCACCCGGGTCCTGAATCCCGTCGCACGGCAAAACACCCCCTCATTCAGTTTGACCCCCGCGTCGTGACGCACAGCAGAAAGTCGTTCAATGATCCAGCAGACCAAGCTCCCGGTAAGCCTCGCCGACGTCGAACACGCGCGCACGATCCTTGACGGCGTCGTGGCGCGGACCCCCGTGGAGCACTCCCGAGCACTGTCCCTGGCCATCGGGTCCGAGGTGTTCCTCAAGTGCGAGAACCTGCAGCGGGCCGGCTCCTTCAAGGTGCGCGGCGCTTACGTGCGCATGTCCAAGCTGTCGGAGGAGGAGCGTGCCCGCGGCGTGGTGGCGGCCTCCGCAGGCAACCATGCCCAGGGCGTCGCCCAGGCCGCACGCCGCCTGGGCATCAAGGCGCGGATCTACATGCCGCTGGGTGTCGCACTGCCCAAGCTCACCGCGACCCGCGACCACGGCGCGGAGGTCGTCCTGCACGGTCACAACGTCGACGAGGCCCTCGCGGAGGCCGAACGCTACGCCACGGCCTCCGGCGCCGTCTTCGTGCACCCGTTCGACAACCCGGACATCATCGCCGGGCAGGGAACCATCGGGCTGGAGATCCTCGAACAGCTCCCGGACGTCGACACCGTGCTCATGGGAGTGGGGGGCGGTGGATTGCTGGCCGGCGTGGCCGTCGCGCTCAAGGCCAAGGCCGCGGAGATGGGCCGCGACATCAAGGTCATCGGCGTGCAGGCGGAGAACGCCGCGGCCTACCCCCCGTCGCTGGCCGCCGACGCGCTGGTGCCGCTGGACACCGTGCGCACCATCGCCGACGGCATCGCCGTGGGCCGTCCGGGGCAGCTCCCGTTCCAGATCATCCGCGAACTGGTCGACGACGTGGTGACGGTCTCCGAGGACGGCCTGGCCCGGGCCCTGGTGTTCCTGCTGGAACGCTCCAAGTTGGTCGTCGAGCCTGCCGGAGCCGTGGGCGTCGCGGCCCTGCTGGAGGGCAAGCTCGAGGAACTGGGCATCAACCCGAGCAAGACCGCCGTCATCCTCTCGGGTGGCAACATCGACCCGCTGCTCATGCTCAAGGTCATCCAGCGCGGCCTTTCGGCCGCCGGCCGCTACCTGACGGTGCGCATGATGCTTGACGACCGCCCGGGCGAGCTGGCCACCATCTCGCGGGTCATCGCCGAATCCGACGCCAACGTCACCCGGCTGGACCACACCCGCGTGGGTGGTTCGCTGTCCATGGGCGACGTGGCCATCACGATCGACATGGAAACCAAGGGCCACGCGCACTCGGAGCAGGTGCTCAACAACCTGCGGGCCGAGGGCTTCCAGCCCATGGTCATGAGCTAGCTCCTGACCGCCGCGGCCAGGCCGCACTGGCCGGCACACCAAGGGCCCGGGGTCCGTCGTGAATGCGACGGACCCCGGGCCCTGCTGCGTGTGCCGGATATCCGGGGAAGTGCCCATGGCAATGCCCGGCCTGCCTGCCGTTTAACGGACGATGGCTGCCCGTTCATCCCCGGCGGGGGAGTGGCGGGCAGCCATCGGCACAGCGTGTGGTCGCGACGGAGCGCGACAATGCGTCCTGCTAGGCGCTGTACGGCTTGCAGGAAACGATCTCGACGGCGATCTGCTTGCCGTTCGGGGCCGAGTAGGTGAGCTTGTCGCCGGACTTGGCACCGTGCACTGCGGCACCGATCGGGGACTTCTCCGAGTAGACCTCGAGGTCGGTGTCGCCAGCGACTTCGCGGCTGCCGAAGAGGAAGGTGGTCTTGTCGCCGGCAATGATGGCCTCGACGAGCATGCCCGGTTCGACGATTCCGTCATCGGCCGGTGCTTCGCCCACGTGTGCGCGGCGCAGCAGGTCCTTCAGGTAGGCGATGCGTGCCTCTGCCTTGCCCTGTTCTTCCTTGGCCGCGTGGTAGCCACCGTTTTCCTTGAGGTCGCCCTCGGAACGAGCCTGCTCGATGCGGTCGACGATCTCCGCACGGCCCGGGCCCGACAGGTGCTCAAGCTCGACGTTCAGGCGGTCGAAGGCCTCTTTGGTCAGCCAGACGACTGGTTCGTGGTTGGTGGTAGTCACGGTGGTACTCCTTGTGTAATCAGGGCGGTTGTCCCCGCAGGGGGCGCAACGTGCCGAGACGGTTCCTGCTGATGCTGCGACGAACATCCTGCAAGCAAAGACCCCGCACAGATGGGTGATGAACTTCGTCCGTCACGTTCTGTAGCGGGGCATAACGTATTAGAAAGATATTAGCCGTCGTAGGGCTTTTACCCAAGAGTTTGAGCTTTTGGCGTACTGGGCGAGTCGCCGGCTGATCCGTGGCGGGTGGGTCAGGACGCCTTGACGATCTTGCATTCCTCGATACCGACGGTGGTAGCCAAAGATTCGGTGCGCAGGTCCACGTCGAAACGCAGCGTCTCACGGCCGGAACCCTCGGTGGGTCCAACCGTCAGCGTCTTCCAACCGACGATCGCGTAGGACTCGTTCATGGCCCTGACCTCGCACTGGGCGGTCTGGTCCGCATCCTTGGAGATGTCCACGACGGCGCTGGCCCGGGTCGGGGAGGTGACGACGAAGGACTGGTCCTTGAAGTCGACGCCGCTCTGCGTTGCCCACGCCAGGTAGAACGCGCCGATCACTCCCACGGACAGGCCGCCGACGATCAGGTAGCGGCGCGTCTTCTTGGCAAGGCGTCGCTTGGGTGAACCGTACCTATTAGTTAAGCTGGACAATGGCGCCTCTTTCGGATTCATGGGCGTCGCGGCCGGGGAGAACTCATCCCTACCAGTCTAAGCCTTGGGCAGGGGGAACCCCCGACCGAGCATACGGAGTTGGAGTTACACACGTGGAAGATCACAACGCGGGGCGGATCGCTCCCTCCCAGGGCCTGCGCTTGCTGGCTATCCATGCCCACCCGGACGATGAATCCTCGAAAGGCTCCGCGACGATGGCGGCCTATGTTGCGGCCGGCGCACGTGTCATGGTCGCCAGCTGCACGGGCGGCGAACGCGGGGACATCCTCAACGCAGCTGTCGGCGAGCTGGCCCACGCCCACCGCGACCTCGCAGGTGTGCGCCGTGGCGAGATGGCCGAGGCAGCCGCGGTGCTGGGCATCGAACACCGCTGGATCGGGTTCGTGGATTCGGGCCTGCCGGAGGGCGACCCGCTGCCCGAGCTCCCGTTCGGCGCCTTTGCACTGCAGCCGCTGGAGGTTGCTGCTGCCCCGTTGATCAAGCTCGTCCGCGAGTTCAAGCCCCACGTGATCATTGCCTACGACGAAAACGGCGGATACCCGCACCCGGACCACATCCAGGCGCACAAGGTCGCCGTGCATGCGTTCGAGGAAGCCGCGAAGGCCGAGAGCCACCCGGAACTCGGCGAGGCGTGGGCGACCTCCAAGCTCTACTACGACCGCGCCTTCGCACCCGAACGCTTCAGGACGCTGCACTACGCGATGCTGGAGGCCGGCATGGATTCGCCGTACGCCGAGCGCATCGCCGAATGGGAGAAGCACCCGGACGAACAGATGTTCGGCTGGGTGTCCCCGCACAAGACCACCACCCAGATCCACAGCGCGGAGTACTTCAAGCACCGCGACGCGGCGCTGCTGGCGCACCGCACCCAGATCGACCCGGAAGGCTTCTTCTTCGCGGTGCCCGAGGCGATCTACGCGGAGTCCTGGCCGTGGGAGGACTTCACATTGATCCGGTCCTCGGTCCCCACCGAGCTGCCCGAGACCGACCTGTTCGCCGGTCTAAGATAGATAACGTGCCGGTGCCCCCGGCTGCCAACTTTTAGAAAGAGCCTCGCGCGTGTATTCGTTCCTGCTGTATGCAGCCTCCGTATCGCCTTCCCCCGTTCCCGTCGTCCCGCCGGGTGATGCCGCACAGTCCATCGGCCCGGGTTTCGTCGGCTTCGTGGCGACCGCAGCACTGGTCATCGTCACCATCTTCATCATCCGCGACATGACCCGCCGGATCCGCCGTGTCCGCTACCAGGGCGAGGCCGAGGCCCGCCAGCAGGAACTCGTCGAGCGCGGCAAGAAGATCCAGCCGGACGAGCCCGGGGACAAGCCCGCACGCTAGGCTCCGGCCGCCGGGCCCGGCGGTGTTGCACGCAGGCTGCCGGTGCCGGGCCGTCCGGTGCCGGCAGCCGCGTGCGTGCAGTAGGCTCACGGGCATGGGTCAACGAATCGCCGGCAGTGCGTCGGCCTACCTGCGCCAGCATGCGCACCAGCCCGTCGACTGGTGGCCGTACTCGGATGAGGCGTTCGCCGAGGCCGTGAGGCGCGATGTGCCGGTCTTCCTGTCCATAGGCTACGCCGCCTGCCACTGGTGCCACGTGATGGCCCTCGAGTCGTTCGACGACCCGAGGATCGCCGCCTACCTCAACGAGCACTTCGTGCCGGTCAAGATCGACAGGGAAGAGCATCCCGCCGTCGACCAGGTCTACATGGCCGCCACCCAGACCCTCACCGGGGCCGGAGGCTGGCCCATGAGCGTCTTCACGCTGCCGGACGGCCGGACGGTGCACGCCGGCACGTATTTCCCTCCGGTTCCACGGCCCGGCATGCCCTCCTTCGGGCAGGTGCTCGAGGCGGTGCACGACGCATGGGTCAACCGGAGGCCCGGGCTCATCGAGCAGGCCACCGCCCTCGCCGACCACCTGGGATCTGTGGCCGCCGGGCAGGCCCGGATGTTTTCCGGTTCGCTGCCGCTTCCCGGCCGCTCCGGCGAGCAGCCGTTGGCGTCCGTGCTGGCCACGGCCGTGGAGAAGCTTGCCGCGCTGGAGGACCCCACCGGCGGCTTCGCCCCCGCGCCGAAGTTCCCTCCCTCGGCGGTGCTCGATTTCCTGCTGCGCGCCGGGCTCGGGGCTGGACCCGAGGCGCGCCGGGCCACGGAGCTTGCGGCACGGACCCTGGGCACGATGGCCCGCGGCGCACTGGCCGACCACGTCGGAGGCGGATTCGCCCGCTACTGCGTCGACGCCGGATGGAAGGTCCCGCACTTCGAGAAGATGCTCTACGACAACGCACAGCTGCTGGGCCTTTACGCGCGAGCCGCCGTGCAACTGCCGCGGGCGGCCGACCGTGAACTTTCACGCCGGGCAGCCGCCGGCATCGCTGTCTGGCTGGAGCGCGAGATGCTGCTGTCCGGCGGCGGTTTCGCCTCCTCGCTGGACGCCGACACCGTGCTGCCCGACGGGACCCACAGCGAGGGTGCCACCTATACATTCACCCGCGCCGAGGCAGAGGCGCTGGTGCCCGATCGCGGGAACCCCCTCTGGTCCCTGTGGGACGGGCGCGCCGTGGAGGGCGAACCCGGCGACGCCGAACCACGGCTGACGATTGCGCTGTCGCGCACCCCGGAAGCGGGGGAATGGGCTGAACTCGATGAGGCATTCGGGGTGCTTCGGGAGGCCCGCTCGCAGCGCGCCCAGCCCGCACGCGACGAGAAGGTCGTGGCGGGCTGGAACGGACTGGTGGTGCAGTCGCTGGCAGAGGCATCGGTGCTGCTGGAGGACCAGGGCCTGCTGCGCCTGGCCGCCGGTGCCGCCGGATACCTGTGGGACACCCACTGGGATGCCGCAGAGGGGTCGTTGCACCGGGTGAGTTACAGGGGCCGGGCCAACACCGGAATACCGGGAATGCTGGAGGACCATGCGGGTGTGGCGCTGGGGTTCCAGGCCCTGGCCGTGTGCGGCGGGGACCCGATGTGGATCGGGCGGGCGGACGCCGTCCTTGGCGCTGCCCTCGAGCGGTTCATGCCCGGCGGGCAGCCGGTTGACGCACCGGGCGACGACCCGCGCGTGCTCGCCGGGCGGGCCGGGGCGCGCACCGCGGAGGCACTTGACGACGCGGTGCCGGCTGCGACCTCGCTGCTGGCCTCGGCGCTGCTGAACCGGGCGGGCCTGGCCCAGCTCGAAGGGGAGGACGCCGCTTCGGAAGCCGGCGCGCGGATCGAGGACGACCTGGAGGTGGTGCGCCGGCTGATGGGTTTCGTGCCGTCCATTGCCGGGCGGGCCCCGCAGGCCGCAGGCAGTGCCCTGGGGGTCGTGGCGCGTTTCGCGGATTCCTCAAGCACCGAGCTGGCGGTTGCGGGCGGCACGTCGCAGGAACGCAGAATCGCGATGCGCTGGGGCATCCTGGCCGGCGTGGCCCAACGGGGCGGGATGCCGCCCGGCGGTTCCGCCCAGGCCGCCTACCCGGCGGGGCCCGATGGCGCCTTGAGGCTCTATGTGTGCAGCGGCGGCGTCTGCCACGCACCGCTCGGGGACCTGGGGTCCCTCGGGACGCTGCTGGCGCCCGGCCTGGGGAAGCCGTCCGGCCAGGACTAGGCGGTCCCGAGAACCGCCATCGTGATGGCGATGTAGTGGCAGGTGAACCCGGCGACGGTGAACGCATGGAAGAGTTCGTGGAAGCCGAACCAGCGTTCGCTGAAGTTTGGCCGTTTGAGCGCGTAGAACACTGCGCCTGCAATGTAGAAGGCCCCGCCGGCGCAGAGCAGGACCGTTGCTGCCTGGTTCGCGGCGAAGAAGTCGCCGATGAACAGCAGCGAGGCAAGGCCCAGCAGCACGTAGACGGGGGTGTAGAGCCAGCGCGGGGCATCGGTCCAGAAAACCCTGAAACCGACCCCGGCCAGCGCCCCGATCCAGATGGCGACCAGCAGCGCGGTGGCCTTGGTCTGTGGGAGCAGGGCCCAGGCCAGTGGGGTGTAGGACCCCGCGATGACAAGCATGATGTTGGTGTGGTCAAGGCGCTTGAGCACGCGTTTCACTCCCGGGGACCAGTTGCCGAGATGGTACGTCGCGCTGACGGCAAACAACATCACCCCGGTCAGGGCGTAGACGGCGCTCGTGGTTTTTCCACCCCCGCTCGGGGCCAGGACGACCAGCACCACGCCCGCGGCAAGGGCCAGCGGTGCCATCACCGCGTGGATCCAGCCGCGTACCAAGGGTTTGGGCTCCGGGGCTGAGGGCCCCAGCGGGGATGCGGGGGATGTCGTGTCGGCGGGCTGGGAACGGGGTGCCGTGGTCATGGCCCCATCGTAACTTACGCTTTGGTAGGTTACTGAAAAGTAGTGAACATTTCGCAGCAATTTCACACGTGGCCGCACCGCGTCATGCCCCCACGGGGTCCCGGCAAAAGGTAGCGTTGGGTGTAGGGTTCGGCAATCGTCGCACCGGCCAGAATTATTGCGGGAGTATGCGGTGGAATTACCGGGGTTCGTTTATCGGCTCTATGAGCGGAGAATCCGGCGTTCGCTGAGCCCGGAGAAGCTTCCGACGCACATCGGCGTCCTGGTGGACGGCAACCGCCGCTGGGCCAAGCTTGCCGGTGCCACCACCGCCACCGGCCACCAGGCCGGTGCGGACAAGATCCTCGAGTTCCTTGGCTGGTGCCAGGAGCTCGACATCAACATGGTCACCCTCTACATGCTCTCCACGGACAACATGAGCCGTTCCAGCCAGGAGCTGGACGACCTGATGGGCATCATCGCCAACACCCTCGACCGGCTCGGGGAAACCAAGACCGTGCGCGTGCACCCGGTGGGCGCGCTGGAACTGCTTCCGGACTACCTTGCCGACAAGCTCCGAGAACTTGAGGCCTCGACGGCAGGAATCACGGGAATCCACGTGAACGTGGCGGTCGGCTACGGCGGACGCCGGGAAATCGTCGACGCAGTCAAGGCACTGCTGCTCGAGGGCCAGTCGAAGGGCCTCGATGCATCCCAGATCGCCGCGGACCTGGATCCCGACCAGCTGGCCAAGTACCTGTACACCAGTGGCCAGCCCGACCCCGAACTTGTCATCAGGACCTCGGGCGAGCAACGGCTTTCCGGATTCCTCACCTGGCAGAGTGCCTACTCGGAGTTCTACTTCTGCGAGGCGCTGTGGCCGGACTTCCGACGCGTGGACTTCCTGCGTGCCCTGCGCGACTTCTCGGACCGACAGCGCCGCTTCGGTTCCTGACCGCGCGCTCCAGCTCCCGTGTGCGGCCCGGCGGCCTTGGCCTGCCCTCGACGCGCGGCATGGTTTTCGCCCGCGTTCCCGGCGTCCCGAAATGTTTACTCACCAGACCCCAAGAGTTCGAAAAATGCCACGTGACTAGCCAACCAATCGGGCGTAGGTTTGGGTTAACGGCGTTGTAAAGTTCACCGCCGTTCGGGGCAACTCCGCAGGCAGGACGGGGGGACGGCATGGATGCATATGGCGCTCAAACACCCCCATGCCGGATCCTGCCCGCCCACGGAGCTGCCCCCTCACCCCCGCCAACAACCGTGGTGGGGGACCGCGCCCCGTAGGGAGTCAAAGTGGCAGAGAACCTGGAACACCCGGCAGACGGCACCTCTGAGGCCGAGCGCACCTTTGTCCTGGACACGTCGGTGCTGATCGCCGACCCGCACGCCATGCTGCATTTTGCCGAACATCACGTGGTGCTTCCGCTGATCGTGATCATGGAGCTGGAGCACAAGCGCAACGACCCCACGATCGGCTTCTTCGCCCGGGAGGCCTTGCGCACCCTCGATGAGATGGGCAGAAAGGCAGGCGGAATGGCAAATTCCATGCCGGCCGGCAAGATGGGCGGAACCCTCCGCGTCGAGGTGAACCACATTTCCCCCGAGGTGCTGCCCGTCGGGTTCCGCAACTCGGACAACGACTCCAAGATCCTGGCGGTGGCCAAGTCCCTGCTCGACGAGGGCGTGGATGTCACCTTGGTGTCCAAGGACCTGCCGATGCGCGTCAAGGCCTCGGTGATGGGGTTGAACGCGGAGGAATACCGCAACGAGCTCGTTGCCTCCTCGGGATGGACAGGGGTTGCGGAGCTGAACATCACCGAGGAGGACATGAGTTCCCTCTACGCCTCGGAATCCATCGACCTGCCGGAGGTTGCCGACCAGCCGTGCAACACCGGGTTGGTGATCCATTCCCCGCGCGGGTCGGCTCTGGGCCGGGTGGACCGGAACCACCTGGTCCACCTGGTGCGCGGGGACCGGGAGGCCTTCGGCCTGCGCGGACGCTCGGCGGAGCAGCGATTGGCCCTCGACCTGTTGCTCGACAAGGAAGTCGGCATTGTCTCGCTCGGTGGCCGGGCCGGCACCGGAAAGTCGGCGCTGGCGCTCTGTGCCGGGCTGGAGGCGGTCATGGAGCGCCGCGAGCACCGCAAGATCATGGTCTTCCGCCCGCTGTATGCCGTCGGCGGCCAGGAACTCGGCTACCTTCCGGGCGCCGAGAACGAGAAGATGAACCCGTGGGCGCAGGCGGTCTTCGACACGCTCGGTTCGGTGGTGTCGAAGAACGTCGTCGACGAGGTGCTGAGCCGGGGCATGCTGGAGATCCTCCCGCTGACCCACATCCGGGGGCGCTCCCTGCACGACGCCTACGTGATCGTCGACGAGGCACAGTCGCTCGAACGCAACGTGCTGCTCACGGTCCTCTCGAGGATCGGGCAGAATTCCAAGGTCGTGCTCACCCACGACGTGGCCCAGCGCGACAACCTGCGGGTCGGGCGCCACGACGGCGTCGCGGCGGTGGTCGAACTGCTCAAAGGACACCACCTCTTCGGGCACGTGACCCTTGCCCGTTCCGAGCGCTCCGAGATCGCGGCACTCGTCACGGAGCTGCTGGAAGAGAAGTTCGGCTGACACCCACACCGCCGGCACGCGGACAACGCGTGCCGGCGGTTCAGTCCTAGAGCTGGTGGCGTCCGGGCGGATGGGTTCCTGGCGCGGGGATCGGCCACAACGGCGCCTCGCGCACGTCGGAGAGCGACGCCTGGGGTTGGGTGAACAGCCCGTCGATCATGTACTGGTCCACGGCCAGGATCTTCACATGGTGCTCAGCCCCGGCATCCTCGCCGCTGAGGATGGTGCGTTCGACGCACAAGCCGGTGGCCCGGTCGAGGCGCAGCCGGGTGACGCCGGTGCCCAGCAACGGGGCACCGGGAACCACGGGGGAGTAGGAATGCCCGCGCGAAAGGTCTGCCTCGAGGCAGGGGCGGCCCGACGAATCATGGACCTCGCGCAGCGCATGGATCATGCTGGGGTGCGGGAAGGGCAGGTCGGCCGGGCCGGGGGCGAAGCCGGCGATCTCCACCGGGTCCAGGAAGGCGTTCCACATGCCCACCGGCATGAACTCGTTGACGTAGGCGGCCTCCGGGCGGCGCGAGACAAGCCCGTCGTCGCCGTACACGGGGGCCAGCAGCTGCGGGGGCAGCAGCCAGGACTTCCGGGTGCCGGCGACGAAGGACGCGGAGCGCGAGTCGTTGATGTGCTCGGTCCGGAACAGCACCTTGCCCGCGGAGTCCTCGACGCGCACCGCGTCGGGACGCCGGATGAGCACCGTGAGGCGCTCGGGTCGGTTCTCCGCGTCGAAGGGGATGGCGCGGTGGGCTGGGTCGTGCGCGCTGATTTCCACCTGGATGCTCGTCCACAGCCAGGGGGAGGATCGGGCGAGCCGCCGGAAGTGCCCCATCAGTTCCTTGTCTGGGGAGGCGCCGGGTTCCGGGAGCACCGGGGTGCCGTCGAGTTGGTCCATGGCACAAGTGTAGCGAGGGCGGATCCCTCTGCGACCGGAGGCCGCGGAGGGTCTTTCGGCGCAGGTGGCAGCGGTTTATGCACAGCAGGGGCGCTACCCCTCCCGCACGCCGTGCGGGGCGCATAGGGTGTTGCACATGCCGGTACAAATCTGGGGTTGGCTCACCATGCAGAGCCAGTTGAGCATCGCGGCGGGAATCCTGTCGGCCCTCGCCGCCCTGCTGTTCATGGTCAACGCGGTAAGGCTCAGCGCCATCGACGTCCGCTCGCACCGGCTTCCCAACCGGATCCTCTGGCCGTGGTTCCTGTCCGCGGTGGTGCTGCTCGGGGCCGCCGCCCTGCTGGCGGGCGATCCCGCGATGCTGTTGCGCACGTTGCTGGGCGGCGTCGTGCTCTGTGCCGGCTACCTGGTGCTGCACCTGATCGCCCCCGCCGGGATGGGCCTGGGAGATGTGAAGCTCGCGGCCGTGCTGGGGCTCTACCTGGGGTTCGTGTCCTATTCGCACCTGCTCATGGCCACGGCACTGGCGTTCATTCTGGGGGCGCTGTGGTCCTCCGTGCTGCTGCTGGCGCGCAGGGCCACCCTGCGTTCCTCAGTGGCGTTCGGCCCGTTCATGCTGCTGGGCGCGGCCTTCTCGCTGGCGGTTTCCGCCTAACTTCGGCCCCCGGCGGGATTCGTCGCCGGTTGCGGCGCATGGCAGGATGAAGCGCATGGCCACCCCAGACTTCATCCTCGAGCTCCGCAACAAGATCGGCACGGATCCACTGTGGCTCCCCGGCGTCAAAGTGGTGCTGCTCCATGGGGGCCGCGTGTTGCTGGTCCGGCGCGCGGACAACGGGCTGTGGACGCTTCCGGCCGGGATCCTCGAACCCGGGGAAGAGCCGGCCGTGGCCGCGGTGCGCGAGGTGTTTGAGGAAACCGGCGTGCATTGCCGGGTGACCCGGCTGGTCGGCGTTGCCACCACGGACCAGGCCGTCTACCCCAACGGCGACCGCGCCCAGTACCTCGACGTCATCATGTCCGCGGATCTCCTGGGCGGGGAGGCACGCGTGAACGACGACGAGAACCTCGAGGTCGCCTGGTTCGCATTCGACGAGATGCCCGAGGTGCCGCCCAAGCATGCGCGGGCGATAGCCTGGGCCCGCGAACCGCGCACCGAGGGCCACTTCATCGCCGGTTAAGCGCCGGAGCCCCCGGCCGTGCGGACCCGGATCGGGTGCCGCGCGGCCGGAGGCTCCGGTGCGTGCCTCGCTAGTGTTCCTTGCGTGCCGGGTCGGAGTTCGACCCCGCGGCGTCGTGGTCCTCGCCGGCAGTGCGGGCCGTGCGGGCCTCGGCCTCGAGGGCTTCGGCTTCGTCCCCGCCGATCGCCTCGCCGCGTGCCACCATTCCGGCGGTGTCGGAGAGCTTGACCTGCTTCAGGAACAGGGCCAGCACGAAGGCGATGAGGATGAACGGGATGAGGTACCAGAACACGGGTGCCAGCGAATCGGCGTAGGCGTTCACGATGCCCTCGCGCACGGCGTCCGGAAGCTGCGACATGGTCTGCGGATCCAGCGTTGCCGTGGCGCTGCCGGCCTCCGAGGCGTTGGCCCCGGCGGCCGTGAATACCTCGGTGAGCTTCTCGGAGAGGCGGTTGGTGAACATCGCACCGAAGATCGCCACGCCCAGGGCGGCACCCACCTCGCGGAAGTAGTTGTTCGTGGAGGTCGCGGTGCCCACCATCGTGGGATCCACGGCGTTCTGCACCACCAGCACCACGACCTGCATGATGAGGCCCAGGCCGGCGCCGAAGACGAACAAGTACACGCAGATCAGCCACAGCGGGGTGGTCGCGCTCAGCGTGGTGAAGGCCAGCATGGCGGCCGCCGTGACAAGTGCGCCGGCGATCGGGTAGGCCTTGTACTTGCCGGACTTGGTGATGGAAATGCCGGAGTAGATGCTGGTGCCCATCAGGCCGACCATCATCGGCAGCATCAGCAGGCCGGAGACCGCGGCGGAGGTCCCGGAGGACATCTGCAGAAACGTCGGTACGAACGCGATGGCCGCGAACATGCCCAGGCCCAGCGTGAAGCCGATGGCCGTGGCGTTGATGAAGACCGGGTTCTTGAAGAGCGAGAGCGGGATGATCGGGTCCTCGGCGCGGGCCTCGGCGACCACGAACAGCGTGGCGGCAACGAGCAGGCCCAGGCCCCAGGCCCAGGTCTCCGGGGCGCCCCAGCCGTGGTTCTTGGAGCCGCCGAAGTCGGTGAAGAAGATCAGGCAGGTGGTGGCCGCGGAAAGCAGCAGCACGCCGAGCACGTCGATCTTCTTCGTCGACTTCTTGTTCGGGATGGTCAACGCGAACCAGGCGATCAGGAATGCGCCGATGCCGATCGGGATGTTGATGTAGAACGCCCACTGCCAGCTCAGGTGGTCGACGAAGAAGCCGCCGAGCAGCGGCCCCGCCACGGCGGAGAGGCCGAAGATGGCGCCCAGCGGGCCCATGTACTTGCCGCGCTCGGAGGCCGGGACGATGTCGGCGATGATGGCCTGCGAGAGGATCATCAGGCCGCCGCCGCCCAGGCCCTGCATGGCGCGGAAGAAGACGAAGACCCAGAAGCTGCCGGCGAAGGCCGCACCGATGGAGGCCAGCGTGAACAGCGCGATGGCGACGAGGAACAGGTTGCGCCGGCCCAGGACGTCACCGAACTTGCCGTAGATCGGCATCACGATGGTGGTGGCCAGCAGGTAGGCGGTGGTGATCCAGGCCTGGTGCTCGACGCCGCCGAGCTGGCCCACGATGGTGGGCATGGCGGTGGAGACGATGGTCTGGTCAAGTGAGGAGAGCATCATGCCCGCGATCAGCGCGGAGAAGATGATCCAGATGCGCCGCTGCGTCAGCAGCAGGGGCGCGGATCCCGGGGCGGGCCGGGATGCTGTGGCTGTGGACATGTGTGGGTTCCTTGGGATCGTGGCGGGGGAATCGGGGTGGGAGGTGCCCGGCGGGGAGTGCCGGGCTAACGGGGCGGGAGGGCCCCGGAAAGGTCGCGGTGCAGCGGCTGGGCGAACAGCTGGCGGGTGTGCCGCATCAGGTCCAGGAACTCGTCCTCGAGGGAGGTTTCCCGGGAAGATGCCGCGTAGCGCTGGATGGCCTGGTGGGTGGCGAACTTGACGGTGTGGACGAGCATGGCCAGCCCGGGGTGGTCGGCAGCGACTCCCTCGCGCTCGGCCACCAGGGCCATGAACTCCTTCAGACGTTCGGGCCCGACCTCGACCATCTTGGCCAGCAGTTCCGGCTCTCGGTGGGCGGCTTCGAAGAAGCCGTGCGCGCTCAGGATTTCTTCCTCGTCGCGGCGCAGTTGCGTCACCACGAGTTCCACGAGGTCCGCGAGCAGCGTGGGGGAGATCCCCTCGATGCCCGGCGGGCGGGCCTGCCTGAAGCGTTCGAGGGCCTCTTCGGGCACACCGTCGTCGGTGTGCCCGAAGACGGCGTCGAGCTTCGTGGCGAAGTAGTTGAAGAAGGTCCTGCGCGAGATGCCGACGCGCGCGCACAGCTCCTCGACGGTGAAACCTGAGAGGCCGCGTTCGGCGGTGAGCTCGCGCGAGCATCGGGTGATGGCGAGGCGCGTTCGCTGCATGCGTGCGCTGCGCGTCGGCGGAGCCGGCGCATCGCCCGGGGAAGTAATTGCACTTTCGCTCATATAGTGCATTTTTGCACTAATGGTTGCGTGATGCAACTTTTGTGGCTCGGCTCACCGGGCTCCGGGAGGTGAACGGCCGATGGCACGGAAGGCGGGATGGTGCGCCGCCGTCCCCTGCCGCGGGGGAGCGTCCCGGCGTAGCCTTGGGACATGGAAAGGACCGGGTGCGCGGTGGTCGGCGGCGGACCTGCCGGCATGATGCTGGGCCTGCTGCTGGCGCGGGCCGGGGTGCAGGTGGCGGTGCTGGAGAAGCACGGCGACTTCCTGCGCGACTTCCGCGGGGACACGGTACATCCCTCCACCATCCGGCTGCTTGACGAACTCGGCCTGGGCGCGGAGTTCCGCAGGCTTCCGCAGAGCCGCCTGCAGAACATCGCCTTCCCGGTGCGCGGCGGCAGGCTGGTGACCCTTGGCGATTTCGCGCTGCTCAAACCGCCCTACAACTACGTGGCGATGATGCCGCAGTGGGATTTCCTGGACTTCCTGGCCCGTGCCGCCGAACCCGAGCCCACGTACACGATGCTGATGGAGCACACCGCGACCTCACTGGTCTCCGACGGCCGCAGGATCACCGGCGTCCGCTACCGGAGGGCGGACGGGAGCGCGGGAACCCTGCACGCGGACCTCGTCGTCGCCACGGACGGCCGGCACTCGGTGCTGCGCCGCGACGCGGGACTTGTACAGCGGGACTTCCCGGTGCCGTTCGACACCTGGTGGTTCCGCCTGCCGCGCCATGCCGACGAACCCGGGGAGGTGGCGGGCATCGTCCCCTCCTTCGGGGATGGCGAGGGCGTTATCGCGCTGTTCCGGGACGACTACTACCAGATGGGGTACTTCGCCCCGAAGGGGTCCGATGCGCGGCTGCGCGGCGAGGGGGTGGAACGCTTCCGCGGGCGCATCGCCGCGGCCCGACCCGACCTCGCGGACCGCCTGGACGCGATCGGCTCCATGGACGACCTGCACCTGCTTGACGTGCGGCTGGACCGGCTGCGTCGCTGGTACACGGACGGGCTGCTGTGCATCGGAGACGCCTCCCACGCGATGTCGCCCGTGGGAGGGGTGGGCATCAACCTGGCCATCCAGGACGCCGTGGCGGCCGCGAGGCTTCTTGCGCCCGCCTTGTTGCGCGGCAATGTGACGCTCGGCGACCTCGCGGCCCTCCAACGCCGGCGCAGGTACCCGACCCACCTTATCCAGGGTGTCCAGCGGATCATGCACCGCCAGGTGTTTGCCCCGCTGTTCACCGGCAGGCGCTCCGGGCTGCCGCCGGCCGTGCTCTTCGGGGCGCGGCACGTGCCGGTGGCGCGCACCCTCATGCCCCGGCTGATCGGGCTCGGGCCCCGGGCCGAACACGCCCCGGACTTCGCCAGGCGGCCGGAACCGCAGCGCTGAGGCCGGGGCGGCCGGATTGCCGGAAGGCCCCCGCGCGGCGCCTTCCCGGGCGCCTAGTGCTTGCCGGTCATCGTCGTGACATCGAGCAGTTCGTCGAGCTGGGCCTCGGTGAGTTCCGCGCGCTCCACGTAGCCGAGCGCGATCGTCGCCTGGCGCACCGTCAGACCGTCGGCCACGGCCTTCTTGGCGATCTTCGCGGCGTTCTCGTAGCCGATGTACTTGTTCAGCGGGGTCACGATCGAGGGGGAGGCCTCGGCAAGGAACCGCGCGCGCTCCGTGTTCGCGGTGATGCCGGAGACCATTTTCTCCGCCATGACCGTGGTGGTGTTGCCCAGCAGGCGGATCGACTCGAGAAGGTTGGCGGCCATCACCGGGATGCCCACGTTCAGCTCGAACGCGCCGTTGGTGCCGGACCACGCGATGGCCGTGTCGTTGCCGATCACCTGCGCGGCGACCATGATTGCGGCCTCGGAGATCACCGGGTTGACCTTGCCCGGCATGATCGAGGACCCCGGCTGCAGGTCGGGGATGGCGATCTCGCCCAGGCCGGTGTTGGGCCCGGAGCCCATCCAGCGCAGGTCGTTGTTGATCTTCATCAGCGAGATCGCGATGTTGCGCAGCTGCGCGGAAGCCTCGATCAGCCCGTCGCGGTTGGCCTGGGCCTCGAAGTGGTTGCGGGCCTCGGTGATGGGCAACCCGGTGTCCTCGGCCAGCAGCTCGATGACGCGCTGGGGGAACCCGGCGGGGGTATTGATGCCGGTGCCCACCGCGGTGCCGCCCAGCGGCACCTCGGCAACGCGCGGCAGGGTGGCCAGGATGCGTTCGACGCCGTAGCGCATCTGCGCCGCGTAGCCGCCGAACTCCTGGCCCAGGGTCACCGGGGTGGCATCCATCAGGTGGGTGCGGCCGGACTTCACCACGTCGGCGAACTCCGCGGCCTTGGCCTCCAGGGACGCGGCCAGCGTTTCCAGGCCCGGGACCACGTCGCCGAGCAGGCCGGCGGTCGCCGCGACGTGAACGGAGGTGGGGAAGACGTCGTTGGAGGACTGGGATGCGTTGACGTGGTCGTTGGGGTGGACGACTGTGTTCGAGCCGGCGGCCGCGAGCGCACGCGTGGCAAGTTCGGCCAGCACCTCGTTCATGTTCATGTTCGAGGAGGTGCCGGACCCGGTCTGGAACACGTCGATCGGGAAGTGCTCGTCGTACCTGTTGGCTGCGACCTCGTCGGCTGCCGCCACGATTGCCTGCGCCCGCTCGGCATCGAGCACGCCGAGTTCCAGGTTGGCCAGCGCCGCGGCCTTCTTCACCTGGGCCAGCGCCCTGATGTGCGCGGGCTCGAGCCGCTTGCCGGAGATCGGGAAGTTCTCCACGGCGCGCTGGGTCTGGGCCCGGTAGAGGGCCGCGGCCGGAACCCGTACCTCGCCCATGGTGTCGTGTTCGATGCGGAAGTCAGCAGAATTGTCCATGGCTCCCACGGTACGCCCGCGCGGGGTCCGGCGGCAGGTCCCCACGCAATCGGCGAAACCGGGAATAGAACCGGTCACTGCCGCTTTTCGTCGCGCGCGGTGTGTGTCCTAGAGGACGCCGAAGCCCGAGACCATCTCCGCCTTGCCCTCGGCCAATCGGTAGGTCACGCCGATCACTGCGGTGCTCCCGTTCTCCACGGCGGAGGAAATGATGCGGGACTGCTCGACCAGCCGGTGGGTTGTCTGCTGCACGTGCTCCACCACTGTGGTGTTCACGTCGTGGATGCCGTTGCGGCGCGCGGCGATGACCGAGGGGGTGATGTGCTCGACGAGGTCGCGGATGAAGCCGGTGGGCATCTGGCCGGTCTCGACGGAGTCGATTGTCGCGGTGACAGCACCGCAGGAGTCGTGGCCCAGGACCACGATCAGCGGGACGTTGAGCATGGCGACGGAGTACTCGAGGGAGCCCAGGGCTGCCGCATCGATCACGTGGCCGGCGGTGCGGACCACGAACACGTCGCCCAGGCCCAGGTCGAAGATGATCTCGGCGGCGAGGCGAGAATCCGAGCAACCGAAGATCACTGCGAAGGGGTTCTGCTTGTCGACCAGGGCGTGGCGGCGCATCGCGTCCTGGTTCGGGTGGTCCGTGCTTCCGGCGACAAACCGGGAGTTCCCCTCGCGCAGTTTCCGCCATGCTTCGGCGGGGGTGAGGGTCGGGGCTTCGGCTGTGGTGTCGGCTTCGTTCATGTTTTTCAGCTTAAACCCATCGATGCCCTGCGTCCGTACCGGGGCAGAAGCATGAAGCGGTTCCGTGTGTGAAAAGTCTCACCGGGTGCCGGGATGCGTGCCGAGCCTGAGGGGCCGGCCTGCGCCGGGTCAGGAAGCGGGGATCTGCTGCTGTGCCAGGCGGGCCAGGGAGTCGAGGGTCTCGATGCCGCTGTCGCTGGTGAGCACCACCGTGGAGTCCCCGATCGTGGAGATCAGGACCTCGGTCTTCTCCTTCTTGCGCAGTTCCCAGGCCTTACCGTCGACAAGGTGTTCTCCGGCCGGTGCCGCGTTGTCGGTGACGGTGGCCAGCCACGAAGGGTTCGCGTCGGCGCTCTGGCGGACCCAGACGAACTTTGCGTCGTCTGTGACGACGCCGAACTCCCAGTACTTGATGCCGTCGATGTTTCCGGTGATCCAGCGTGCGAAGTTCACGTAGTCGCCCTCCGGCAGCACCGGCGCCCACGGGGTGAAGGCCGCGTCGGCGGCGGCCTGCGAGGCGACTGCCGAGACCTCGACCGGCTGGCGGTAGGTGTCGGCCTTGTTGGCCGGGTTGATCAGCACCACCGGGATGGCCACCGCGACGGTGAGCACCACGGAAATGATCATGCCCTTGAGCGTCTGGTTGGCGCGCTTGGCCTGCGACGGGGTCAGGACCGGCTTGAACGGTGGCTGGGTCTCGCCGTCCGCGGGGGTCTCCGGGGCCGCCGGCGGCTCGGTGGCTGCGGCGGGGGCGGATGCGGGCGCGGAGGGGTGCTCGGGGTGCTGGGTCACCCAACCATTCTCGCGCATCGGCGCCGCAGAATCTAAACGCGGTGCCGGGCTCCCGGAGGCCCTGCCGGGGAACGAGTTGACCACGGGCGATATGATGGAGGATGTTGGCCCCCGGCAAACGAAGCAGATCTCAACGATGAGGAAGACCGTGACTGAAGCCACGAATTTTGCCCACCTGTCCCCACGACTTTCGGTCGGCGACGCCGAACCGGACCGCAACCTGGCCCTTGAACTAGTGCGCGCCACCGAGGCAGCAGCCATCGCCTCCAGCCCCTGGGTTGGCTTCGGCGACAAGAACGCCGCCGACGGTGCCGCCGTCGACGCCATGCGCTCGCTGCTGTCCACCGTGTCCTTCAACGGCGTCGTCGTCATCGGCGAGGGCGAAAAGGACGAAGCGCCGATGCTCTTCAACGGTGAGCACGTAGGCGACGGAACCGGCGCCGAATGCGACGTCGCCGTCGACCCGATCGACGGCACCCGACTGACCGCCCTGGGCATCGGCAACGCACTGTCAGTGCTCGCCGTGGCCGACCGCGGATCCATGTTCGACCCGTCCGCTGTCTTCTACATGGAAAAGCTCGTCACCGGCCCGGAAGCAGCCGAGCTTGTCGACCTGCGCCTGCCGGTCAAGCAGAACCTGCACCTGATCGCCAAGGCCAAGGGCAAGAAGATCTCCCAGGTCACCGTCTGCATCCTTGACCGCCCGCGCCACGCAGGACTCGTCGAGGAGATCCGCGCCGCCGGGGCGCGCACCAAGTTCATCATGGACGGCGACGTCGCCGGCGCGATCGCCGCGACCCGCGAGGGCACCGGCGTCGACGCGCTGATGGGCATCGGCGGCACCCCCGAGGGCATCGTCACGGCCTGCGCCATCAAGTCGCTCGGCGGCATCATCCAGGGCCGCCTGTGGCCGACCGACGACGACGAGCGCCAGAAGGCCATCGACGCCGGCCACGACCTGGACCGCGTGCTGACCACCAACGACCTTGTCACCTCCGACAACTGCTACTTCGCGGCCACGGGCATCACCGACGGCGACCTGCTGCGCGGGGTGCGCTACAAGAACAACCGCATCCACACCCAGTCGATCGTGATGCGCTCCAAGTCGGGCACCATCCGCTTCGTCGATGGCGAGCACCAGGCCGACAAATGGGACGCCTACACCCGCTAGGGAAGGACCGCTCCGCCAACGACGAGGGCCCCGTTCGAATCATCGACGATGATTCGAACGGGGCCCTCGGGCATTGACGCGGGGTTTTCCCGCTGCCGGGTTGTTCCCGTTGGCCGGGGTCAGGCGCGGGCGGGAACCGTGACAGCGAAGGCGCGCGCACCGGAGCCCACGGAACGCCGGGCCATGGCGGGGGCCTCGGCGGCGCCGATGAACACGGACTCGCCACGGTGCAGGACCATGTCACCGCGCGGGGTGTCGAGCACCAGCTGCCCGTCCACACACACCATCAGCACGGGCCCGTTGGCCGCGACAGGGACGTCGGCGTCGGCCATGTCCGCCGAGTCCCCGGCGGCCGGGATCTCGATGTGCTGCAGCTGGAACTCGTCGAACGGCGGGGCGAAGACCTGCTGGCCGAAGGCCGTGGTCTCGGGGGCCAGCAGCGGGACCTGCTGCGGCTCGAACACGGTGATCCGCAGCAGTTCCGGCAGGTCGATGTGCTTGGCGGTCAAACCGCCGCGCAGCACGTTGTCGGAGTTCGCCATGACCTCCACGCCCAGCCCGCGCAGGTACGCGTGGGCGTTGCCCGCGGCCAGGTAGATGGCCTGGCCCGGGGAGAGCTGGACCAGGTTGAGCATGAGCGAGACCAAGATGCCCCGGTCGTTCGGGTAGTGGGCGTCCAGCGAGGGCAATTCCGCCAGCGCCGGGTGGGCGCGCAGGGACTCCTCGGCCCGGACGGCCTCCAGCGCCTGGGCCGTCAGCTCGGAAAGCTCGGGTGCGCCGCACAGCAACCTCCCGAAGGTGGCGCGCAGGGCGTCCTCGCCGTCCAGCAGGCCGAGGATCCCGGCGCACGCCTCGGCGGCGACGCCGGAGAGCCGGGGGAGGAGCAGGGAGAACAGCTCGCGGATCTCGGCCGGCTCGCGGAACCCGCTCAGGGCCGCGAAGTCGGTGAGCGCATAGATCATCTCGGGCTTGTGCGCTGCATCGCGGTAGTTGCGGTGCGGTGCGTCGATCGGGACGCCTGCCTCGTTTTCCGCAGCGAACCCGTCGGCGGCCTGCGCCGCGTTCGGGTGGACCTGGATCGAGAGCGGCTTCTCGGCAGCCAGGAGCTTGAGCAGGAACGGCAACGAACCGCATTCGGCGGCCACCTCCGGGCCAAGCAGCGACTGCGCATCGCGGGAAATAAGCTCGTCAAGCCCCGGGTTCACACCGGGACCGTCGGAAAGGACCCGGGACGGAGCGCTTGGATGCGCACCGATCCACATCTCGGCCTCGGGCTGGTCCACGGCTTCACGACCCAGCAGGTCGGCGATCAGCGTGCGGGAACCCCAGGGGTAGTTGCGAAGGGGATTTTCCAATCGATACAAGGTGGCACGTCTCTCTACGGAACGGAGCATTCGTTGTTGTTGGCCGCGATTTTCGACAGGATGTCGGTGCGTCCAATCTGTTCCAGGGTGACCAGGTACTCTTCGGTGAGTGGGGACCCATCGGGCTTGGTGGTGGGCACGGAGGCCTCACCTTCGTTGACTTTCGAGGGTTCGCTGTTGCGTTTGGTGGAGCCGGACGTCGAGCTGCCGGTGCTCGGCGAGGAGCTCTTCGGGCTGCCGCCCGAGGAATCGGCCTTCTTCTGAGACTCGGCCGCCTTCGGCTTCTTGGATTCCCCGCTGGTTGCGATCATCGAGGAGATGCGTTCGTGGATCTTGTCGAAGTCGGGGTAGGTGGAGAACTTGTCGGCGGCCGAGCCGAAGTCCGGGGCACCGAGGGTGAGGTGCTCGAACGGGGTGGCCCGGGCCTTGTCCGCGAGGTTCAGGAAGGACCCCAGCTGCTGCTGCGGGATGTCGGTCTCGACGAGGTCCTCGCCGGCATCCATGATCGACGTGAACCGGGTGAGCATGGTCTGCGGGCTGAACTGGGAAATCATCGCCTGCTGCAGGCACTGCTGGCGCGCGATGCGGTGGTAGTCGGTGGTGAACTCGCGGGAGCGGGCGAACCAGAGCGCCTGCTTGCCGTTGAACGTGTGCACCCCTGGTTCGAACCAGTGGGTGTTCACCGTGGAATTCGGCCACTTCTTGGCGTTGTAGGGGACCCATCCGCCGGAATCTACGGTGACCCCGCCCATGGCGTCGATGAACCCGGCGAACCCGGCCATGTTGATCATGACGTAGCCCTGGACTTCCAGGCCGGTGGTTCCCTCGATGGCCTCCATGGTGGCCTGCGCCCCGGGGTTTTCCACGCCGGGGTAGAGGTCCGCGTGCTGGTCCGTCGCGTTGCGGTAGATGGCGTTGAACAGGCATTCGTCGCCGCAGTTGTAGCCATCCGGATAAACCTTGCGCATCGGCGAGTCCTCGGAGAACTGTGCGTTCTGGAAGTTTCGCGGGATGGAAATCAGCAGGGTCTTGCCGGTCTTGGCGTCGACGCTGAGCAGCGACATGCTGTCGGTGCGCACGCCCTCGCGGTTGCCCGCGGAGTCGGAGCCGAACACCGCGATGTTGTAGCGCCCGTCGACCGGCTTGAAAGCAGGCCCGGAGCTGAAGACGTTTGAAAGGGTGGCCCGGCCCTTGTTCAGCACGAACCCGCCGTAGCCCAGTGCGCCGCTGGTGGCCACGACGGCCACCACCAGGCCGCCGACGACGATCATCCTGGCCCCCGGGGCCAGCAGCTTGGGTCGGATGATGGCCAGCGTGTTCAGGAACACCAGCAGCCACCCGGCCGCCAGCGCAAAGAGCACGATGCTGGCCGTCAGCTGCACCCATGATTGTGCGAAAAAGCTCAGCAGCCAGTCGCGCTTGACAAGGGCCAGCACTATGATCGCGACGAGCAGGGCCCAGCAGGCCATGGTGACGCGCATGGCGATCCCGCCCAGCTCACGCTTTCCCGAAACCCATTGGGCACTGCCGGGGAAAAAGATGGTCAGCAGTAACAGCACCACGGCGCGCTTGGTGCGCACCGGTGCCGTGGCCGACTCGGGGTCCGGCAGGAGGTCGGTCGAGCGTGCGGAAGGGCGGGACGACGTCATAGGGTTCCTTACTCGCCGAACTCGGCGACGGCGGCGGCACGCAACGCGGTGCCCTTCTCCGAGGCTACCTCGCGCAGTCCCTCGGCGAACGCGAGGAGGCGGGTGCGCAGCAAGGCGGCGAGCTCGTCGGTTCCTGTGGCAAGCATGCGCACGGCCAGCAGGCCGGCGTTGCGTGCCCCGCCGATCGAGACGGTTGCCACGGGGACTCCGGCAGGCATCTGCACGATCGAGAGCAGCGAGTCCATGCCGTCGAGCGTCTTCAGCGGCACCGGGACGCCGACGACGGGCAGCGGGGTGACCGAGGCAAGCATGCCCGGCAGGTGTGCGGCGCCGCCGGCACCGGCGATGATCACGCGGATGCCGCGGGTGTGGGCTTCCTTGCCGTAGGCGATCATGTCCTCGGGCATGCGGTGCGCGGAGACGACGTCCGCCTCGAAGGGGATGCCGAACTCGGCCAGTGCCTCGGCGGCCGGGCGCATGACGGGCCAGTCGGAATCCGAGCCCATGACCAGTCCGACGAGCGGGGTTTCATTCGACATCTATGCTTTTCCTTCGGTGCTTGCTGCGGTCGTCGCTTCGACGCCGTCGCGGATGATGGAGGCCACGGTGTTGGCGCGGGCGCGCAGCGACTCGGCGCTCTCGCCGGGTTCGGAGACGACGTTGACGTGCCCGATCTTGCGTCCGGGACGCACCGACTTGCCGTAGGCGTGGACCTTGACGCGTGGTTCGGCGGACAGGGCCGCGCTGAACGCGGAGTACAGGTCCTGGTTCTCGCCGCCGAGGTAGTTCTTCATGACGGTGATTTCGCCCAGCGCGTCGGTGGCGCCCAGCGGCAGGTCAAGGACCGCGCGCAGGTGCTGCTCGAACTGGCTGGTGATCGAGCCGTTCATGGTCCAGTGCCCGGTGTTGTGCGGGCGCATGGCGAGCTCGTTGATGACAAAGCCGGCACCGGATCCGGGGGTCTCGAAGAGCTCGGCCGCCATGACGCCGGTGACACCGAACGCGTTGGCGATCTTCAGGGCCGCGGATTCGGCAGTGTGCGCGACCTCGGGGGAGATGTCCTGGGCCGGGGCGATGACCTCGTCGCAGACGCCGTCGACCTGGATGGTGTGCACCACGTCCCAGGCCTTGGAATCGCCGGACGGGGTACGGGCTACCAGAGCGGAAAGTTCGCGGGTGAACGGGACCTTGTCCTCGGCGAGCAGGGCGCCGTTGCCGAACCAGTCCGCGGCGGCGCGGGCCTCGTCGGCGTCGTCGATCATGCGCACGCCTTTGCCGTCGTAGCCGCCGCGCGGGGTCTTGAGCACGACGGGCCAGCCGATCTGCTCGCCGAAGGACACGAGTTCCTCGACGGTTTCGACGGCGGCCCAGGCCGGGTTGGGCAGGCCGAGTTCCTCGATCGCCGCGCGCATGACCAGCTTGTCCTGGGCATGAATCAGCGCGGCGGGGCGTGGCTGGACGTTGACACCCTCGGAAATCAGCGCCTGCAGGTGCTCGTTCGGCACATGCTCGTGGTCGAACGTGAGAACGTCGACGCCGCGTGCGAACTGCCGCAGCGTTGCCAAATCCTTGTAGTCACCCACCGGTGCGTCGGCAACGGAGCGCGCAGCTGAGACATCCGGGCCTTCGGCGAGGATGCGTAGTTCGAATCCGAGGTTCAATGCCTCGGGGGCCATCATGCGTGCGAGTTGGCCTCCGCCAACAACGCCAATTACTGGAAACGTCACCTACATAGCCTACCCAACGACGGTCGCGCGCCGCGGAGCCAAAGCGACTTTGGACACCATTCTTGGGTAACTTTCAGTGAACCGCATTAGAATACTTAGGTTGACCGGGTCATGAAGTCGCGGTTCGGCAGTACCGATGCACCCGGATTCCGATAGTCTCGCGGGGCGGTGCCATCAAACCAATCCGTGGAGGATCATGCAGACCAAGCTCTGGGGCCGGCTCACCGGCCTCGTGTCGATGATGTGGCGCGAAGTCGCCAAGTTCGGTGTTGTGGGCGGTGTCGCCTTCGTCATCGACTCGGGCATCTACCTGTGGATGCTCGAGGGCCCGATGCACGACTCGGAAGTCAAGGCCAAGATCGTCGCCGGTGTGGTCGCCACCTTGTTCTCGTGGGTTGCCAACCGCTTCTGGACCTTCCGCCACCGTCGCCAGGCCAACGTGGTGCGAGAGCTGGTGATGTTCCTCATCATGAACGCCATCGGCCTGGGCATTGCCGCTGCCTGCGTCTGGGTCACGAAGTACTGGATCGGGCTGACCGACACCACCAGCCTGTTCATTGCGGGCTCGGTCGTGGGCCTGGTGCTGGGTACCATCTTCCGCTTCTTCGCCTACCGCTTCTGGGTCTTCGGCGCCGAACTGGACGAGGAAGAGGCATTCGCACACGACCGCGAGCTGATCGGCATCGGTGCGGAGACTGGCAGCACCGCGACGGTCGCAGCCCGGAAGACCTCAAACGAGGCAGCCAACTAGTTTTCCCCCGCGGCATGGCTGTGCCAGGCCGCGGAAACCGCAAAGGTTCCCGTCGTTTCCTTCCCAATGGGCAGGAAACGACGGGAACCTTTCTTGTTTTGCGGGCCGGGCACGAGTTGCACCCGGCGTCGCGGCCGCTAGCCCGCCTGGTCCAGGCGGTTCACCACGCGTTCGCCCGAGAGCAGTCGGTCGGTGATCTCCACGCCCTCTTCGACGAGGACCACGGGGGAGCCGTTCGCCCACAGTCCCACGAGTTCCGGCAGCAGTCGTTCAAGCGGCCACGCGGTGGTGGCCAGCGTTGTTCCCTCCAGGTTTCCCGGGGTGAACAGCTCGCTGAAGCTTCGGGCACCGGCGGTTCCCTCGGCGGAGGCCAGGGCCGGAGCTCCGGTGTCTATGGGCGAGGCAAAGAAGGAGTCCGCGTAGGCACGAACCTCGGCTGCGTAGTCGGTGGCCCCCACCGGGAGCTCTCCGTCGTAGGACATGGCCAGTGAGGGGAGCGGGACCACCAGCACTTCGACCGAACCGCCCACCTCGAGGGTGTCGGGGTAGGCCGTGACAAAGAGGTCGACGTCGCCGGGGTCCGTCCCCGGTGCGATGCAGTGAAGCTCGGCCCCCAAATGCCAGCATGCGAGCGCCAAGGCAGCGGATTTCCAGTGCCCGGGCATGTCGGTGGCAACGGTGTCTCCGGGGGCTAAATCAAACTCTTCGCTCAAAAGGTTCGCGCTCTTGGCAACCCAGTTGTCGAAAACCCTGCCACTGAGCTCAACGCGCTCACCGCTGTGCGAGTACCAGGTGAGCCATGGATGGGTGGAGTGCCGGACCGGTGACAGCAGGGCCTCAACCGGAGATAACGAATTGGTATCAAATGTCATGGGAAGATCCTTGTCATGCCCGAAATTCACGGGGAATTCACGGGGTTGTGGTTTTGCCGGTATCCATCACCGAGCATGCGGGCGTGGCGTGACCCTGAATCAGCGAATACTTTCGCTAAAATCGTCGACCCCACTTGACGCATCCGGAGTTACACCAGTGTAATTAGATAGTGAACCGTCCGGGAGAGCGAAATTGTCTCGCGGCGGCTTTTTGTTGAAGAGTCGCCGCTGTTTTCCCGGGGTCTGGGCAAGTGTCGAATTCGTTACAGCGGAAGGTAATTGAACCATGGGGAACGTGGATCGCGGCTTCGAAGAAGCGGCAGTACGGGCCGTCGCGCCGACCCGGTTCGGGTCGCGCAACGTGCCGTCGGACTGGTTTGTCGATCCGGCAACGGCCAACGCGGCCGAGAGCGACAGTGATTCCCAGGTTCTGGGCAGCGAAGAACAAGTAGCTGCCTTCTTGTTGGCCCACGACGCGGCCAACGAACTTGCGGGAGCACCGACTCCATCGTGGGCACCGAGCCTCGACGCGGAGTTGGATGGCGGGAACCCGTCGAAGGCCATCTGGATCGGCTTGGGGGCCGAATCCGAGGATGGCGAACTGGGCTGGCAGTCCCAGGCGCTTTGCGCCCAAACCGACCCGGAGGCGTTCTTCCCCGAAAAGGGCGGATCGACCCGGGACGCGAAGCGCGTATGCGGCTCATGCAGCGTGCGCTCCGAGTGCCTGGAATACGCATTGACCAATGATGAACGATTCGGTATTTGGGGCGGATTGTCAGAGCGTGAACGTCGACGTTTACGGAAACGAGCAGTCTAATTCTCCCTACGATCCACGTTACCGCCGTTGTGGCATCCCGCAACGGCTCTGCTTTCCTCCCACGAACCCTGACCGCGCTGCGGGATCAGACACGCCTGATCGACAGGTTCGTGGGAGTGGACGCTTCATCCGCCGACGACTCCGAGGCGCTGCTGCGCAAGCACCTGCCCTCGGATGCGAGCATCCTCTCCGTCGCGCCACACAGCTTCGGGCGGTCGGTGAAGACGGCCGTCGACTCGCTGGGACAGCCGAAGCCGGGGCGCACCGAATGGCTGTGGCTGATCCACGACGACTCGGTGCCAGAACTCGACGCGCTGGAGAAGCTTCTCACCGTCGTCGAGGCCACCGAGTCGGTGACCATTGCCGGCTGCAAGCAGCTTGACCTCGATTCCCCGCGGCGCCTGCTGGACGTCGGCCTGGGCGTGAACGAGCACGCGGAACGCGTCACCCTCATCGAAATCGACGAAGTCGACCAGGGGCAGTACGACGGACGCACGGACTCCTTCGCCGTGACGAGCGCCGGCATGCTGATCCGCCGCGACGTCTTCGAACAACTCGGCGGGTTCGACCCCGCCCTTCCCGGCCTGGGCGACGACATGGACCTGTGCTGGCGAAACCGCCTCATGGGACACCGCGTGGTGGTCGTGCCGCAGGCCCGCATGTACCACAAGGCCGAGGTCGTCAGGGCGCTGGCCGGACCGCACGAGACCCGCCGCGCCGAGGTCTTCATGCGCCTGAAGCACGCCGCCGCGTGGAAGATCCCGTTCCTGGTGGTGGGCGCCGTGCTCGGCGGGCTCTTCCGCTTCGTGGACTCGCTGCTGGCCAAGGACCCCGCCTACGCCTTCGGGCAGCTGGGCGCCACGCTGCGAGCCGTCGGCTCGCCCCTGAAACTTTCCCGCTCCCGGGCCGCTGCCGCCGAAACCCGGCGCGTGCCGCGCAACTCCATAGCGCGCCTGCTCACCGACCAGTCAACGGTGCGCGAGCACCGCAAGCACATGCTTGAAAGCATCGACCACGCACAGGTGTACGGCGACGGAACCGGCGCCCTGACCTCCGAGGCGCCCAGCGGCGATGCCCGCAACGACTTCGCGGCCCTGGCCGGGCCGGCCCGCACCTCGGCCGTCGTCAGCGCCATCCTGGCCGTCCTGGGCACACTGGCCGTGTCCCTGGTGGGCCTGCGCGCACTGATCGGTGCGCCTGCGGTCGCCGGGGGTGCGCTGCTTCCGCTCTCGCGGACCGCCGGCGAGATCCTGGCCAACGCCACCACCTGGTGGCAGGACCTCGGCGCCGGGGTACCCGGCGGGGCCGACCCGTTCGACTTCCTGCTCTGGCTGGGCGCACTGCTCGGCGGCGGCAACGCCAACGCCGCGGCCGTTGTGCTGACGCTGCTGGCCATGCCGCTTGCCGCGCTGAGTGCCTGGCTCGGACTGGGTGCGGTGACCCGTTCCCGCGCGGCCCGCATGGTCGGCGGGCTGCTCTGGGGACTCGCCCCGGTGCTGCAGGTGTCGCTGGCCTCGGGCCGCGCCGGCGCCGTGGTGGTTCACGTTGCCGCGCCGCTGCTGCTGATGGCCCTGCTGCGCACCGTCGGTGCCGCAGCTGATACAAAGGCACGCACCCCGTGGTCCACGGAGCAGAACCTCTCCCGCCCCGGGTTCGGAGGTGTCCCCTCCTGGACGGCAGCGGCCTCGGCGTCGCTGCTGCTGGCCGTCGTCGCTGCCTCCTCCCCGGCACTCGGCCTGGTCCTGGTGGTGCTCGTCCTCTTGGCCGCCATCCCGCTGGGATCGCGGGCCAAGACCCTGTGGTGGGTTCCGCTGCCGGCACTCGTCTTCCAGCTGCCGCTGGTCATCGCCGCGCTGGGCAACCCGCGCGCGCTGCTCGCCGACCCCGGGCTCCCGCTGGCCTTCACCCCGGCCCCGCTGTGGGCCCAGGCGCTGGGCTTCGCCGTCGACTTCGACCCGTGGGCCGTCCCGGCCGGCTTCGGATTCCTGCCCGAGGGCCCCTGGGCCCTGGTCCTGGCGCTGGTGATCGGCGCGCCGCTGCTGCTTGCCGCGGTGCTGTCGCTGTTCCTGGGCGGCCCGAAGGCCTCGCTGCCCAGGGCCCTGTGGCTGCTGGGCCTGCTGGTGCTGGCCGCCGGCTACGGTGCCGGGCTGGTCCCCACCGGGGTCTCCGGCAACTCGCTGGTGGGGCCGTTCAGCGCCCCGTTCGTCTCCGCCTTCCTGCTGGCGATGCTCTTCGCCGCGGCGCTGGGCATGGGGGCACTGCGCCGGGAACACGAAGCCCCGGCAACCCCGACGCTGGTGGACCGTTCGGGCTCCACCGCAGAACCCGCACGCAGGGCCCCGTCCGGCGTGCTCGTCACGGCTTCCTCGCTCATGGCGCTGGCCATCGTCGCCGGCGGAGCCAACTGGGTGTTGTCCCAGGGCCTCCGCCCGCAGGCAGGGGAGACCTCGTGGGGGACCACGAGCGCGCTGCGTGCCGTGGCCCCGCGCACGCTGCCGGCCACGGCCGCCGACCGCGGGCTGGGCCAGTACGAGGACCGCACCCTGGTGCTCGCGCAGGGTACCGACGGCGCCATCTCGGCGGCGCTGATGAATGGCTCGGGAACCACCGCCGACTCGCTGTCCCAGGTCGCCACCGCCGAACGCCTGCACGGCAGCCCGCTTGACCCGCAGGTCCGCGCGGACGACGCGGCGGAGAAACTCATCGAATCGACAACTGCCATGCTCGTCTCGGATTCCTCCCTCGACCCGCGCGCGGCGCTGGAGTCCCTGGGCACCGGATTCGTGGTGCTGCAGGAAAACGACGACACCGCCTCCGCCCTTGTCGCACAGCTGGATTCCGTGCCGGGCCTGGTGTCCGTGGGCAAGACCGACGCCGGCTGGCTGTGGCGCGTCGAGCAGCAGCAGGAGGTGGCCGGTGCCGACAACGCCACCGACTTCACCTCCCGCGTGCGGGTGACGACCAACGGGCAGACCACCGCGCTGGTGCCTTCGCACCGGGCAGAGGTCTCCAACGCCACGGTGGCGCCGGGGGAGGGCAAACGCATGGTCGTGCTCTCCGAACGCGCCGATGCCGGCTGGTGGGCAACCCTCGACGGGGTCCCGCTGAAGCGGGCCACCGTTGGGCCGGACAGCGCCGCACTGGCCGGCGCGGCGGGCGCGCAGTCCCTGGCCTGGGCCCAGGGCTTCGAGCTGGGCGCGGAGGGCGGGACCCTGGACGTCGGCTACGCCAGCCCGTTCGAGATCCCCGTGGCCGTCGCCCGGTGGGTGGTGCTGCTGCTGGCCGTGCTGCTGGCCATCCCGATCCCGCGCAGCCGCCGGTTCGCCACGCGCCGGTTGGACGAGTACCGCACCCGCGGAAACGCCGAAAGCATCAACGAGCTCGATCGCGGCATGCACGAGACGCACGCCAAGGAGAACAAGTCATGAGCGAATCACGTCGCGAACGACGAGAAGCAGAACGCGGATCCGCGCGCCGGCGCAGTTCGCTGGGCAAGCCCGGGGCCGGCAAGCCCGAAGCCGGCGCTCCGGTACCCGCCGATCCGTCCGCGAAGGAACCGACCCCGCAGGATCGGGCCCCCGCGGGCCCGGCCGGCGCCTCCGCCGCCGCCGACGAGGTGGCGGACCGGGAACCCGGCCGCTCCGGCGGCCCTGCGGAACCCGCCGCCCCGAAACCCGGCCCGGGGGCGGGCGAGCCCGCCGAAGCACCATCCGCGGCCCCCACGGCACCCTCTGCCTCGCCGGACCAGTCGAAACCGGCTGCCTCCGCGGCCCCGGCAAAACCCGGCGCACGTGCCGGGCGGCGCGGCCGCAAGGCCCTGGGCGTCGCCGGCTCTGTGGCAGTACTCTGCCTGGGCGCCGCGGCCATCGCCGCCGGCTCCCTGTTCCCCCCGGAGCTCCCCGCACAGGGCGCCACCACGGAACTGACAACGCTGCCGGCGGGGGATTCGCTGGCAAGCTGCCCCGCCTCGGTGCGCCTGCTCAAGGGCGCCGGAAGCGGAACCGACCCCGAGTTCGCCCCCGCCTCGAAGGACGCCAAGTCGCTGGTGCGCGCCGCGGCACTCTCGGACACCTCCGGGCGCATCTCCGGTGCGCAGCTGGTCGAGGCCAACGGGACGGCCGCAACCCAGCTGTCCCCGAGGCTCGACGACGCCGAGGCCGCCACGCTCAGCGGCGCGGCCAAGGACGGAACCTCCCAGCGCCGCGGCGTGGTCGGCGGCGGGGTCTCCCACGACGCCCCGCTGGGCCTGCGCACCCAGCCGCTGGGCGGGGTGCAGTCGCTGTCCTCGGCCTCCCGCTTCTACGCTGCCACGGACGGGGACCTGGCCGGGCTGGCCGCGGCCCCGTGCACGGCCCCCGCGGCGGAGTCCTGGATCACCGGCGCCTCGACCACGGGCGGCACCACCTCGGTGCTGCACCTGGTGAATTCCTCGTCCTCGGTGAGCCAGGTCCGCATCGACCTGCGCGGCGCCGGCGGCATGATCGCCGCGCCCAACCTGGAATCAGTGGCCATCGCACCGGGCGAGTCGAAGTCGCTGGTGCTGGCCGCCTACGCCCCGAACGAGAAGTCGCTCTCGCTGAAGGTCGTGGCCTCCGGCGGCCGGGTGAACGCCAGCATCCAGCAGAGCACCCTGCGCGGACTTGTCCCCGGCGGCGTCGACTACCTGGTGGCCGGAACCCCCGCGGCCAACCACCAAGTGATCCCCGGCGTGCTGCTGATGGACCCGAGGCAGGCGGGCGAGCTGGCAGGCTCCGCGGCCACGGCCGACGCCGTGCCAGAACTCCACGTGGCGGCGACGGCCGCCGAGGGCGCCACCGTCAAGGTCCGCCTGCTGGGTGCCTCCGGCGAGGTGGCAGTGCCCGGCGGCGGGGAACTCGTGGTGGCCTCGAACGCGACGGCACGGTTGCCGCTGACGGGCCTTCCCGCCGGAGCCTACACCGTGGTGCTTGAATCGGATTCGGCGGTCAGCGCCGCGGTCCGGATGGTGCGCGGCACCAAGGCCGCCGAACCCATGGACCAGGCCTGGGCCGCCGGGGCGGACCGCATCGGCAGCGAGCACCTGGTGGTCCTGCCGGAGTCGGGCACCGCGAAGCTGGTGCTCAATGCGCCGGTGGACAGCTCCACCGTCACCCTGCGGCCGCTGCGGAAGGACGGCACGCTGGGCGCCGAGCGGAAGATCGAGCTCGCTGGCTCCAAGACCGTGGCGTTGGCCGCCTCGGAACTGGGCCCCGACGTCGCCGCCGTCATGCTCTCGGCCAGCGGGGCCCCGAGCTACGCGGCGACGACCATCGAGGAAGGCGCCACGGGCATCGCCGTGCTTCCGCTGGGTGATGCCCCGATGGGCCGCGAGGGCGTCCAGGTGCAGCTGCGCCACTGAGCCCGCCGCAACCCGGCCCGCGGCATGCCCGGCGACTGCTAGTCGCCGGACCCGTTGCCCCAGGCACGGTAGCCGGGGTCGATGTCCTGTGGGTCCATGGCCCACAGCTCGGCCAGCTGCTCGACGACGGCCATGTGCACGAACTCGGCCAGTTCGGTCGGCAGCGGGCAGGCCTGCTCGATGGGCCGCCGGTACAGGGTGATGCGTTCGGGTCGCCCGGGCCGGCCCGGGCGGCTGGTGGCCCAGGGCACCCGTGACCCGGTGGCCTGCGCCTTCGCCAGGACCTTGGAGTTCGGCACCAGCATCAGGCGGAAGTCGATGCCGGTGACGCGCTCGCCCCACCGGTCCGCCAGCCGCTCCGCGGATTCCACCAGCAGGTCCTCGAAGTGCTCCTCGCGGGTGCGTGCCCCGGGCAGCCGGGCATCGAGCATCGGCCCGCGCCGCCCGCGCCCGTGGCGGTTGCGGGTGCGGCGGCTGAAGCCGCGGCCGGTGCCGTCCCCGGAGCCCCGCGGGACGTGGCCCGTGCCAGGCGCCGGGCCCTGCCCGGGATCATCCGGGCCCTGCCCGGGATCATCCGGGCCCCTGGGTTCCAGGTCGATCGACAGGTGTTTGTCCATGACCCAAGACTAGACCCGGGCATGCGCCCGCCGGGCGGCGGCACGGCATTGTGCCGGTGTGCGGCGGTGCGTCGCGGGAATCGGCGCGGAACCGGGTAGTCTGTCTAACCGTGGGATCATCCAGACTTTGTTCACGTTCGGCGTGCCGTCAACCGGCCATCGCGACCTTGACGTACGTGTATGCCGACTCAACCGCTGTTTTGGGCCCGCTGGCCACCTTTGCGGAACCGCATTGCTACGACCTGTGCGCCGGTCACGCCGCACGCCTGACGGTGCCGCTGGGCTGGGAAGTGCTCCGCCTGGCGCTGCCCAGCGAGGCCCCGCTGAGCAGCGACGACCTCTACGCCCTGGCACGCGCCGTGCGCGAACAGGAAGCCGAGGCCGCCGTCGAACCCGCGGGCGATGTCCCCGCACCGCGCACCGCGCCCCCTGCCATCGAACCCGGTTCGGGCGCCCACCTGACCCGCAGGCACCTGCGCGTGCTGCGCGAGGGGAACCTGGAGCCCTAAACTGGGTTGCATGTCTAAACTTTCCGCTGAATTTTCCTCACTGCTGCGCTGCCCCCTGACGGGCTCCGAACTCCGGCAGTCCGGCGCCGTGCTGGTCTCCTCCGGGACCGGTGCCCACGGCGAACGCTACAGCTACCCGATCGTCGAGGGCATCCCGATGCTGCTGGCCGGCGAGGCCACCGAGATCCCTGCCGGATCCGCGACAGCGGACGCCGGGCAGTAGCCCCCGACCACGTGCCCGCAACCGACACGCTGGGCCGCGAACACCGCGGTGAGCAGGCGGTTGGGCACATGTCTCGATAGGCTTGCACGGTGGTGTGTGCCGGACCCCGCACGGGTGCCCGGCACCGGCACAGGCACGTCGCCCAAAGTCATCAGGTGTGAGGGAGAACATGGCAGAGCAGGACGAAACCCAGGCCGGAGCCCGGGAGCCCCGGACGGCGCCGCCGGCGGAGCCGGCCTCCGCGGTCCGGGCCGCCGAGCCCGTCAAGGTTCCGGCCGAGGCCATGCCGCTGAGCGCCGCGGCTGCTGCGGCCGCCGCGAAGATCGAGGCGAGCATCGCCGCCTCCCGCGCCGCAGCCGCGGCGCAGGGGTCCGCACCGGCACCGATGCTCCTGCCGGAGCCCGAAACCCTGGCCGAACCCGTGGATGAACCCGTCGAGCACCAGCTTCCGGCAACGTCCCCGGCCGTGCCCAACCCCGCCATCAGCGCCGCCGCGGCTGCCGCCTCCGGCGTCGCTGCCACCGCGGGTCCCGCACAGCCCGCGACGGCGGACTCCCGGGAGGTCGACGACGTCATCGCGCGGATCCCCGTCGAGCCCCGCACGCCCGAGGCGCCGCAGCCTGCCCCGACCGCCGCGACGCCCGCGGACCCGGGCACCCCGCCCAGCGCCACCCGCGCGCTTCCCGCTTCCGCGAATGCCGGATCCGCGGCCGGCAGCCCGGCCACTGCCTCCGCCGTGGCCGAGGCGCGCAACCGCGTCTTCGGCGCCTACACCCCGGGCCCGGAGCCGACCCCCGCCGCCCGCGAGCGCCGGGCCGCCCGCGAGGCGGCGCTCGGTGCCAAGCCGCTGCTGGCCCGCACCCTGCAGGTGGTGCTGGCCGCCGCCTACCCGTTCGTGCTGCTGATCCTGGCCATCCGCCTGATCGCCAGCCCCGCTTTCCTGTGGATCGCCTACCAGCGCCCGGGCTTCCCGGCGGACGGCTTCGGCTTCAGCACCGCCGACCGGTTGCTCTACGGCTCCTACGGCGTCGACTACCTGAACAACGTCGCCGACTCCCGCTACCTCGGCGAGCTGCGCGACACCCTGGGCAACCCGTTGTTCCTGAACACCGAGGTCCAGCACATGCTGGACGTCAAGAACGTCATCTCCACCACCTACCTGGCCGGCCTGGTGCTTGCCGCGATCATGGTGGTGGCCCTCGTCTACCTGGGCCGGAGCTACAGCGGGGGCATCCGCCGCGGGCTGTTCGCCGGCGCCGTCGCCACACTGGGGCTGTTCGCGGTGCTGGGAACCGTGGCCGCCCTGGGCTGGGAGGCCTTCTTCACCGGCTTCCACAAGATCTTCTTCGCGAACGGCACCTGGACGTTCAACTACTCGGACACGCTGATCCGCCTCTACCCGCCGCAGTTCTGGGTCGATGCGGCGATCGCCATCGCGGTGCTCGTGGCGGTGGCCTCGGTGGCCACGCTTATTGCCACGTGGCCGACGGCCAAGCGCCGCGAATCCTCGCGGCTGCGCCAGGAAGCGCGGGTCTTCGGCCTGAAGTAGCAGCGGCCCGCAACTGCCGCACGACGGCGGGCAACCGGCCGTGGAACAAACGGGGCCCTGCCGGGTCCGGGAGCAACATCCCGGACCCGGCAGGGCCCCGTTTGGCGCATCCGGCGCTAGCGCCGGTAAAGCGCGTCGATGTCCGCGGCGAACGACTCGATCACGCCGGCGCGCTTGAGCTTCATCGAGGGGGTCAGATGCCCCGACTCCTCGGTGAAGTCCTGCCCGAGCACCGTGAACTTCCTGATGGCCTCGGCCTGCGAGACGGTGGTGTTGGCCGCGTCCACGGCGTGCTGCACCGCAGCCAGCACCAGCGGGTGGACGGCCGCCTCCGCCGGGGACAGCGGAGCCAGCCCGTTGGCCTTGCACCACGGGCCCAGCTCGTCGGTGTCCAGGGTGACGAGGGCGGCGACGAACGGGCGGTTCTCGCCCACCACCACCGCCTGGGAGACCAGCCTGTCGGAGCGGATATATTCCTCCAGCGGGCCGGGCGCCACGTTCTTGCCGCCGGCCGTCACGATGATGTCCTTCTTGCGCCCGGTGATGCGCAGGAACCCGGCCTCGTCCAGGGACCCGGTGTCGCCGGTCCTGAAGAAGCCGTCGGCGTCGAAGGCCCCGGCCGAGGCCTCGGGGTTGTTGTGGTAGCCGGCGAAGACGCCGATGCCCTTGATGAGCACCTCGCCGTCGGGGGCGATGCGGATGGTGGTGCCCGGGATCGGGATGCCCACCGTTCCCACGCGCACGTCGTCGGCCATGTTCACGGCGGCGGGCGCCGTGGTCTCGGTCAGCCCGTAGCCTTCGAGCAGGCCCAGCCCGGCGCCGCGGAAGAAGTGCGCCAGGTCCGCGTTCAGCGCGCTGGCCCCGGAGATCGTGTAGCGGGCATGCCCGCCAAGCACCGCGCGCAGCCGGGGGTAGAGCACCTTGTTGAACAGCGCGTGCTTGGCCAGCAGGACGGGGGAGCGGAAGACGCGTTCGCCGCGCCCGCGCGCATCGGCCGCCTTCGAGTATTCGATGGCCACGGCCTCCGCCTGCGCGAAGAGCCTGCCCTTGCCGGCGGCCTCCGCCGTCGCGAACGCGGTCGCGCGGATCTTCTCGAAGATCCGCGGAACGGCCAGCAGGAAGCCGGGCTTCACCGCCGCCATGTCCTCGACAAGCGTTGCCGCGGACGGCGTGTGGGCGATCGTGGAGCCGGCGTGCAGGCAGACCTGTTGCACGGCGCGGGCGAAGACGTGCGCCAGCGGCAGGAACATCAGGGTTCGTTCCCCGTCGCCCAGCACCTTTGACATGTGCGGGGCAAGGTTCACGGCGACCTCGGAGAAGTTCGCGTGGGTCATCATGCAGCCCTTGGGCCGCCCCGTGGTGCCCGAGGTGTAGACGAGCGTCGCGGTGTCCGCCAGGCCCGCGGCCAGGCGCGCGGCCTCCACCTCCGCCTCGGAGACGGACGAGGCGGCGCCGCGCTCCAGCAGCTGTTGCAGCCCGCCGGAGGGGATGCCGGAATCTGCTTCCCCGGACCCCTCGTCGAAGACCCGGATCGCAACGGGCTCGCCCAGCAGCGCCAGCGCCGCGCGGACCACGCCGGCCCGCTGGGCATCCTCGGCGAACACGTACCTGGCCCCCGAGTCGCGCAGGATCCATTCGACCTGGAACGGGGAGCTGGTCTCGTAGACCGGCACGGAGACGGCGCCGGCAAACCAGACGGCCTGCTCGGCCAGGGCCCACTCGTAGCGGGTGCGGGACATGATGACCACGCGGTCCCCGGGCCGCACGCCGTCGGCCATGAGCGCCTTGGCCAGCAAGCGGACGTCGGCCACGAAGTCGGCCGTCGAGACATCGTGCCACCGCCCGCCGCGCTTGACGCTGAACAGCGGGGCACCGCCGCCGGATTCGAGCCGGTCCACCAGCAGCTGGGTGGTGTTGAAGCCCGGGGGGAGGTCGATCAGTTTTTCGGTGCTTGATTCGCGCATGCGGGGTGTTCCTGCTCGTCGGGGTTGCCCGGGGCCGCCGCGTGCGGGGTGTCCGGGGGTGGTGGCATTCCGTTGGTTCGGGTGTTCAAGTCTAGGCGCAGCCGGCGCCCGGCCGCCTGTCGGGGCTAGGACCAGCTCGGCATCCAGATGTGCATGCGCCAGTTGTCGTAGGTGATCATCTGCCCGGTCCAGACCGGCCAGAAGAAGGCAGACACGGCGATGACCAGTGCCACGAACATGCCCGCCAGCAGCAGGCGCTGCCCGCGCCACGGGGAACGCGGGTCCGCGGGCAGGAACCTGCCCAGCACGTAGGTGAGCGAGAGCACCATGAAGGGTGCGAAGGGCAGGGTGTAGAAGAAGAACATGGTGCGTTCGGGGTACATGAACCAGGGGAGGAATCCCGCGGCGATACCGGCGAGGATCGCCCCGGCGCGCCAGTCCCGGGCGCCGGCCCAGTAGAAGAGCAGCACCAGCAGGCTCAGCGTCGCCGCCCACCACATGAGAGGGTTGGGGAGGTCGGTGATGCCCTGCACGCAGTTCGCATCCAGGCAGCCGTACTCGCCGTTGGTGCGCGATTCGTAGAAGAAGAGGACGGGGCGGCCCGCGAAAAGCCACGACCACGGGGAGGATTCCCAGCCGTGCGGGGAACCCAGCCCCTCGTGGAAGGCGACGGCTGCCCGGTGGTACTCGGTGAGCGAGCGCAGCGGGGCGGGTACCCAGCCCCAGGTGTCCGACGGGTTCTGCCCGGCCCAGTTCCTGTAGCGCCCGCCGGATGTCGCAAACCAGCCGGTCCAGGTGGCAAGGTACACGGCAAGGGCCGTGGGGATGATGGTGAGGAATGCGGGGATCCCCTCGCGCAGCACCCCTCCGGCGAACCAGTGCCGGATGCCCGCGCGGCGGCGCGCCGCCAGGTCCCACAGCACCGTCATCAGCCCGAAGACCGCGATGAAGGAAAGCGCCGACCATTTCACCCCCGCCGCGCAGCCGAACATCACGCCCGCCACCAGCCGCCAGGGCCGCCACAGGATCCAGGGTCCGTAGGCCAGCAGCCGCGGATCCGGCATGGCCCCGTCCACGGTGGCCAGGGCGCGGGCCAGTTTTTCGCGGCCGTGGAAGCGGTCGTTGAGCAGCGCCCAGAACCCGGCGAGGATGAAGAACATCAGGAAGATGTCCAGCAGCCCGGTGCGGGACATCACGATCTGGTGGCCGTCGACGGCCGCGAGGGTGCCGGCCAGCCCGCCCAGGACCACCGAGGAGAAGAGCTTCTGGGCGACGAGGGCCACCAGCAGCACCGACAGCGTGCCGAAGAGCGCGGCGCTGAAACGCCACCCCAGGCCGTTGTCCGTGCCGAAGAGCCACATGCCGCCGGCGATCAGCCACTTGCCCAGCGGCGGGTGCACCACGAAGGAGGCGGAGTCCTTCGGTTCGGGGTGCCCGTTGATGAACGCGTCGTTGGGTTCCTCGCCCCATTCCAGCTCGTAGCCCGCGTGCATCATGGTGTACGCGTCCTTGACGTAGTAGGTCTCGTCAAAGATCAGCAGGTGCGGGTGGTTGAGGTTGGTGAAACGCAGCAGGCCGGCCAGCACCGTCACCGCCAGCGGGACGATCCAGCCCCAGATCCCCGGGGCGAAGGCGCTCCCGAGGAGCCGCTCGCGCAGCGCCTGGAGGCCGTAGGCCCGGCCGGGGTCGAGGGCCCAGCGGCGCGTGGCCTGCGGGAATGCTGTATTCACCGTCATTACTCTACCGAAGGGCCCTTCGTGCGCGGGGAAGGCGGCGCGGCGAGTAGTCTTGGCGTGTGGAAACTCAAGAAAAGCCGGGCCAGATTGTCCTTGCGGCAACCCCCATCGGCAACCTGTCCGACGCCTCCCCGCGACTGATCGAACTCATGACGAGCGCCGACATCGTCGCCGCCGAGGACACCCGGCGCTTCCTGCACCTGGCCCAGGGCCTGGGCGTGCGCGTCCCGGGACGGCTGATCAGCTACCACGAACACAACGAGACGCACCGGCTGGCCGAGCTGCTGGAACTCGTCGCCGGCGGCGCCACGATCCTGGTGGTCTCCGACGCCGGCATGCCTGCCGTCTCGGACCCCGGCTTCAAGCTGGTGGAGGCAGCCGTGGCGGCGGGTGTCACCGTCACCGCCGTCCCGGGCCCCTCGGCCGTGCTGACCGCGCTGGCACTCTCCGGCCTGCCCACCGACCGCTTCACCTTCGAGGGCTTCCTGCCGCGCAAGGCGGGGGAGCGCGCCAAGCGCCTCGAGGACCTGGCCACCGAGCAGCGCACCATGGTGTTCTTCGAGGCGCCGCACCGCCTCGATGCGATGATCCGCGCGCTGCGCGACGCCTTCGGAACCGACCGTCCCGGGGCCATCGCCCGCGAACTAACGAAGATGTACGAGGAAGTTATCCGCGGCAGCCTCGGCGAGTTGCTGGTGTGGGCCGAGGGCGAGGTCCGCGGGGAAATCGCCGTGGTCGTCGGCGGTGCACCCGCCGGGGAACCCGCCCGCGCCGTGGACCACGTCGCCCAGGTCCAGCAGCTCGTCGCCGAGGGCCTGCGGCTGAAGGAAGCCGTGGCCGCCGTCGCCGAAAAGGAACGGGTCTCCAAGCGCGAGCTGTACACCGCGGTGCTTGAGGCGCGCGCCTAGCCACAGGCGTTTTCCGGGGCCGGGTCCCGGCGCTTCCCGGCCGTCCGGCCCGGAGCCGGAGGCGGTTCCTTTGGGATACCTGCACAACGCCCGGGGCCTGTCATAGTGCAGATAGAAATTTACAGCCACACTCTGCCCCACTAGCGTGGGCAGGGAAACGTTCCACCGCCAGATTCCTTTCGTTCAAGGGAGAACACCCGATGACCATTACCCCAGAGCGCGAAGCCGCGCTGATCGCCTCCGTACCCACCGGCCTGCTGATCAACGGCGAATGGCGCGATGCCTCCGACGGCGGCACCTTCGACGTGTTCGATCCGGCCACCGGCGAAAAGCTTGCCACCCTGGCCAGCGCCACCACCGAGGATGCCATGGCAGCCCTCGACGCCGCCGACGCGGTCCAGGCCGAATGGGCCCTGACCCCGCCGCGTGAACGCGCCGAGATCCTGCGCCGCGCCTTCGACATGGTCACCGCGCGTGCCGACGACTTTGCACTGCTGATGAGCCTGGAAATGGGCAAGCCCGTGGCCGAGGCCCGCGGCGAGGTCACCTACGGCGCCGAGTTCCTGCGCTGGTTCTCCGAGGAGACGGTGCGCGACTACGGCCGCTACCTGACCACCCCCGAGGGCAAGAACAAGATGATCGTGCAGACCAAGCCGGTCGGCCCGTGCCTCTTGATCACCCCCTGGAACTTCCCGCTGGCCATGGCCACCCGCAAGGTCGCCCCGGCCGTCGCCGCCGGCTGCACCATGGTGCTCAAGCCCGCCAAGCTCACCCCGCTGACTTCCCAGCTCTTCGCCCAGGTCATGATGGAAGCCGGCCTTCCGGCAGGCGTGCTGAACGTCGTGTCCTCGGCCAGCGCCTCGAAGATCTCCGGCCCGCTGATGGCCGACTCCCGCCTGCGCAAGGTCTCCTTCACCGGCTCCACCCCGGTGGGCAAGATGCTCATGAAGGACGCCACCGAGAACGTGCTGCGCACCTCCATGGAACTGGGCGGCAACGCACCGTTCCTGGTCTTCGAGGACGCCGACATCGACGCCGCAGTCGAGGGCGCCATGGCAGCGAAGATGCGCAACATGGGCGAGGCCTGCACCGCGGCGAACCGCTTCCTGGTCCACGAGTCGGTGGCCGAGGAATTCACCGCCAAGTTCGCGGCCGCCATGGGCGCGCTGAAGACCGGCCGCGGCACCGAGCCGACCACCAACGTCGGCCCGCTGATCGACGGCAACGCCCGCGACGACGTTCACGCACTTGTCGTGAAGGCCATCGAGGCCGGCGCAGTGGCAGTCACCGGCGGCGCCCCGGTCGAGGGACCGGGCTACTTCTACGCACCGACCGTGCTGACCAACGTCGCAAACGACGCCGAGATCCTCCGCCAGGAAATCTTCGGCCCGGTCGCGCCGATCACCACCTTCCGCGACGAAGCACACGCCATCGAACTGGCCAACGCCAGCGAGTACGGCCTGGCGTCCTACGTCTTCACCAAGGACCACAACCGCCTGTTCCGCGTGGCCGAGAAGATCGAGTTCGGCCTGGTTGGCTTCAACGCCGGCGTCATCTCCAACGCCGCGGCACCGTTCGGCGGCGTGAAGCAGTCCGGCCTGGGCCGTGAAGGCGGAGCCGAAGGCCTTGCCGAGTACACCACCACCCAGTACATCGGCATCGCCGACCCGTACGCGGTCTAGCAACAACCGCCTGCGGCCCACCGGGCCGCGGCAACGCGAGCGGTGTTCCGCCTTCCCTTCCCGGGGAAGGGGGAACACCGCTTTTTCGTGCGCGGGATGCCGCCGGAAGCCTCAGTGGTAGGGGTCCTCGAAGTCGTTGGAAAGCAGCATCCTCAGGTAGTCGCCGTAGCCGCTTTTGCCCAGCTTGCGGGCACAGGCCTCCAGGGAGGCGTCGTCGATGTACCCGCTGCGCCAGGCGACCTCCTCGGGCACCCCGATCTTCAGCCCCTGGCGGGCCTCGATGGTGCGGATGAAGTTCGACGCGTCGTTGAGCGAATCGAAGGTGCCGGTATCCAGCCATGCTGTGCCGCGGGCCAGCACGTTGACCCGCAGCGACCCCTCGTCCAGGTACTGCCGGTTGATGTCGGTGATTTCGAGTTCGCCGCGCGGCGAGGGTGCCAGGTTCCGGGCCCGCTCGATGACCGAGTTGTCGTAGAAATACAGCCCGGGCACCGCATAGTGGCTCTTGGGCCGCAGCGGCTTTTCCTCGAGGGAAACGGCCCGGCCCGAGTCATCGAATTCGACGACACCGTAGGCTCCGGGATCCTTGACCCAGTACCCGAAGATCGTCGCTCCGGGGGCGTCCCGGAACTCGGCGAGTTGGGTTCCGAACCCTGGCCCGTAGAAGATGTTGTCGCCCAGCACCAGGGAGACGGGACCCTCCCCGATGTGCTCCTCGCCGATGATGAAGGCCTGGGCCAGCCCGTCCGGGGAGTCCTGGACGGCGTAGTCCAGGCGGATCCCGAATTGCGAGCCGTCCCCGAGCAAGTCACGGAACTGGCGGGCATCCGTCGGGGTCGTGATCACCAGGATGTCCCTGATTCCTGCGAGCATCAAGGTGGATAACGGGTAGTAGATCATCGGTTTGTCGTACACGGGCACCAGCTGTTTCGAAACACCGCGGGTGATTGGATGTAAGCGTGATCCCGTTCCCCCGGCGAGAATTATGCCTCTCATGGGCACATACTAAGCACACCTAGCCACGGATGTGGAGGGGCGATAGCCTTGCGACCATGAAGAGAATCCTGGTAACTGGGGGTGCCGGATTCATTGGGGCGAACTTTGTCCGATACGTGATTGAGCACTCCCACGCGAGCATTGTTGTACTTGACGCATTGACCTACGCGGGGAACCCCGAGTCGCTCAGGGACCTTCCCGCCGACCGGGTACGGCTGGAAATCGGGGACATCGCCAACGCCGCACTCGTCGATGGATTGGTGGGGGATGCGGATGCCGTCGTCCACTTCGCCGCGGAATCCCACAATGACAATTCCCTCCACGATCCCGCACCGTTCCTGCACACCAACATCGTGGGGACCTACACCCTGCTCGAGGCGGCCAGGCGCCACGACGTGCGCTTCCACCACATCTCGACGGACGAGGTCTTCGGCGACCTGGAGCTCGACGATCCCGGGCGCTTCACCGAAACCACCCCGTACAACCCCTCAAGCCCGTACTCCTCGACAAAGGCCGCCTCGGACCTGCTGGTCCGGGCCTGGGTGCGGTCCTTCGGGCTGCGGGCAACCTTGAGCAACTGCTCGAACAACTACGGGCCGTACCAGCACGTGGAAAAGTTCATCCCGCGGCAGATCACCAACATCCTCGACGGCGAGCGACCCAAGCTCTACGGCAGCGGTTCCAATGTCCGCGACTGGATCCACGTGGATGACCATTCCTCGGCGGTCTGGGAGATCCTGCAACGGGGCGAAACGGGGCGAACCTACCTGGTCGGGGCGGACGGCGAAACGAGCAACCTGGGCGTCCTGGAGACGATCCTCGGCCTGCTGGGCGAGGACAAGGACGCCTTCGACTACGTGGCCGACCGCCCGGGGCACGACATGCGCTATGCGATAGATGCCGGCTCCCTGCGCAACGAGCTGGGCTGGCGACCGCAGCACCGGGACCTTGCAGCGGGCTTGGCACAAACCATCGACTGGTACCGGGAGAACCGCTGGTGGTGGGAGCCTGCCAAGCGGCGGACCGAGGAGCGCTACATGCTCCAGGAACAAGCCACAGGACTCGCCGCGGCGGACGGCGACGCCCGGTGACGGCACCTGAGGTCCAGGCCACCGGCATCCCTGGACTCCTGCTGGTCCAACTGCCCGTGCACGAGGACGCGCGGGGCTGGTTCAAGGAGAACTGGCAGCGCGAAAAGATGACCGCCGCCGGGCTGCCCGATTTCCGGCCCGTGCAAAACAATGTGTCCTTCAACCGGGAAACCGGCACGACCCGCGGGATCCATGCCGAACCGTGGGACAAGTACGTGGCTGTGGTTGGCGGATCCGTCTTCGGTGCCTGGGTCGACCTGCGTGCCGGGGACGGCTTCGGCAGGAGCTACAGCACGGTTCTCACCGCCGGGCAGGCGGTTTTCGTGCCGCGCGGGGTCGGCAACGGTTTCCAGACCCTGGAACCGGACACCGGCTACAGTTACCTGGTGACCGAGCACTGGTCACCACAAGCGCAGGAGGGCTACACCTTCCTGAACCTGGCCGACGAAACCGCCGGCATCCCGTGGCCAATCCCGCTGGACCGGGCGGTCACCTCGGAAGCGGACAAGGAGCACCCGGCGCTGGCCGACGTCATTCCCGTGCCACGGCCCAAGACCCTTGTCATCGGCGGGAACGGCCAGCTGGGGCGTGCGCTCTCGGCGCTGCTCCGTGGCGAGGGCCGATACGAGTTTCCGCGACGCGGTGACTTCGACCTCTGCAATCCGGAGCACCTGGCCGGGGTCAACTGGCAGGACTACGGGACGGTTGTCAACGCCGCGGCCTACACGCGGGTCGACCTGGCCGAAAGCGAAACCGGCAGGCACGACGCCTGGGCCACCAACGTCACAGCGGTGGAGCGCCTGGCCCGCGTCTGCACCGAGCACGGCATCACCCTGGTGCACGTCTCCAGCGACTACGTCTTCGACGGGCGCCTGCGCTCCTACGGCGAGGAGGACCCGCCGTGCCCGCTGGGGGTCTACGGACAGACGAAGGCCGCCGGGGAGGCGCTGGTCCGCACGGTTCCGCGCCACTACATCGTCCGAACGAGCTGGGTCGTCGGGGCCGGCCAGAACTTCGTCGCCACCATGGCGAGGCTGGCACGGACCGGTGTGAATCCGTCCGTGGTCAACGACCAGGTCGGGCGGCTGAGCTTCACCGCGGACCTTGCCGCCGGTATGGTGCACCTGCTCGAATCCGGTGCTCCCTTCGGCACCTACAACCTGACGAACGACGGCGAACCGGCCTCCTGGGCCAGGATCGCCAAGCAGGTGTTCGTGCTCTGCGGCCACGATCCCGCCCGGGTGAACGAGATCAGCACCGCCGACTACTTCGCGGGGCGCCCGGACACCGCCCCGCGGCCGGCCAGCAGCACGCTGCGACTTGAAAAGATCCGAGGAACCGGGTTCCATCCCGCGGACCAGTTGCAGCGGTTGGCCACCTACGTGGAGGAACTGTAGCCCAGCGGCTCCAGCGGCCGCGGGGCAAAGACCGACTTCGGCCACAGGCGCACGGTGATCCGGGGCCCGGTGGAGAGCCGGTCCGTGAAAGCCCGCTCGACACCGGCCAGTGCCTGGACCAGCGCGGCTCCCGCCGTGGGGGCCTTGGCGGCCGGGGCGTACAGCTGCCGTTCGTAGGCCCCGCCCAGTGTGTGCAGGTCGGCGGCCGCACCGGGCAGGAACTTCGCGAGGCGCCGGGCATAGTCGCCGGCCGATTCGTCCTGGCGCATGGGCCGTGAATGGTCCAAGCCCAGCGCCACGAGTTCCGCCCAGGCGGCATCGACGGGCGAACCTGCCGTATCCCCGCGGTCCCCGGCGACGGTGCGCAGGCGCCGGGAGCGCTGGAGGCGGCGGATGGCGAACGGGGTGGCGCCCAGCAGCAGGACCCCTGCCAGCGCCGCCAGCGGCCACGCCGGCGTGTCCCGCTCCACCGGCCCGGTGCCGGCTGCGGGGCCGGCGGCCGCGGAGGAGGAACTCGCCGTGGGGCTGGCGGTGTTGCTGGTGGTGGGCCTCGTCTGGCGCGGGTCGCGGCCGGGGTCCTGGGTCGGCACGGCGGCGGCCGGGGCGTAGGCCGGCGGGACGCCGCGGCCCGGGGTGGGTTCGAAGGGGACCCAGCCCGCGCCGGGGAAGTAGAGTTCGGGCCAGGCATGGGCATTGCGGGAATTGACAGTGAATTCCGCGAGCGTGCTCCCGTTGCTGCCCGGGACGCTCTCGCCGGTGGCGCTGCCCGGGGAGTATCCGGTGACGATGCGGCTGGGGATTCCCAGCGTGCGTGCCATCACGGCCATGGTGGAGGCGAAGTGCACGCAGTAGCCGGCCTTCTGCTGCAGGAAGGCATCGATGACCTGCATCCCGCTGCCATCGTAGCCGTCCTCGACGGGGGTCTTCTCGGAGTAGGTGTAGGTCCCGGACCGCAGGTGCTTCTGGATCGCGGCCGCCTGTTCGAAGGCCGAGCTGCCCTCGGCGCCTTCAATGGCCTTCGAGGTCGCCTCGAACAGGGACTCGGGGGTGTCGTCGGGCAGCCGCAGGTATTGCGAATCGGCCGAGCCCGCGGCCGCGCCCTGGAATTCGATGCTCCAGCTCTCGAGCTCCTCGGCCGTGAACTCCGGGACCCGGGCCAGCGCGGTGTAGTCCTGCGCCGCCATCGGCTCGTTTTCCCCTGCACGCATGGTCCCGGTGTCCGGGCTCCACCGCCAGTCCCCGGGCAGGTTGTCGACGATGACGGGGTTGCCCGGCATCGGCAACCACACCCCGCGGTACCTGTCGGTCACCACGCGGGTCACGGTGTCCCTCGTCAAGGCGAACCCCGCGAGGCCGGAAGAGACCAGGGGGTCCGTGACAGGCACCCGGGGCTGGGAATCCTCGGGCTGCCACTTGCTGCCCTCGAGGGCCCCGATCACCGAGGTGCGCAGGTACAGCGGTTCGGTGTCGTCGGTGTAGTAGCGCAGGACCGTGCCGGGGGAATTGTTGCGCAGGTCGTTGCCCAGGGCGATCATCGGGTCGATGTTCGTGGCGACGCCGCCCCAGGAGGGCCTGGTGCCCTCGACCATCATGCCCTTGGTGAACCCGGGGACGGCCATCGGCAGCACCATCAGGCTCGCGACGGCGCCGGCGAGGACCACGGATCCCTGGATCCACGAGGTCCCCGGCCTGCGAGGTGCCGCGGCATGCCCGGGGTCATGGTCCCCGACGAGCTCCACGGCCAGGCGCCGGCCCCCGGTGCCCGGGGCCGCGGACTCCAGCCACCGGGCGGAGGCAAGGACCAGGAGGAACCCGACGGCCGCCAGCGTCACGGAACCGATCCCGGCGCCCTGGGGTTCGAACAGGGAGGCGATCACCGGCAGCAGCGACAGCGGGATCCCGGAGACGGCCGGCGCCCGCAGGGTGAAGGCGAGCGTGTCCACGGCCAGGGCGACGACGGCGGACCACAGCGTCACCGAAAAGACGATGACCCCCGTGGTTTGCACCGGCGGCACCTGCGAACCCATCTGCTCGTTGGCCGTCTCCCACACGTACAGCAGCGCCCTGTAGGTCTCGGGGGTGGGCAGGAAACCCAGCAGTGCGGTGTTGGAGAAGAACAGCAAGGTCAGCGTGCAGACCGCGGCCAGGACCCCGGCCACGGGCACGGCCCACCGCGGGGCCGCCAGGTGGCGGGCCAGGTTCGTGGCCAGCACGACAGCCAGCACCGTGGCGGCCACCTGGACCAGCCACGACCAGCCGCTGACTACCCCGTGGAGGCTTGCCGCCGAGCCGAGCGTCGCCAGCAGCGTGGCGAACCCGGCACCCAGCAGCGGTGCCGCGGCGCGCAGGTCCCTGCGCTGCGGGGCCATGGCATGGAGGTCCTCGGCGGGCAGCGCCCGGTCCAGTGTCGGGGCGCTCACGACTGCCCTCCGAGTTCGCTCCAGGCCTCGGCCAGCGTGGTCTTCGGGGACACCGCCACGGCCGACCACCCGGCCTGGCGGAAGCGTGTGACCACGGGCTGTGCCTGCTCCGGCCGGTGCACCACGCAGAGCACCACGACCTGGCGGCGGGAGCCGACCGAATCGATCCACGCGTTCGCCGTCGCGGGGGACACCTCGCCGAGCAGCAGCACCAGCCGATCGCCGTGCGTGCGCAACCGGGTCTTCAGGGCCGTGGTCAAGGCCGGGGCCGATTCCGAGACATGCCGCGCGGGCGGGTCCTCGAGGCCCAGCGCCGCCAGGGCCCCCTGCATGTCCTCGACGGCGTGGGGGCCGCCGAAGACCTCGCTGCCGTCATCCGACCCCGAGGCCGAGACCTGGTTGACGGGACGTGCCTCGTGGTCGATCATTTCGATGCCGAACCCCGACCGGGACAGGTAGGCGCCGATGCCCAGGGCCCCGCGCAGCGCCCACTCGAACCGCGGGGTGGACTGCTTGGGGTCGGAGGTGTACTGCGGGATGGCGATGCCGGGCTCGGAGCCTGAGCCGTGGGGCAGGTAGGCAGCCCGCGAACGGTCTAGCACTATCAGCGCACGCGGCGTCGCCCGGTAGTCCTCCTGGCGCACCATGACCGAACCGCGCCGGGCGGTGGCCGGCCAGTGGATGCGCCGCACGGAGTCGCCGTCCCGGTAGTCCCTGGTCATCACGTCGAAGGAATCGGGGGTCAGCCGGCGGTTGGAGCTTGCCTGCCCGTGGGCCCCGCGCTCGCCGGGCAGCCCGTCCGGCTCCAGCGGCTCGATCCGAGGCATGGCCACCAGGGCGCTGGGCTTGTCCACCGCGGCCGGTCGCGCGGCCAGCCCGAACGGGTCCGTGACCCGGGCCTTGACGGGGCCGATGGGGTAGATGCCGCGGGAGGCCAGGCGCAGGCGGTATTCGTAGTGGCTGCTTGAGACACCCTCGTGGACCGCAGCGTTTCGTGACGGGTAGCTGAATTCGGGGCCGTGCCCGAAGTCCCCGGGCAAGGTGTCGCTCAGCGGCAGGATGCCGGGGGAGCGGCCGGCATGGCTGATGTGCAGGCGGACCCGTACCCCGGAGTCCGTCTGTGCCACGCTCGGGTTGAACGTGCGCACCACGCCCAGCGGCGTGCGCCCGAAGCGCAGCAGGAAGGCAGCGAGCAGGGGCGTCAGGACCAGGAAGAGAGCCACGGCCATCAGCTCGCGCCGGCCCAGCAGCCACGCGCCGGCCAGTGCCGCAACGCCCGTGGAAAAAAGGCCCCAGCCGCGGGAGGTCAGGAACCCCAGGTGGACGCGCTCGCGCAGGCTCGCCGGTGCCTCGTCGCGCACCCACCGGCCGGTGTGCGGGGACTCGCGGAACTCCGCGGGGCCTTCTTCCCGGGGGTTCATCGTCTCGGACGTCCTTCGTGCGTCATCCGCGGGCACCGGCACGGACCGGGATGGAGTTGAGGATGGAGGCCAGCAGCGATTCGGCGTTGGTGCCGGCGGCCTCGGCACGGCGGTGCAGGATCAGGCGGTGGCCCAGCACGTCGGTGGCGACGGTCCGCACGTCCTCGGGCAGCACGTAGTCGCGGGCGTTCAGCGCGGCCTCGGCCTTGGCAGCCCGCAGCAGCTGCAGCAGCGAACGCGGGGAGGCCCCCAACCTGATTTCCGGGTGTGCGCGGGTGGCCCGCCCCAGGGCAACGATGTACTCCTTGACCGGCTCGGCAACGAACACCGCGGCAACGGTGTTGATCAGCGTGTGCAGTGTCGCCAGGTCAAGCACCGGGCTGACGCGCTCCAGGGGCGACGCGGCCTGGTGCGACTCGAGCATCGACATTTCCGCCGCGGCATCGGGGTAGCCCATGGAGATCTTGGCCATGAACCTGTCCCGCTGCGCCTCGGGCAGCGGAAAGGTGCCCTCCAGCTCGATCGGGTTCTGCGTGGCGATGACCATGAAGGGGTTGCCCAGCGCATGGGTGATCCCGTCGACGGTGACCTGGCCCTCCTCCATGCACTCCAGCAGCGCGGACTGCGTCTTGGCATTGGCCCGGTTGATCTCGTCGCCGATCACGATGTGGGCGAACACCGGCCCGGGCCGGAACTGGAACTCGTGGGTGTCTTGGTTGAAGATCGAGACGCCCGTGACATCCGAGGGCAGCAGGTCGGGGGTGAACTGGATGCGGTGGACCGTGCAGTCGACGGTCTTGGCCAGCGTCTTGGCCAGCATGGTCTTCCCGACGCCGGGGACGTCCTCGAGCAGCAGGTGTCCCTGGGCGAGCAGGACGATCAGGGCAGTGCGCGCGACCTGGGCCTTGCCGTCGATCACCGTGCCGATGCTGGAGAGGACCTGTTCACAGACGCGGCCGAACTCGTCGGCAGACATGATCTGGGGCTCGGTGGAAAGCGACATGCAATGTACTCCTGAGGTGCAGCAGCGGGCAATTGTGAAGTCCTCACTTCAACGATACCGGCATCCGCGTGCCACGCATCACATTTGGCGGGACCCGGCATGGTGGGACGCGTACCCTAGGTACGTCGCGGTCGATCGCCGCGCAACGCAAACCGCGCACCGAGGGAGACGGATCGATGGCCAAGGGCAACGGCGCAGCAGCAGGCGGAAGCACCCACGGGGTTCCCGAGGCGTACCTGCCCGAGGTGGACCGGAGGGGCCCGGAAGTCGAGCTGTCCGGGAGCGGCGACAACGAACAGGGCAAGAAGCGGAACCTGCACTACCCGCCGGCCCCCGAACCGCTGCCGTTCGGCGTTCCGGACAACCACACCCACCTCGACTTCCGCGACGGGCTGGTCGATGTCGAGGTGTCGAAGGCCCTGGACGCGGCTAACGCCGTCGGGGTTCCCGGCGTGATCCAGGTAGGTTGCGACGTCGAATCCTCCCGTTTCGCGGTCCGTGCCGCGAGCGAGGACCCCCGCGTCCTGGCGGCCGTCGCCATCCACCCCAACGACGCCGCGCGCCTTGCGGCAACCGGCGACCTGGATGCCGCGATTGCCGGGATCGAGGCACTTGCCGGCCACGACCGGGTTCGGGCCATCGGCGAGACGGGCCTGGACTACTTCCGCACGGGCCCCGAGGGGCGTCCCGCGCAGGAAGCCTCGTTCCGCGAGCACATCCGCATGGCGCGGGAGCACGGAAAGGCGCTGCAGATCCACGACCGTGATGCACACCTCGACGTGGTCCGTGTCCTCGAAAGCGAGGACCTGCCAGAGCACGTGGTTTTCCATTGCTTCTCGGGTGACGCGGCGCTGGCCGAAACCTGCAATGCCAACGGTTGGTTCATGTCGTTCTCGGGAACCGTGACCTTCAAGAACTCCCTCGACCTGCCCGAGGCGTTGTCGGTAGCCAGGCCAGAATTGGTGTTGGTGGAAACCGACGCCCCGTTCCTGACCCCGCACCCGTACCGCGGCCGTCCCAACGCCAGCTACCTGATCCCGCACACCGTGCGTTTCATGGCCGAGCACCTGGGTGTCGGGTTGGAGGAGTACTGCCGGGTGCTTGCCGGAAACACCCTGCGCGCCTACGGCCCCTTCTAACGTATTTTCGCCACAACTCAAGCACGAGCCACTTGCGGCCTTATTACGATTCGATTACGGTTAAGGAAAAGTAGCCGGGATCGGGGAAGGTTCCCGGGTGCATTTGATGCCGCAGGAGATTGTCGGGTTCCGTATCGGAGCCCGGCAATTTTGCGGAATTGGATGGTGCCGCAAGACACCGGCCGTTGCGCAACCACGGCCCCGGCTTGATCCGAGATCAGGCATTCAGGGCTAGACGCGCGAAGTTCGGTTCCCCGTGCCTGGACCAAAACTAAGTTTGGAATCCTGTGAAGAATGCCTTCAAGAATCGTTGGGTGAAAATCGGCGCGCAAGCAGCCGTCCTGACCGCGTTGATCCTTGGTCTCGTCACCTTTGTCGGTGGCAACAAGACCGTCGCCGTCGCCATCGACGGTGAAACCCAAAGCGTGACCACCCGTGCCGCAACCGTGGCCGATGTCCTGAAGGACTCGCAGATCGAGGTTTCCAACCTCGATGCCGTTTCGCCCGCCCTCGGCACGGCCGTGGCCGATGGGACGGCCATCGACATCAAGCGCAACAAGACCATCGAGGTCAATATCGACGGAGTGGAGCGCGTCGTTCAGACGACCGGCCTCACCGTTGCCGACGTCCTCGATCAGCTCAACGTGGAGTCCGACTCGGAGATCGCGCAGGGCCCCGCCCTCGAACTCGTCGACCTGCGCACCCCGATCGACATTTCCACTCCCAAGGCAGTGACGATCAAGGTTGACGGCGACACCAAGAACCTGGACACGACAGCGGCCACCGTTGCCGACGTGCTGGCCGAGGCCAAGGTCAAGGTCTCCAAGGACGACGAACTCAACGTCAAGGCTTCCGACGAAATCACCGAGAACCTGAAGATCAAGGTCACCCGCGTGGAGACCAAGAAGGTCAAGGAAACCGAAACGATCGCCCACGGCACCACGACCGTCAAGGATGCGAAGGCGCTCGAAGGAACCAAGAAGACCCTGGCCAAGGGCAAGGACGGCGAACGAACCAAGACCTACGAGGTGACCCTGCGCAACGGCAAGGAAACCGACAAGGAACTGGTCAGCGACAAGGTCACGACCAAGCCCGTCGACGAGGAAATCTCCGTCGGCACCAAGGAGAAGCCGAAGCCCAAGGCAAGCAAGGGAACCACCGCCAGCGCGGGCAGCGTTTCCGCGACCTGGAAGGCACTGGCCAAGTGCGAATCCGGCGGCAACTGGGCGATCAACTCCGGCAACGGCTACTACGGCGGCCTGCAGTTCTCCGCCAGCAGCTGGGCCGGCGCGGGCGGCACCAAGTACGCGCCGCTGCCGCACCAGGCGACTCCCGCCGAACAGGTGGCAACCGCCGAGAAGCTCCGCGCCAGCGGCGGATGGGGCCACTGGCCGGCCTGCTCCAGCAAGCTGGGCCTGCGCTAGGAACCGATACGCCGACCGCCCGAGGGGCGTGAAGCCGCACGGCACATACATGTACATCCGATGGGCCCCGCAAGTCTTGCGGGGCCCATCGGCCTTTCCAACAAGGGCCCCGTCCGGGGCTTTCCACCGGCCACCGGTCCGCCCGGGCCGGTGCCTGAACTAAGATTGAATCGTGACTTCCGTAGAATCGACCCCGCCGCCACTGCTCGGCGCCACCGACATTCGCCGCCTCGCCGGCGAGCTCGACGTACGCCCGACCAAGACGCTGGGGCAAAACTTCGTCATCGACGGAAACACCATCCGCCGCATTGTCTCGAATGCACGACTCGACCCGAGCGAAACGGTGCTCGAGGTCGGCCCCGGCCTCGGCTCGCTCACCCTGGGACTTCTCGACGCGGCTGCCCGCGTCGTAGCCGTCGAGATCGACCCGAAACTTGCCGCGCGTCTGCCGCAGACCGTTGCCGAGTTCCGCCCCGAGAAGGCGGAGAACCTCACGGTCATCCTCTCGGACGCCATGAAGGTCACGGAGCTGCCGCACCCGCCGACGGCCTTGGTGGCAAACCTGCCGTACAACGTCGCGGTGCCGGTGGTGCTGCACCTGCTCGAACACTTCCCGTCGCTGCGCCACGGACTTGTGATGGTCCAGGACGAGGTCGCCGACCGCATGGCCGCGGGACCGGGCAGCAAGACGTACGGCGTCCCCAGCGTCAAGGGCGCCTGGTACGGCACCATGCGCAAGGCCGGCGTCATCGGCATGAACGTTTTCTGGCCGGCCCCCAAGATCAACTCCGGCCTGGTCGGGTTCGAACGCAGCGAACCGCCGACGACCACGGCCAGCCGCCAAGAGGTCTTTGCCGTCATCGACGCCGCTTTTGCACAGCGCCGCAAGACGCTGCGCGCGGCACTTGCCGGGTGGGCAGGTTCCCCCGCCAAGGCGGAAGAGGCCCTGACTGCGGCGGGTATCGACCCGCAGGCACGCGGCGAGAAACTTGGCATCCTCGAGTTCACCGCCATCGCCGAAGCCAGGCAGGCGCTGGAATCCGGTACCGAATGAGCCGTACGATCACCGCGCGGGCGCCGGGAAAGATCAATTGCTACTTCAAGGTTGGTCCGCCCCGCGAAGACGGCTACCACTCGGTAGCCAGCCTCTACCTGGCGGTCTCGCTCTACGAGGATGTCTCCGCGACGGGCCGCGACGACGAGGAAATCCACGTCTCGCTGCACCCGGATTCCACGGCGGTCTCCGATCCGGAATCGTTCCCGCTGGGCCCCGACAACCTGGTGGTCAAGGCCGCAATGATGCTCCGCGAGCACACCGGCCACTACGCCGGTGTCGACCTGTGCATCACCAAGCGCGTACCCATTGCCGGTGGCATGGGCGGGGGATCAGCCGACGCCGCGGCGACGCTTGTGGCCTGCAACGCCCTCTGGGGGACCGGCCTGAACCGCGAGGAACTGGCCCGGCTCGGTGCCCGCCTGGGCGCCGACGTGCCCTTCGCCCTGCATGGCGGGGCAGCCGTCGGGCTGGGCGTCGGGGACCTGTTGGCCCCGCTGCTGCTGCGCGAACGCACCGACTGGGTGCTGGTCCCGGCCTCCTACGGGCTCTCGACGCCGAGGGTCTACGGCATGCTGGACCGGCTGCGCGCCGCCGAGGACGTGCCGACCCCCACCGAGGTCGACCCGGACATGGTTGGAGCCCTGATGGACGCCGACCTCGACGCGCTCTCCGGGCTGCTGGTCAACGACATGACGCGGGCGGCCCTGGCCTTGGCGCCGGAGCTCGGCGTGGTGCGCGACCTGGGCGAGGCAGCAGGGGCCCTGCATGCCCTGGTTTCGGGTTCCGGCCCGACCCTGGCGCTGCTGGCCACCGACGAGGCGCACTGCGAGCAGATCATGACGCAGCTTTCCGACGAGGCAGGCGTCGCGACGATCGCCGTGCACGGCCCGGTCCCCGGGGCCGGTATCCTGCCCACCACCGAACACACCCTCTAGCTAGGAGCTCCCCACCCGTGGCACATCTGCTCGGCGCCGAAAACATTTCCATGGCCTTCGGCACCCGTACGGTTCTCGATTCCCTCTCGCTGGGGCTCGAGGACGGCGACCGCATCGGCATGGTCGGCCGCAACGGCGACGGCAAGTCCACGCTGATGCGCCTGTTGGCCGGACGCATCACCCCCGACGAGGGCCGTGTCACCAAGCGGGGCGACGTGCGTGTGGCCTACCTGGACCAGTCCGACGTGCTGGAGGGGCACCTCTCGGTCGGCGAGGCCATCGTCGGCGAGGCTGCGGACCACGAGTGGGCCTCGAACCCGCTGGTGCGCGAGGTCATGGGCGGCCTGGTCGGCGAGGTCGACTGGCACGCCGAGGTCGCCTCGCTCTCCGGCGGCCAGAAGCGCCGCGTGGCCCTGGCCAAGCTGCTCATCGGCGAGCACGAGGTGATCATGCTCGATGAGCCGACCAACCACCTCGACGTGGAGGGTGTCGCCTGGCTGGCCAAGCACCTTAAAAACCGCTGGCGCGCCAACGCCAACGGCCTGCTCGTGGTCACCCACGACCGCTGGTTCCTCGACGAGGTCTGCACGCGCACCTGGGAGGTCCACGACGGCATCGTCGACCCGTTCGACGGCGGCTACGCCGCCTACGTGCTGGCCCGCGCCGAACGCGACCGCACCGCGGCCGTCGTCGAAAGCAAGCGCCAGCAGCTGGTCAAGAAGGAACTGGCCTGGCTGCGCCGCGGCGCCCCCGCCCGAACCTCCAAGCCGAAGTTCCGCATCGAGGCCGCAAACACCCTCATCGCCGATGTCCCGGTGGCCCGCGACACCGTCGCACTGAACAAGATGGCCACCGCCCGCCTGGGCAAGGACGTACTGGACCTCGAGCACGTCACCCTCGATTTCGGCACCGGCAAGCCGCTGTTCAACAACATCACCCTGCGCCTGGCGCCGGGCGAGCGCGTGGGCATCGTCGGCGTCAACGGCGCCGGCAAGTCCACGTTGATGCGCCTGCTCAACGGCGAGATCGAGCCGACATCGGGCACCATCAAGCGCGGCAAGACCGTCAAGACCGCGATCCTGACCCAGGAGGTCAAGGAGCTCGACGAGGTCGCCGACATGCGCCTGATCGAGGTCATCAAGTCCGAGCGCCTCTCCTTCGAGGTCGGAGGCAAGGAGGTCTCGGCGGGCCAGCTCGCGGAGCAGCTCGGCTTCGGCACGGACAAGCAGTGGACCCCCGTCAAGGAGCTGTCCGGCGGCGAACGCCGCCGGCTGCAGTTGCTGCGCCTGCTCATCGGCGAGCCCAACGTGCTGATGCTCGACGAGCCCACCAACGACCTGGACACCGACACGCTCGCGGCGATCGAGGACATGCTCGACGGCTGGCCGGGCACCCTCGTGGTCGTCAGCCACGACCGGTACCTGCTCGAACGCGTCACCGACCACCAGGTCGCCCTGCTTGGCGACGGCAAGGTCCGTGGCCTGCCCGGCGGCGTGGACCAGTACCTGGAACTCCGTGCGGGCGTCCAGGGTGGCGGAAGCACCGGAGCCCCGACAGCCAAGTCCGGCTCCTCCGAGACCGCGGAATCTGCGGGCCCCAGTGAGGCAGAGAAGCGCGAGGCCCGCAAGGAACTGAACCGGGTGGAGCGACAGATGGGCAAGTTGGACACCCAGATCGAGAAGCTTCACGCGCAGATGGCTGCCGCTTCGGAAGCCATGAAGTTCGACGAGGTGAACAAGTTCAACGCCACCTTGCAGGGCGTCGAAGCGGAGAAGGAAGAGCTGGAAATGGCCTGGCTGGAGGCTGCCGAGATCCTCGGCGAGTAGCGGGCCGATCGATCCCGGCGCCCGGACGGAACGCCGGGGAAACCCCGCCGCATGAAGTCCGGTCTGCGGTCGGACCGGGCCTTGCACGGAGGACTTCGTGAAGGGCCCCGTCCGGGTTCGGGCGGCGGTTCTTGCCCACTGCTGGCGAGCCGATGCGTAGCGTTGCCGTTTGTGGGCGGAGCGACCGGGTGGCCCATCGAGTGGGTTCACGCCGGGATCTGTGGAGGACCCGTTGCCCGTCACCACCCTCGCGGCCGAAGGTTCCGGCAAACTCCGGAACCCGGCCCGGATTTCCCGAAACCAGTCTGTGCGGTGTCGGGATCCCACGGTTTCCCGATCTGGATCGAGATCCAGATCGGAGCCAAAAGGTCGAGGTCGATTCAAGCCGAATCCAGATGGATACAGGGCCGGGGTGAAGAAAGCCAGGAGACCCTCAAGCGGCACCGGGATCGAACAAGTTAATCAATTTTCCCCGTAACTGGTGATTAGGCCGCAGAACCGCCGTAGGATGAGCACGAAGTTGCAAGAGACCTCCTTTGGGGGGAGGGTCTTTCGTTGATATATCCGGGTTTGGGGAACGGGTGACAATGAATGAAGTCAATGCTTGGCGTCCAAATTTTGGGGAGAACGCCAATGCAAATGGGGAAGTGTGTCTTACGGATTCCTTTGGGGGGAAACCACGTGATGCCTATATCGACAAACTGAAATCCGTGCTCGAGCAAGGTTCGGCAACGGCACTTGTCATGCTTGGTGAGCATGGGGATGACCGAGTTGCACTCTTGGCGCTCGCACAGCGACAACTGAACGAAAACGGCGACATCATCCATGTTGTCGGGACGACCTATGCCCAAAGAATCGAATACGGAGCGCTGGGTTTCCTGCTGGCTGATGTCGAAACCAGTGGTTCGCTCGGCCCAGCCGATGTCGCTCGTTCCTTTTCGAAGGTGAAGCGTCGCACGGGCGGGCGTCCCGTGGTCGTTGTGCAGCATCCGCAACTCCTTGATGAGAAATCACGTGCAGTGTTGTCGCAGATGGCCCACAACCGGAGTATTCTGTTGGTCGTCTTGGCCGTACACGCGGAGTTCCTTCCTGCCGAGTTTGTTCCGCTCTGCGATGGCCCGGGCTATCACGAACTTGTCGTCGATCCTTACAACGTGCATGAGACACACCAGGCCCTCATCGATGAATTCGGTGTTGTGCCCACGCCTGTGACTACAGCGGAAATGTGGCGCCGCAGCCAAGGCAACCCCGGCTGGCTTGAAGCCCTCGCCCTCGATGCCTTCGCCAGCGGGAAACTCGCCATCCGTCGTGGCCACCTCAGCACGGAGAAAGGGGACTGGCCGCATGGCGCCAGGGTCGAGTCGATGGGGCGTTCCCAGATTTCCATTTTGGATGCTTCGGAACGAAAGTTCATTCAGCGGCTTGCCGTCTCAGGATCCCTCGATATTTCTCAATTGGCGGCCAACGAACTTGCATGCGTCGACCACCTGATTGGGTGGGGTCTTGTGCAACGTCTTGGCGGGCAGCGGGAAGCCATCGTCCTCACCTCGAGGCTTCTCGAAGACGTCCTCAGAAGCGAAACACGGGCGGGGTCCTTCGCGCCCGACGCGTATGCCGGTTCCGAGGAAGGAAACTTCTACGCCTTCATTTCCGATCGTTGCCACGCATACGAAAAACTGGCTGCGAGCGGTATCCCGCGCAACCTGGAACTGTGCCATTTGCTCCGAGACCTGCGTGTGAGTCTCCTGGACGGAGAACTGGGGGATGCCGAACAGGCCATTCATCAAGTACTCCCCGGGTACTTTGAAGAACTCCCCGCGGAGCTGTTCGAGGTCGTCTCGGTGGCTGAGGCAATCTTGAACGTCGCTTCCGACCGTTTCCACCAAGCGCAGCCGGTTCTTGAAGCCATGTTCGCACAGCTGGAGGAATCCGAGGCAACCTACGATCTGTGGCTGATCCGGTCCATGCGGAATTACGTTCAAGACATGGATGACCCGTCGAGGCACTCGCCCCTACCATTTCCGGAAATTTGGGATCCCGGCAGGTGGTGGTTTACGGAGCTGTTGGCCTCTCCTGAAACCACGTGGGCACACGAGTCCCGGATGCCCGGTGGAGTTCGCCAGAATGTCAGCCAACGTGAGGTCCTCGAAGCACTCGTTGGATTGCGGCATGGGTTCCAGCCGCCGTATCGGTTCTCTGATCAGGACGTGGAATACAGGTCCACGAGGTCGGGAACCGCCCTTGCACTCATGGCCTCCGGCTCGGACCTGGCGACCGAGTCCGGACAACTGTCCGGGCTGGAAGCCATGATCGATGCTGGTTTGGTCGTGTTCGCGCTGCCCGGCGCCAACCAAGTTGTCGAAAGGCTTTCACCTCCGGGTAAGTCGTTGGTGGCAAGCTGGGTCAACCGCCGCCGCAAGAGTGCTGTTTCGCGGTCGGAGACCGCGCGCGACGATGTCCTTGATGGCGAATACCCGCTGCTTGAAGTCCTTACCCGGCGTGAGAAGTTTGTCGCTACGGCAGCCGCCCGCGGACTCAACAACCAACAGATCGCCAAGAACGCGGGTGTTTCGATCCGAACGGTGGAGGGGCACCTGTACCAGATCTATTCCAAGCTGGCGATCGGCGGGCGAAGGGAACTGAGCTCGATGGTCGCTACCCTCGAAAATCGTGGAAGTGCCAGGGCATGAAGGCGCCAGCGTCCTTGGCAACGGATCTCGCTGGTCACGACGCACGCTCCGAGCTACTCAAGATGATGAGTCAACCATCATCGAACGGGGCCGTGATCTCAGGGCCAATCGGCAGCGCAAAAACTTCCTTGCTGACGGAAGTGCTTGGAGGGGAACTAGTAGAGGCTGTCCACCTGCTTTGTTCGCCGGTCCTGGGTGAATGCGAGTTCGGGACCCTCACGCCGCTATTGATAGATTTCGAGGGCCAATCGACCGATATTGCCGTATTGAAGCACCTGATGCAGCGGTTTACGCCCTCCGTCAGTGGATCAAAGACGCTGGTAGTCGTCGAAGAAGCGCACTTCCTGGACCAATCAAGTGCTTTCGTCCTGTCTCAATTGGCCTTGGCCGGCAACATCAGGTTGCTGCTGCTGACCGTAGGACAGGGACGAACAGAACCCGTGGTTGCCAGCACGGAAATCGGTGCCCGGCTGGGAAGGGTGTCTCTCTCCGCCTTGTCCCTTCAAGAAGTGGCGGACTACGCTCGCCGTATTCTTGGCGGACCCACGACGAATGCAACGACGCATTCGATCGCCGTTTCCTGCGCCGGAAACCCCATGCTCATTTCCGCATTCCTGCGTTCTGCCCGTGAGCAGGGGGTCCTCGTTGAATCCAAGGGCTGGTACGTCCTGACCCAATCGCACGTCGAGAACGACCTGCATTTGTCGGCCGCAGTTTCCGAAATCCAAAAACGCTTGAATGCCGAAGATGCAACGGCCCTCGAGGTGCTGGCATTGGGTGGGGCAGAAGAAGCCGTTGCCCTGGAAGAAATCTCGGGGTCTGACATCGGGCGACTCCTTGGCACAGGGCTGGTGAACTACTCTGCCGAATCCAAGATCGTCATTGCCGCTCCCTTGTACGCGCAGATTCTCCGCGAGATCGTGCCACCCGGGCGAAGCGCGCAATTGTGGAGGCACGTGTCCATGAGGACTGCTACCCATGGAAGCCTGCCGTATTCGCTGATGTGGGCCAGTGAAAGCGGAAGCGTGGTTCCCAGGGAACAATTCACAGCGGCCATCGGCCGAGCAAATGCGGGTCTGGAATTTCGCGATGCCTGGACAATGTGCCGGCTCTCCGGGGCACTTGAAACCGACCCCCACATTGCCTTGCACGGTGCCAGGGCGATGATGGGCCTGAAACGGTTTCAGACGGTTGTTGAGATCGTTGACCGGGTGCAGAAACTATGTGGCGATCCCCTGCTGCAGCCTGACCTCGTCTCGCTGAAGGCATTGGCCCTGTGGCACGGACACGGAGACGATGGCGAAATCAGGGAGCTGATGAGGGAATGCGGAACCAGCCCGGAAAGCACCCCGCCCAATCGGGCAGGAGCCACCGATGCCCAGAAACCGTTCAGCATGCCAACGATGGATGTCTTCGGATTATGGGTCGATATGGCCTCCGGAGTGAATCTGCACAAGGTCTTGGACCAAGCCCGGGAAGCCGCAAGCCGACATGAACCGGGAAGCCTTGAGTACCTTTTGTGCCGTGATGCGTGTTGCCAGATACTGGTGGCTCTCGGCCGTTTCGTGGAAGCGGCAGACACCGCTATCGAATTGCTCGAGGAGATCGCGCCAAATTCAGCCAATGAATACGTTGCCGGGTACACGATCGTCTCCACCGCGTTGCGTGCACTCTTTGCGGTGGGGGACTACGCCAAAATCCGGGGATTGGCGATTGCCCATGAACCGGAATCGCCCGACCTGCATCTGGAATGGAGTGGACTTCTGCATTTATGGGCGGCGTTTGCCGCAGTCCAGGAAGGTCGGTGGCAACTTGCGGGCAAGCTCTTGGACGAGGCCCGAGCAGAACTTGCGGTTCACGATCCCAACGCGTTGCTGACCCTCGCCGAGGCTTTGCGCGGCTACATACGGCCTGATGCGGGTGGGGATCTTGGTTCCGCAGGTTGTGTGGGTCAGGGCAGCCCCACGAATCGCGTATCCACCGTGCATGGACGCCAAGATGCGACACTGCTTGCGGCTGCCTACAGGAGCCTTTCAACCGGGACCCACGAAGAAGAATTGGTGAAACTTGCTGCCAGGGCCCGCGCCTATGGGCTTCTCCACACCGAACAGCAGCTACTGATTTTGCTTTGGAAGTCGGAGCCGGGTTCCTCGAAATACCATGAGCAGATGGCAAGACTGCATGAACTTGCCGAGGCCGGCGTTGGGCGTAGAAATGGCACCCTGTCGGGTGCGGTCCGGATGTCGTCCTCGGAGAATCCATCGGTGTTGGTAAACGTGGCGGACGAACTGTATTCCTGTGGCGAGACCGGTCTGGGAACCGAACTCATGGAGCTTTCCCTGCGGTACTTGGAGGGAACCGGGAACGAACGCCAGCGCGGCGTTGTGCTGAGAAAGATCGATTCACGGATCAAGGAACTGGGTGGGAGAGCCTGGGGAACGCTGACTAACGCCATGAGTGAAAGGGCACTGACGAACCGGGAGAGAGAAATCATCTCCCTGGTGAACCAAGGCCTAAGCAACAAGGCGATCTCAGCGGAATTGGTGGTTTCGCAGCGAACGGTTGAAGGGCACCTGTACAGGATCTTTGCCAAGCTCGGAATCAGCGGGCGCGACGAACTCCGCAGCAACTAGCAAACGATAGCGAGTTGCAAGTCTGGCTTTCTTCGAGTGCATCGGTCGCGGTTTCGCGTAGCTGGGACGGAAGAATCAGGTGGCTGCTACGCGTGAGCGGGGCCCGCTGCGCCAACTAGTGTCGGAGGTACCCCAGGAAGCCTGGTGCTGTTGACGGTGTGAATCCGGAGCACGAGATTCACGAATCCCGGGCGGGGTGCCATCTGATGGCAAGTGGACTCAAACGACGTGCCACTTGACCACAAAAGACCGGAGTCGGCGGCTGGCGATCCTCTCGACGAGTGATCGACCCCCCAGCAGCCGCCGGCTCCTCCTTTCGGCGGATATCCCGTGAGCACCAAACCATGGAAAGAAGCGCCTTCCGGGGCTGCGCGCAGAAGCCGCGCCCCACGGAACGGCTGCATTCCACGGACCGGACGCCGGCGCGCAGTGAATCACTGGTCCTTCTTCGCAGGGGAAAGGGGGCGCACTTCCCGGATGGACAGACGGTACGTCGGCCGTTCTTGCTCCGCCGCACCCGTTCGAGTGACTACCTGTGTAAGCCAATCGGTGAAACGAGTATGCACTTACGCGTGTGTCCCAAGAACCACGGAATTAGGCTCAAAACAGCCGGCATGGGAAGCCGGCTGCATTTAGGCAATACAGCTTGGGGATATGGGGAACGATGACAACTGCATTGTGTCCGCATGCGCCGGTCGGTTTTGATGACCGGCGCACAGCGAAGGTCGCGGCTCATGACTGACATCAATGAATCATTCGATGCAACAGCTTCGTGGTGGCCCGTGCGGCGCAACTCGCGCGTCCGCACCACGGGTACCGCCGTCCATGCGCCGGCCAGGGAGTGGCGTCGCAGGTTTACGCTGCGATTGGCGGCCACGGACCTGGCGATCATCGTGGTCGTTTGTTCCGTTGGTGCGCTGACGCTGCCGGACCGGAACCTGTCGACCACGATTGAAGTCTTGGACGTCGTGGTTTTCTGGATGGTGTTGCTGACGTTGTACCGCACACGTTCGCCACAACGCATCGGTGCCGGCGCCATGGAATACAAGCGAATCGTGGACGCAACGGTGGTCGCGGCAGGATGGACTGCCATGGCGATCGTGGTCACCGGGTCATTGCACGTGCGATGGGTGGTCATCGTCGTCTTTCCCGTGGGGCTTGTCGCGTTGCTTGCCGCGCGCTGGTTGTGGCGCCGTTGGCTGGTCCGACAGAGCTCCGTTTCCGGGCACTACCTTTCGCGCGTGGTGGTGGTTGGCCGCAGTGCCGACATCCGGTATGTCAACGAGCGGCTCTCCCAGGCCCCGGGTGCCGCCTACAAGGTTGTGGGTGCCGTGTACGACGAGGACGTGGTTCCGGGCCATGGCGCTCCATACCCGCAAAGGGCCGGGCTGAAGACCCTGGAAAACGTCGTCGCCAGCACGGGAGCAGATGCCGTCATCGTTGCGGGAAGCCTTCGCGAAGGAAGCGAGGCGGTCAAGAGCCTCGGGTGGCGCCTCGAGGAATCCAGGACACAGATCATCCTGGTCTCGAGCCTGACAAACGTCGCCGGACCCCGCATCAGGATGCGCCCGGTCGAGGGACTGCCCCTGATGCATGTCGACCTTCCGAACTTCGACGGGGGACACCACGTGGTCAAGCGCATCATGGACATTGTCCTGTCCGCCGCGGCGCTTGTGGTCCTGCTGCCGGTGTTCGTTGCCCTTGCCGTCATCGTCAAGAGGGACAGCCGCGGGCCGGTCTTCTTTGCGCAGCAGCGGGTCGGTCGCAGTGGGGAGCCCTTCAAGATGTTCAAGTTCCGTTCCATGGTGGTTGACGCCGAAGCACGGCTTGAAGCACTGCGGGACCAAAACGAGGGTGCCGGGCACCTGTTCAAGCTCAAGAACGATCCCCGTGTCACCCATGTCGGCCGGTGGATGCGCAAGTACTCGCTGGACGAGCTTCCCCAGCTGCTCAACGTGCTGAAGGGCGACATGTCCCTGGTCGGCCCACGGCCCCCGTTGGCAAGCGAAGTTGCGCAGTACGAGAAGGAAACGGTGCGCCGCTTGTACATCAAGCCAGGCGTCACCGGGCTCTGGCAGACCCGCGGACGCAACGACCTTCCCATGGACGAGAGCATCCGCCTGGACCTGTACTACGTGGAAAACTGGTCGGTCACCGGTGACATCATGATCATGTGGCGGACCCTGAAGGTAATGATCCAACCGGAAGGTGCATACTAATGCCGAACGAAACCCAGCCGCTGAAGGTGGCAGTCATCGGTGCCGGCTATTGGGGTCCGAACCTGGCCAGGAACTTCTCGGCGTCACCGCTATGGGACCTCGTGGCCATCTGCGACCTCGACACGGAGCGCGGCGAGGGGTTGGCCGCGAAGGTGGGCCGCCCGGCCGTCGTCCCCGATGTCACGACGTTGTTGGCGGATTTCGAGATCGATGCGGTGGCCATCGCCACGCCCGCCCGCACACACCACCAGATCGCCATGCAGGCGATGACGGCGGGCAAGCACGTACTCGTCGAAAAGCCGTTGGCCGATCGCGGCAATGCGGGGCAGGAACTGGTGGATACGGCCGAAGACCTGGGCGTGGTGCTCATGGCCGACCATACGTACTGCTACACGCCGGCGGTCATGAAGATCCGTGACCTGATTGCCTCAGGGGACCTCGGCGACATCCTCTACATCGATTCGGTCCGGATCAACCTGGGATTGGTCCAACCTGACGTCGATGTCTTCTGGGACCTTGCCCCGCACGACCTGTCGATCCTGGACTTCATCCTGCCCGACGGGCTGCGCCCGCTCACGGTCACCGCCCAGTCGGCGGATCCGCTGGGCGCGGGAAAGGCCTGCGTCGGGTACCTTTCGATGCCGCTGCCCGGCGGGGCACTGGCCCACATCCATGTGAACTGGCTCAGCCCCACCAAGATCCGCAGCATGGTCATCGGCGGTTCCAAGAGGACCCTGGTGTGGGACGACCTGAACCCGCAGCAACGCCTGAGCGTGTATGACCGCGGCGTGGACCTGCGGGGCCAGGAACTCGTCAACGGAGACAGCCGGGACAGGCGCAACGCCTCTGTGTCTTACCGCCTGGGCGACACGTGGTCGCCGGCGCTGGAGGAGTTCGAGCCGCTGGCCCGCATGGTTTCGCAGTTCCATGCGAGTGTCCGAGGCGCATCGGATTCCCCGACCGACGGGCGGGCCGCGATGCGCGTGCTCTCGGTCCTGGAGGCCACCAGCAGGAGCCTGGAAAAGGGGGGAGCACGCGCACGGGTCACGGGGGAAGGCCTGCGGTTGGAAGTTGCGAAGTAGCAAGGAGAAGAACAACCAAACCTTGGGGGGATCATGAAGGAAAACACTCACGACGGTTGGGACAGCAACCCGACCGCCCTCTCCGGCGGGCACTACCTGGTGACAGGCGGTGCGGGGACCATCGGCTCGGAAATCGTCGACCAGCTCCTGGACGCGGGAGCCGCGCATGTCCAGGTGCTGGACAACCTGGTCCGCGGGCGCCGCGCCAACCTGGCGAACGCGTTGGCCACCGGCCGGTGCACGCTCGTCGAGGGGGATCTTGCCGACCGGGGACTCGTGGCCGAACTCGTCCGCGGAAAGGACGTCGTGTTCCACCAGGCAGCGATCAGGATCACCCAATGCGCCGAGGAACCGCGGCTGGCCCTCCAGGTCCTTGTCGACGGGACGTTCAACGTCCTCGAGGCGGCGGCCGCGGCGAGGGTGCCCAAGGTCGTTGCCGCATCCAGCGCCTCGGTCTACGGAGAGGCCGAGTGCTTCCCGACGGGGGAACACCACCACCCCTACAACAACGACACGTTCTACGGGGCGGCCAAGTCGTTCAACGAGGGCATGCTCCGTTCGTTCCGCGCCATGTACGGGATGAACTACGTGGCACTGCGCTACTTCAACGTGTACGGGCCGCGCATGGACGTGCACGGGGCCTACACCGAGGTGCTGGTGCGCTGGATGGAACGGATCGCCGACGGGCTCCCGCCGCTGATCTTCGGCGACGGGTCCCAGACCATGGACTTCGTGTTCACCGAGGACATCGCCCGCGCCAACCTGCTGGCCGCGGCCGGACCCGTCAACGAGGGCACCTACAACATCGCCAGCGGCACCGAGACAAGCCTTGCCGGCCTGGCCGGGGCCCTGCTGCGGGTGATGGGCTCGGACCTCGACGTCGAGCACGGGCCCGAACGCGCCGTCAACGGCGTGCAGCGCCGGCTCGCTGACACTTCGGCGGCGCAACGGGACCTGGGTTTCGCTTCGCGGGTCGGTTTGGAGGAGGGCCTGAAGAAGCTTGTCGCCTGGTGGGAACCCCTGCGCGAGGAGGTGGCCGCCGGCCGCCTGCTGACCGCCAAGAGCGGGGTGGGACCACGATGACAACGATTCCGGCACTGCCGGCAACGGCCGCACCCGAACGCATCAACGTCATGAAGCCCTGGCTCGGCGAAGACGAATCTCGGGCGCTGGCAGAGGTCGTCGCCTCCGGGTGGGTGGCACAGGGGCCCAAGACCGCCGAGTTTGAAAGTGCCTTCGCAGCACGCCAGGGTGCGGGCCATGCCGTGGCCACCTCAAGCTGCACCACGGCGCTTCACCTCGCACTCATCGTGGCCGGGGTCAAACCCGGAGACGACGTGCTGGTCCCGTCGTTCTCATTCATCGCCACCGCGAACGCGCCGACATACGTGGGTGCCCGCCCGGTCTTCGCCGACGTCGAGGAGGCCACCGGCAACGTCACAGCCGAATCCCTGGACCGCGCGCTCACCGTGGCCACCACGGCCGTCATCGTCGTCGACCAGGGCGGTGTGCCGGTCGATTTGTCTCCTATTCGACGGTGGTGCGACCTTCACGGCCTGTTGCTCATCGAGGACGCGGCATGCGCCGTCGGCTCGACGTACCGCGGAAAGCCCGTGGGGCAGGGGGCGGATGCCAGCGTCTGGTCGTTCCACCCGCGCAAGGTGCTCACCACCGGCGAGGGCGGGATGCTCACCACCGACAACGAACTGTGGGCACGGCGTGCACGGACCCTGCGGGAACACTCCATGGGCGTCTCCGCCGCCGAACGCCACTCCTCGATCGTCGCGCCGGCCGAAAGCTACGCGGAAATCGGCTACAACTTCCGCATGACCGACCTGCAGGCGGCCATGGGGCTTGTCCAGTTGGGCAAGCTCGATGAAATGGTGGCCCGGCGCCGCATGCTCGCCGAAAGGTACCGCACGGCGCTCGCCGGGATTCCCGGGCTGCGCCTCGTAGCCGACCCGGAGCACGGGACATCGAACTTCCAGTCCTGCTGGGTCGAGGTCCTGCCGGAATATCCACTCGGCCGCGAGGCCCTGCTGGAGCACCTGGGCCGCCTGGGGATTTCCGCACGGCGCGGCATCATGGCCGCCCACCGGCAACCCGCCCACGCGCATGTCGCGGCGGGCCGGCTGCCGGTGACAGAACGGCTGACCGATGCCACGCTGATCCTGCCGCTGTACCACCAGCTCACCGACGACGGCCAGCAACGCGTGATCCACGCGCTGGCCAACCCGCGGGGCTGAAGGCATGGCACGGGTGCTGCTGCTGGCCGCCGGGGGACTGGCGCGCGAGACAGCGTCGTCGATCCGCGCCACCGGCGACCACCGGGTCGTGGGCATGCTTGACGACTCGGAAGGCCTGTGGGGCCGGGAGATCTCGGGCGCGGCGGTGCTCGGAGGCATCGATGCGGCCGCAACGCGCACCGAAATGCTCCTGGTGTGCGCGGGCCCGGGAAGTTCCCGCGCACGAATCGTCGCGCGTTTGGCGGAACTCGGGGTGGAACCCGAACGCTATGCCACGCACGTGAGCGGCGCGGCCGACATCGGCAGCAACGTCGCCGTTCGGCAGGGAGGCATCGTCCTTGCCGGATGCGTGCTGACCTGCGACGTGTCCGTCGGGCGACACGCAGTGCTGATGCCGCGGGTGGTCCTCACGCATGACAATGCGGTGGGGGACTTCGCAACCCTGGCAGCCGGGGCCGTCCTGGGGGGAAACACCGTCATTGGTTCGAGCGCCTACGTGGGGATGAACGCCAGCGTTCGGCAGGGCCTCACGGTGGGGGAGGGCGCCACGCTGGGCATGGGCGCGGTGCTGCTCGAGGACCAGCCGGCAAACAGCGTGTGGGCGGGGAACCCCGCCCGGGCGCTGCGCGCACGTGAAAACACCGAAACCGCCGCACGGCCGCGCCTGGAGGGGGCCCACCGATGACCACCAATTCGACGACCCAAACCTCGGTCCCCCTGGTGGACCTCAGGGCGCAACAGCTTGAGGTCCAGCCGCAGGTGGATGCGGCACTGGCGCGGGTCTTCCGCGACACGGCCTTCATCGGAGGGCCCGCCGTCCAGGAATTCGAGGCCGCGTACGCGGCCTTTGTGGGCACCTCGCACTGCGTGGGCGTGGGCAACGGCACCGACGCCCTGGAACTCGCGCTTCGGGCAAGCGGCATCGGCGCGGGGGACGAGGTGATCCTTCCGGCCAATACCTTCGTGGCCACCGCCGAAGCCGTGAGCCTGGTCGGTGCCCGCCCGGTGCTCGTGGACGTGGACCCCCGGCACCTGCTGATCGACCCGCTGGCCGTGGCGGCGGCCGTGACCGGCAGGACCCGGGCGATCATGCCGGTGCATCTCTACGGGCAGACCGCCTTCGTGGAGCAGCTGGAACCCATCGCGGCGAGGTGCGGCGCGGTGGTCATCGAGGATGCCGCGCAGGCCCAGGGCGCGACCCGCCATGGTCGAAGCGCCGGGACGTTGGGACAGGTCTCCGGGACCAGCTTCTACCCGGGCAAGAACCTCGGGGCGGCCGGCGATGCAGGCGCAGTGCTGACCAGCGACGCCCGGCTTGCCGAGCGGGTGCGCCTGCTCTCGGCCCATGGCAGCAAGGTGAAATACGTCCATGAGGCAGTGGGCCGCAATTCCCGGATGGACGCCGTCCAAGCGGTCGTGCTCGGTGCAAAGCTGGAACGCCTGGCTGGCTGGAACGACATGCGCCGCGAGGCCGCCGCCCGGTACGGGCGGCTGCTGGCGGAGGTCCCGGAAGTCGAGCGGCCAACGCAAGCCACGGGCAACGTCGATGTATGGCATCTGTACGTCATCCAGGTCCAGGAGCGCGACAGTGTCCTGGCCAGGCTGAACGAGGCGGGCATCGGGGCCGGGATCCACTATCCGTACCCGGTGCACCTGACCGGGGCGTTCGCCGATCTCGGCTACAAGCCCGGGGACTTCCCGGTGGCCGAGCGTGCCGCCGGGAGGATCCTTTCCCTGCCGATTTTCCCGCACATTACCGAGGAACAGCAGGAGCTCGTTGTCGAGGCCCTCAAGCAGGCGTTGCGGTAATGTCCGAGCGCAAGGCCACGATTCCGGAGGCGCCGCCGCACGACGGGGCCACCGCCGGCGGCGCCTTCGGCTGGAGTCTTGCCAATGCCTTGGTCTCCAGGCTGGGAACCCTGGGCATTGGCATTGTGTTGGCCCGTCTGCTGGGGCCCGAGGAATTCGGCACGTTTGCGATTGCGCTCGTGGCACTGATGGCGGTGCTCAGCTTCAACGAATTGGGCGTCAGCCTCGCCATCGTGCGCTGGCCCACTGATCCGTCGCTGATCTTTCCGACGGTCAACACGTTGTCCACCGCCGGAAGCATTGTTTTTTGCGCCCTGGGCTGGTTCGCCGCCCCGGTCTTCACCGATCTCATGGGAAATCCGGGCGCGACGGACGTTGTGCGGCTGCTGATACTCTCGGTTCTTCTCAACGGGATCGTGGCAGCACCGGCCGCGCTTCTCCAACGCGCATTCCAGGAACGGACCCGGATGGCCATCGACCAGGTCAATGTCTGGTCGGGAGCCGTCGTCTCAGTTGTTCTCGCCTTGCTGGGCATGGGGGCCATGGCTTTGGCCATTGGCCGGCTGGTGGGGAGCACGCTGTCGGCCGCCATGCTTCTCCGGGCTTCGCCGATGCCGTACTGTTTCGGGTGGGATCGAGGCACGGCCACGTCCCTGCTGAAGTTCGGATTGCCCTTGGCCGGAGCCAGCATCGTGATGTTCGCAGTGGGATACGCGGACCAGTTGGTTGCCGGGGCGGTCCTGGGAAGCCTGGCCTTGGGCTTCTACGTCTTGGCATTCAACCTCTCCAGCTGGCCGCTGAACGTCGTGTCGCAGCCCCTGCGCAGGGTCGCCCCGGCCGTCTTCGCCGCAATCCAGCATGACCCGGTCCGCTCCCACCAAGTCGTTCAGGGACTCTTGGGGATTCTGGCCAGCGCCACGTTTCCGGCATTTCTGGCCATTGCGGGTGCGGCCGGACCGTTGGTTCGACTGGTCTACGGCGAACCTTGGATGCCCGCGGCGGGGGTGCTTTCCTGGCTGGTGGTTGCCGCTCTTTCCAAGGTGTTCTACGAGCTGGTCTACGACTATCTGGTCGTCGCGGGGCGGACAGGTACGGTCATGGTGATCCAGCTTGCCGGACTGGTGGCCCTGGTGCCGGCGCTGTGGTTCGGTGCGGCATGGGCGGGCCTGCTTGGTCTGGCGGCCGCGCAGGCAGCGGTGGCTTTCGCGGTGCTGATGCCGATGTACTTGTGGCAGTTGCGCCGGGTCGGCATCGGGCTGGGATCCATGGTGGGCGTTCTCTGGCTTCCTGCTCTCAGCGGGTTGGCGGCTGGGGCGGTGTGTTCCCTGTGCGCCACGGTGATTCCGATTCCCCTTTTCGCGCTTAGCGCTGGGGCCCTTTTCACACTCCTAACCATGGCGGGCCTGCTTTACCTCCAGCGCGGGGACATCCGCCGCATTCTCCGTATTTCCCGGCAAGAAAGACCAGAGGCATCCCCATGAAAGTCTTGATCTACCCTCACGACCTGCACATGGGTGGCAGCCAGCTCAACGCGCTGGACCTCGCTGCCGGGCTGCGTGACAAGGGGCATGAGGTGGTGGTGTACGGGCAGCCGGGCGAACTGGTGGCGCGCATCCACGCGCTCGGGCTTGAATACATCGAGTCGCCGCGCCCGAGCCATCGCCCGACACCGGGCATTGTTGCCGACTTGCGACGCGTGGCCATCGAACGCGAAATGGATGTTCTCCATGGGTTCGAGTGGCCGCCGTCGCTCGAATGCCGCCTGGCTGGCTGGGGGCTTAAGAACACGGCAAGCATCTCGACAGTCATGTCCATGTCCGTGGCAAATTTCATCCCCCGGGACATGCCACTGACGGTGGGTACGGAGCAGATCATGGAGGAACGGATCCGCCGCCGCTACGGGCGGGTCACGCTGCTGGAACCGCCCGTGGACGAGGAGGAAAACACCCTTGATGCTGCGGCAGGTTCCGAGTTCCGCAGGCAGCAAGGAATTCCCGACGATGTGCCGATGGTCGCCGTCGTCAGCCGGCTGGTGCCGGAGCTGAAACTTGAAGGGATCGTGTCGGCCATCAGGGCTATGGGGTTGCTGCGCGAAAGCCGCGATATCCGCTTGGTCGTGGTGGGGGACGGCCCGGCGCTTGGCGAGGTCCGGCAGGAGGCCCGTCTTGTCAACCAAAGATACCCGGGGACAGTCATTCTGGCCGGGGCAATGTCCGACCCGCGTCCCGCCTATTCCGCGGCCGACGTGATGCTGGGCATGGGGGGATCGGCACTCAAGTCCTTGAGCTTCGGCAAGCCGCTCATCGTCCAGGGCGAAGGGGGCTACTGGAAGGCAGCGGCTCCCGAAAACGTGGGCGAGTTCTTCTGGCAGGGCTGGTACGGGGTCGGCACGGATGCCGGGCGGGGCCCTGTGAACTTCGCTGCCGAACTTGAGCTTTTGCTGGCGGACCCCGCACGCCTGGAAGCGCTCGGTACATTCGGCCGGGGCGTCATCGAGGAACGGTATTCCATCACGGCTGCCGTCTCCGGCTTGGAAGAACTGTACCGCGGTGCTTTGGCCGATACCCGCCAGCACCCAGGGGAAAGCCTCAGGGCCTCCCTGCATTTCGTGCGCTACCAGGCTGCCCGTGTGGCACAGCGGATCCGCCGAAGGGCTGCCGCCGACGACTTCAACGTGGACACGGTTGCAGCACGCGGGCCGGCCGGGCCAAGGCAGGCGGAACATCCGCCCGTCGTGTATGTGCCGGGAACGTTCTGGAGCGACATCAAGGGCACCGACCACATGCTCGCAACGGCCTTGTCCAAACGAGGCCCCGTGATATGGATCGACCCGCCGCGGACACTGAAGTCAGCCCTTGCGGCAGGAACGAAGCCGTCCCTGAGGTCTGTCGCTGTCGAGTCGGCGGAGCCGGGAATCACAAGGGTCTGGACCCAAGTGCCCGCGGGGGTCAGTATTCCCGCATTGCGCAACCAGTACGACAGGCTCTCGGCACGGGCGGTGCGCCGGATCGTGGCCCGGCAGGGCCTTGCTGCGCCGTTGATCGTGCATTCTTCCGCCACCGCCGGTTTCCCCAAGGGGTTGCCCGGAACCAAGGTCCTATACGTCACCGATGACTGGGTGGCGGGCGAGCAGCTGATGGGGTTGCCGGCCGGAAGTGTGGAGCGACGCCTGGCCCAGAACATCGCTGTGGCCGATGTCGTGTTGGCCGTGTCTCCGGGATTGGTCGATGCGCTGGGTTCATCTCCTGCCCGACCACGTGTGCGGTTGCTGCCCAACGGGTGCCACGTGCGCGAGATGCATCCTCCGCAAGCAGGACGCGCGGACGTGGCCCTGCTGGGCCAGCTCAATGACCGGTTGGACCTGTCGTTGCTGGAGGTGATCCGTGACAGTGGATTCCGATTGCAAGTGGCGGGTCCTGTGCGCGGAAAGGATGCGGCTTGGAAACACCGGATGATGGAATTCCTGGAATCCGAAGGTGTCGAGTGGGCAGGAGAAATCGACCAGCATGATGTTTCCCGGTTCCTCTCCAAGTGCGCGGTGGGACTCACGCCCTACGCTGCCTCGCCCTTCAACGAGGCCAGTTTCCCTTTGAAGACCCTGGACTATCTCGCTGCCGGGATTCCCGTGGTCTCCACCGACCTGCCTGCTTCGCGGTGGTTCGAATCGGTACACGTGCGGATCGGCCGGTCGAGCCGGGAAATCGTGGAGCTCCTCGCTGAAGCGCAGCGAATCACCGAGGACCCCCTGGCCATCGCCGAGCGGCACGACCTGGCCGCCGCAAACAGTTGGGACAAACGCACAGGTGAACTGTTGAGATTAAGTACTGACGATGTGGTATTGCGCCAGTAGAGTGGGGGAAACCACAAACGCATTCGATCGTGCAGCCACGACGCACCATGCGAAAGCAGTGGGTTGGGGCGCAGCTAGCACGGCGAATTTTTGGGGGAAGTTCCATGATAGTCAGCGATTTGCTCAAGAGCTTGTTGCGTCGTTGGTACATCGTGCTTGTCGGGCTGTGTGTCACTGCGGGCATGGTTTTCGTTGCATACTCGATCACTCCTGTGACGTACAAGGCCACCGCGACAGTAGTTCTCTTGCCGCCGAAAAAGTCGGTCGCCGAGGGGGACAACCCGTATTTGTACATGGGTGGACTGGGCCAGGCACTCAATGTCCTGGTGATCACCATGAACTCTGCCAGTACCCAGGCAGAGGTGCTGAACGGACGAGACGGACTCGGCTATGCGCTGGAACAGGACACGACGACGACCGGTCCGATCATCAACATCACCACCGCGGCACCGACAAACACCGAGGCATTGGATCTGCTGGGCCAAGTGGTGGAGCTGGTACCCCAGACACTGGACGGCCTGCAATCGCAGCTGGAGGTACCCGGCAACGCGAAGATCGGCTCGATGACGCTTGCCCAGGCCCACGAGGCGGATACGGAAAACAAGCGCCAACTTCAGCTGATGGCTGGCGCTGGCGCTGCCGGCCTGATCGGAACCGTCTTGGCAGTGGCGGCCATAGACAAGCTCCTGGTCAAACGGGCAGGCAAGCGCAATCGGCCCAAGCGGGACAAAGGCGGCAGCACCGGGGCCGAGGATGAAAAACCGTTGGTCAAAGACTCCGATGAGCAGGGAACACCAATGGTTCCGGACACCTCGCTGGCCCAGCTCCACCGGTCGGGGATGGCCAGCGGGTCATAGGCCATGCTCCAGACACTGAGCCGCAAAGCCCCCCAACGTGTACCCATGACGGTGCAGTTCGATGCTGTCACGGGACTGACCGTCTATGTGCTGTTGCTCCTCTTTGTGCCCAGTGACAGGGTGCTTGCCCCACTGGGCGGTGCAGGGACCCCGGCGGCGATCTTTTCGGTGGGCCTGCTGGTGTGGTGGCTGTGGTTCCGGGTCCGCTCCGCAACCTATCGGCGTTTCTCGAACCCGGTAGCCGTTGCCTTCGCGCTGTTCTGTGCCGCCGTCTTGGTCAGCGAGATTGTGGCCGCGGCATCCTCGATTCCACAGGCGGACCAGAACGCGGCGGATATGGGACTGATTCGACTGGGCAGCTATGCAGGGGTGTTCTACGTGGCGGCCGACGGGATCCCTTCCAAGGCGCGACTGCTGGTGCTTTGCCGACGCCTGGTGCTGGTGGGTGCAACCGTTGCACTGCTGGGCATCTACCAGTTTGCAACGGGTACCCTGCTGATCGACAGGCTACCGACACCGGGCCTCAGCGGCAGTGACGGAGGAATGGATATCCGCAACGGGTACATGCGGCCGAGAGGAACCGCGCGGCATGCTCTTGAATTCGCGGCGGTCCTTTCAACACTGTTGCCCATCGCCCTCGCCTTGGCCGTGGGCGACAGGCAACGAAAGCTGGTGGCTCGAGTGCTTCCGGTCCTGTTGATGGTGACGGCGTCACTGGTGTCCCTCACTCGGTCCGCCCTCATCGGTCTCGTGCTTGGATTCGTCTCGATGTTCCTCTTCTGGGGGAACAAGGTTCGCATGATCGTGCTCACCAGTTTCGTCCTTGGGGCGGGTGTGGTTGGCGTGGCCATGCCACAACTTGTGCGCGTGGTCGCTGACATGTTCTCCGGCGCCGACACCAGCGTGAATTCACGGACTGACAGCTGGGACCTCGCCTTCGCGATGTTTTTGGCAAACCCGTGGTTCGGGAGGGGCTTCGGGACCTTCCTGCCGAGCTACCGGATTTTGGACAACCAGCTTCTACAGCTGCTCATCGAGATCGGCATCATCGGGTTGCTGGCGTTCCTGGGCTTGATGGCAACCGCCGTGTATTGCGCGGTTGTCGCCCGAAGGGACGATTCGGACGCCGCAATGAACCAGCTCGGGGTGGGTTTGGCCGCATCCATCGCATCAGGGGCCTCACTTATGGCCTTTTTCGATGCCTTTTCGTTTCCGCAGGCACCTGGCGTGCTCTTCCTCGTGCTCGGCTTGGCTGCAGGATACTGGCGCCTGTCTCGCGAGCAATCGCTGGACAGCGCAAGCGTCCGCCTGGGCGGGGTGAGCAAGCGGCGAGCGCACGTGATATCGGCTGGTGCCGTGCTGCTGGTATTCTCCCTGGCGGTTCCAGTGGCGCTCCATATCCGATCTGTGCCTCCGGTCTACTGGGCCCAGCAGGAAGTCGTGTTCCTGCCGCCGGCCTCGGCGGTTGACGGAAACTCCTTGCGCACGGATGCCAGGGACTTGATCCCGTATGCGGCAATGGTGGAGCGCCGATTTGCGGGCACGGTTGGCAAACAGGCATTGCGCACCGTCTCGGCTCCGATTTACGGGACCGGGATCGGCCAAGGGTCCGTAGCCTATGTGCCCAATGCGGGCGGCCAATGGGAAACCTTCATGAAGAATGCGTTGATCACCGTGGAAGTTGTAGCCCCGAACCGCGATGCGGCACGGGACCGACTCAGATCCATCACCAGCGAGCTGGTTGCCATGGCCGCACAGCCCCAAGACGAGATGAGGGTTATTCCCAGCGCCTTTATCCTGACCGACACCTACCCGCAAGACGTCGTTCCGGCGGCAATCCAACCTCGCACGAAGTGGGCCCTGCTGCTCTGGGGGTTGACGACGGTTGTTGCCGCGATGCTTGTCCATTCCGCAGTCACCCGGCGAATCAGGCCCCCTGGCCTCTGGGAGCCTGCCAAACGAGAGGAAGCCTTGTGAACGGCGCTGAACACAGTCCGCCCGCTGTTTCCATGCGTAGGGCGATGGCAGCGGCGAGCGCCACGGTGGCGGCACTCTTGTTCTCTGGCTGCATGGTGGGCGAACCGGACCGAACCGTGGAGCTGGGGAGCCTGCCTGTGGACGGCACAAACGCGTACTACGGGCAATTCGAGAACCCGCTCCCCGACGATGCCTCGTTCTTCCCCCTGTCCGTATGGCACGAGAGCGTCACCGACGCAGCCCTGGTGGAGAAGGACAAGTCCTTCGGCATCAACACCTACGTTGAGCTGACACCCGATTCGGTGCCCCAGCTGGCCCGCGATGCCGGGATGTATGTACTGGCAAGCACACCGGACGATGACTTGAACGGATTCGTGCTCCCCGACGAGGTGGACATGTGGGGCAAGTCCGGCCACGGGGTGTGGACGGGTGCATGGCCCGGCGAAGCCCCAATCTGCAAGCCCGAAGACAGCCGCTGCGGGTACACGATCATGGAGAAGTCGTTGCTCAAGTCCCCGGAGGGCCTGGTGGTCTACGCCAACTTTGGCAAGGGCGTCACGTTTTGGGATCCGGACACCGTGGGCAGGTATTTCGTCAATCAGTATGCCGACATCGTTTCGGCAGACAACTACTGGTTCACCGACCCGAATATCTGCGGCAAGTCCGAAGGCGGCACGAAACTGGACGAACCGCGTGACTTGACGCCAAGCGAATGTCGCCTCGCCGCCAACTACGGTTGGACGGTCGAGCGCATGCGCGGGTTTGTGCAACCCCCGGGTGCGAAGCCGGTCTGGGGCTTCGTGGAACTCGGAATGCCGTTTGCGGAGACCGTCCAGCCGATCAAACCGGAAGAAATCCGGGCCGCCGTCTGGCACAGCATCATCGCCGGCGCCCGCGGCATCGTGTACTTCAACCACAGTTTCGCCGGGAGTTGCGCCTCGCAGCATATCCTTCGTGATTGCGGCGAGGATTTCAGCGCTTCGGTCACAAAGATCAACAACGAAGTGTTGAGGTTGGCCACTGCCATCAATGCGCCGGTGGTGCAGGGAGGCCTGCAGTCGGTGAAGGGGAACATCCGCAGCACGGTCAGGAAACTCGATGGCGAGGTGGTCGTGTTTTCCGGTTCGGCGAGCCCCGGGAAACAGGAAGCCGAGTTCCGACTGGCCTGCGGGATTGCCGGAGACATAGAAGTCGTCGGAGAAGGCCGTACCGTCAAGGCCAGGGGGAGTACCTTCAGCGATCGATTCGAAGACGGCAACGCTGTGCACATCTATCGAGTCCCCACGGAGTCTTGCTAGCGTTAGACACCGTCCTCCATGCGCCACGACCCCGGAGGGCTTCGTCGCGGATGCTCAGGACCGGCTGGTGTCGTCCCGTTCCCAGGCTTTTCCACGGCTATTGGCCTTCGTGCGGTTCTGCACCCGGGCGACGGAGGCCAGTGTTGCGTATACGAACACGTCCAACGCCGTTCGTGGGCCCGAGACGGAAGCCAGAAGCTCTCGCAGGGTACGTCTGGTGGAATGTTGGTGCCGGCCCTCTGAAAGTTCGCCCTGCCCTCGGTAAGTTCGGCGCAGGATCGCCAAAAGTGCTTCGACGGTGCGCGGGGTCTTGACGCGCACCGGGATGCTGGGCAGCACCGTTTTCTCTGTGGGCGCGAACTGCCGGTCCACGAACAGGTCGTCCGCGGTCACGTCCGGGAACTCGTCGAAGCGTCTGCGGCCGGCAAGGCTCACTCCGTAGGCCCCGGCGCCCCAGAGAGCTTGGTTGCTGGACGGGATGCGGCGTCTGGCCCGGTAAAACGCCCGAACTGGCCATGCCGCCCCGGTGACGTCGTAGTCGAAGGCAGGACGTGCCGAAAGCGCCTGGGGCGAAGACAGATAATCGAAGGTCATGCGCAAGGCCGAGACAGTGATGATGATGTCCGCGTCAAGGTACAGCCGTGGGAAGGTCTCGGTGAGCCGGTCGGCAAGGTTCAACGCGGCGACTTTGGAAGGCACCTCGGATTCGATGACACGTATCCCGGGAAAGGAGCGGGCTATTTGCGCGGTGTTGTCAGTGCATCCATTGCACGCGACAACCACTTCGATGAGTCCCGCCTGGGCAAGAGGTGCCAACGGGGTCAGGGTACGGGCGATGACCGCAGCCTCGTTGTGTGCCGGAATAACCACGGCACCGCGCGGGAAACGGTCGCCTCCGTCCTCGGGCTGGGTCCCGGCCGGAAGCTGGTCCCAAGTCGACTCATTGGCGATCCTGGCCAAGAGCCCTTGGTGGGCCGGAAGGTTGAAACGCACGGCATGGTGCAGTGCAACCAGTCCGTGGAACGCGGCTGCATACCGCGCGGTGCCGTGCTTTCGGGCGTAACGCACCCGGTTCACGGCCATCAATGCGTTCAGGTCCGTTGAGGAACCCGAACCGCCCATCTGGTGGGTCATTGCCGCCGAAGGTTCGTACCAGATGTCGTGGCCGTGCTTGCGGGCCCGGCGGAAGTAATCGGTCTCCTCCGAGTAAAGGAAGAATTGCTCGTCCCAAGCCCCCAATTGCCGCTCGACGTCCACCCGGATCATCAGTGCGGCGCCGGTGGCCCAGTCCACGCGGTGGGGGTGTGCGTAGCTCTCCGGGTTGAATTCGATTTCGCTCATCCACCCGGGCCTGGAGGGCAGTTTCGAACCGAACACCGCGTCGCCCAGTGCCCTGCCCAAGGAGGGTTCGCGACGCAGCGACCGGTAGGTCTCGCCATCTGGTTCCAACAGCCTGGGAACGACCAACCCTGCACCCGAGCGCCTCATCCGTTTGAGTAGTGCGCCGATTGCTCCAGGTGCCACGGTCAAGTCCGGATTCAGCACCAAAACGGCTTCACACTCCCCGGCGAAGGTCCGTGCCATGTTGATGCCGCCGGCGTAGCCAAGGTTCGCGTTGTTGGCTACGACGATGACATCCGGATGCCCCCGGAGCACCTCCAAGGTCGCGTCGCCCGAGCCGTTGTCGCAGACAACCAAGCGCAGGGCGAACTCCTGAGCTTCGATGCGCAGGCTCTGGATGAGCTCCTCGATGGAGTCGGCATTGTTGTACGTGACCGCCAGCACCGAGACGCTTGAAACCTGCCCGTCGGGAACGAACATCCCCGGAGCATGCTTCGGTTCCTCCGCTGCCGGCACTCGACAGGGTTCGACACCTGCCGCGGTCCCCGCGGCAGCATCCAGCAGGTGGCTGTCGCGGCGGATCATCAGCAGCCCGGGCGGATCGTCGAGAAGGTAGCGCCGGGCGAGCCGCTTTGGTTCCAACCCCAGCCGCCAGGCCCATTCCATTCCGTGGCCGCTAACCCAATCCGGGGCCCGCTGCACCGTGCCGGCCAGGAAATCGACAACGGCTCCGAAGGACAGGAGTACCCGGGCCCCTGTCAGGTCGCCGTAGCTGGCCACCCACAGTTCCTGCCGGGGCTTGCCCAACCCCACTACCAGGATGTCGGTTCCGGCCCGGCGCACCTGCTCGGCCAATTCGAGTGAAGCTGCGCGGTTCTCGATTTGCGCGCGCTCCGGTGCCCAGAAGCCGCTGATCCTCAGCGTCGGACGCACCGTGGGCAGGTCAAGTGCCAGTTGCTGCTGTACGTGGGTGGAACCACCGAGGAATCCAACGGACGATCCGTTGCGCTCCGCAGCGTCAAGGATCGGGCCGATCAGGTCGCTTCCGGCGAGCCGGGGCCATCGGCGCCCGGTGATTCGATTTGCCCGGGTGACCAGCGGTGCCCCGTCCAGCAATGTCAGCCAATTGATCCGAGGCGCCGTGCTGCCGGATTCCTCGTCGTCGCGGCACCGCAGCACTGGGCTGGGTGTGCGCGAGTCACCCAGAACGCTGTCCCAGCGTCCGCCATGGCCGAACTGGATGATGTGGTCCATGTTCGCGGAAACGACCGACAGCGGTGGCGGGTTCGCGGTGCCGGGACCCGGCACATGGCTTGCACGTTCCGTCACGCGATCCAAGGCGTCCTGAAGATCCAGCAGATCAACGACGACACCGGCAAGTTCCACCCGCTGCATTGTGCCCCCAAGGCCCCTGCGTTTCGTGCTGCAACCCCGGTCGGCAGCACCCCGATGGAAACCAATCTATGTGCAGACTTTTGAGGAGTCTTAAGTGTTTTCTTGATCCGCACACCCTAATTTTCGGGAACAAGAAGGTAGGTAGCACTCCGATGACTGCTCCGGACCAGCCGTACTCGTCGCCCCGGAAAGTATGGACGCGTTCTTGCCGGAAGAAGTGGTGCCCGAATCCTGGAGCCCGGAGGACGATCGCACACCTGGAGGGCCTGAGCGCACCGAGGTGGTTCTCAAAGGGAACTTTTAAGAGAGTCGTCACCAGCCTGGTAGTGAACGCCGGAGAAGGCGAGTTGGTCCCGGGATCGACAGTGTTCCGCCGTCGTGACCGGCCAGTGGAACATCTCAGGGCCTGCCCGCGAAGACGCCGGTGCACTCCAAGATGAAGCAGGGCCAGGAATGCGAGAGGTGCCCTCGCTGGATGCCGGGGCACGCCTCACAAGGGCCGCAGTTTCCCGTCGGATTCGACGTACCGTTTTTGGGTGGCAGGGCAGACCCAGTGGCCCTCGGCGTGGGTCAGCGGGCGGCCCGCTTCGCCGACCCATCCCACCCGTTTGGCAGGCACCCCCGCGACCACCGAGTAGTCGGCAACGTCCTTGGTAACAACCGAACCGGCGGCGACCATGGCCCATTTCCCGATGACCAGCGGAGCAATGCAAACGGCTCTTGCGCCGATGGCTGCCCCCTGATGAATGGTCACGCCAACCATTTCCCAGTCGTCGCCCGTCTTGATAGTGCCATCGGGGTTGATCGCACGTGGGAAAAGGTCGTTCGTCAGTACGGCGGCAGGGCCGATGAACACCCCGTCCTCGAGCACGGCGGGCTCGTAGACCAGCGCGTAGTTCTGTATCTTGCAGCGATGGCCAAGCTGGACGCCGGGGCCGATGTAGGCGCCGCGACCCACATTGCACTGTTCCCCCAGGACAGCGTCTTCGCGCACCTGTGCCAAATGCCAGATGTTGGTGCCGGCACCCACACGGGCACTTGACGCGACATCCGCGGTTTCCTCAACATGCGTCATTACTGATTCCCCAAATCACCAGCCAGCAGGATTCCTATGCTCACCTAACAGTGGAGGAAGGGATGTCTTCCGCACAAGGGTTCAAGCCGCGGGAACCGCCGGAGGCTACTGATCCGGTTGGGTCAACACGGTCTGGTCACGAAGCCCGGGCTCCTTGCGAAGACCTGTCAGCCCATACCATGCGAGGTTCACCACGTGGGCTGCCACAGTGCGCTTGTCCGGATGCCGGGCATCAAGCCACCACTGTGCGGTCATCGCGACCATGCCGACCAGCATCTGGGCATAGATGGAGCCGTCCTCGGCGCTGAACCCACGACGCGAGAATTCGTCGGTCAGGATGTGCTCGACCTGTTCGGTCACCTTGGTCAGCAGGGTCGAGTAGGTGCCTTCGGGCTGGGACGGGGGAGCGTCGCGAACCAGGATCCGGAAGCCCTCCGTGCAGTCCTCGATGTAGGTCAAAAGCGCCAGCGCAGCCTTTTCGAGAAGGACGCGTGAGCTGTCGTCGCCTGAAAGCGAATCGGTGATGCGTGCCAGCAGCTCCCGGTATTCGTTTGTCACCACCTCCATGTAGAGGGCTTCCTTGGAGCTGAAATGTTCATAGACAACGGGCTTCGACACCCCCGCGGCCGTGGCGATCTCCTCGATCGTGGTTCCGTCAACACCGCGCAGGGAGAACAGCTGTCGGGCGATATCGAGCAGTTGGAGTCGACGCTGAACGCCGGTCATCCGGGTGCGGGGGCGTTGAATGGAGCTCATGCACTTCATGGTACGCAGGAAAGGGCGGCGGAGGCGCTCCCTGCGGCGCTGACACGCGTGAAGGCCAAGTCGCATCAAGGGTCCCAGTCGTGGCAGAATGGATGACTGTGTTGCAGAGCCAGTCTCCAAGCACAATCCGCCCTGGTGTAATTGGCAGCACCCCAGCCTTTGGAGCTGTGGAGTATAGGTTCGAGTCCTATGGGCGGAACGCATCACCCGATGAAATTCTTGGTGAAGTTCACCGGATAGAATGGTGAAGCCAGGCTGGGCCGGTCCGGCTAGCCAAAGTACAGGGAGTACACATCTTGAGCGTTCAAGCCAACGCACCAGCTGCCGTCATCGTCCTAGCCGCAGGCGCGGGAACCAGAATGAAGTCGGCGAAGCCCAAGATCCTTCACGAAATCGGCGGCCGTTCCATGGTTGGCCACGCGATTGCCGCAGCTCAGGGATTGGAACCCGCAAAGCTCGTGGCAGTGGTTCGGCACGAACGCGACCGTGTCGTCGAGCACCTCCTGCAGGTTCACCCATCGGCAGTAATTGCGGACCAGGACGAAATCCCGGGCACCGGCCGTGCCGTACAGGTCGGCCTGGAAAAGCTTGATGCAAGCCTCGAGGGCACGATCGTCGTGACCTACGGCGACGTTCCCCTGCTGACGACCGAGCTTCTGTCGGAACTCGTGGAAGTCCACGACCGCGACGGCAACGCAGTCACTGTCCTCACCGCGCTGCTTGACGATGCAACGGGCTACGGGCGGATCCTCCGTGCCGAGGACGGAACCGTCACTGGCATCCGCGAACACAAGGATGCAAGCGACGAAGAGCGCGCCATCCGCGAAGTCAACTCCGGCATCTACGCCTTCGACGCCGAGATCCTGCGTTCGGCCTTGAATGACGTCACCACCGACAACGCCCAGGGCGAAATGTACCTGACCGATGTCCTGGGGATCGCCCGGGCAAACGGCGGCCGCGTGGCAGCCGTCGTGACGGAGGACCGTTGGCAGGTGGAAGGCGCGAACGACCGCGTCCAGCTTGCCGCCCTGGGCAAGGAATTGAACCGCCGCATCCTCGAGGCTTGGATGCGTGCCGGTGTCAGCATCATCGACCCGGACAGCACCTGGATCGACGTTGAGGTCGCGCTGTCCAACGACGTGACCATCAAGCCCGGCACCCAGCTTCACGGTGCCACAGCGATCGGCACCGACTCGGTGATCGGCCCCGATACCACGCTGAACAACACCTCCGTCGGGCGCGGTGCACGGATCGTGCGTTCGGATGTCACCGACTCGAACATTTCCGAGGGAGCAACGGTGGGCCCCTTTGCCTACCTGCGCCCCAAGACCAACCTTGGCCCCGACGCCAAGATTGGTGCCTTCTACGAGACCAAGAACGTCGTTGTTGGCCGTGGATCGAAGCTCTCGCACCTTGGCTACGCCGGGGACGCTGAAATTGGTGAATTCACCAACATTGGCTGTGGCAACATCACGGCCAACTACGACGGTGTCAACAAGCACCGCACCGTCATTGGTTCGCACGTGCGCACCGCCTCCAACACCGTCTTTGTCGCCCCGGTGACCATCGGCGACGGTGCATACACAGGAGCCGGCGCCATCGTGCGCAAGAACGTTCCGGCGGGGGCACTTGCCCTCTCCGTGGCACCGCAACGCAATGCCGAGGGTTGGACGCTTGCCAAGCGCCCGGGTACCCCCGCCGCAGAAGCTGCATTCAAGTCGGCCCTTGATTCCGGTGTAGCCACCGTGTCAGCGGATTCCGCAAAGTAAAACCAATCACCTTCGATCCCCGTTCGAGCGAGAAAGCGATCACATGAGCGAACTGAGCCATAACGTCGATAAGAAGCTGGTGCTAGCTTCAGGCCGTGCCCACCCGGAGCTAGCCGAAGAGGTGGCAGCGGAGCTCGGCACCGAATTGCTTCCGATGAGTGCGTACGACTTCGCCAACGGCGAGATCTACGTTCGTTCGGGTGAATCGGTGCGTGGCAAGGACGTCTTCGTCATCCAGGCCCACCCGGCACCGCTGAACAACTGGCTGATGGAACAGCTCATCATGGTCGATTCCATGAAGCGCGCATCCGCCCGCCGCATCACCGTGGTGGCGCCGTTCTACCCCTACGCACGCCAGGACAAGAAGGGCCGCGGACGCGAGCCGATCTCGGCCCGATTGGTTGCCGACCTGTTCAAGGCAGCCGGCGCGGATCGCATCATGAGCGTGGACCTGCACACCGCGCAGATCCAGGGCTTTTTCGACGGCCCGGTCGACCACCTCTTCGCCATCCCGCTGCTCGCGGACTACATCCGTGAACTTGTCGGTGGCGACGAAGTAACGGTCGTGTCCCCGGACACCGGACGCGTCCGTGTTGCCGAGCAGTGGGCGGAACGCCTGGGCGGGGCCCCGCTCGCCTTCGTACACAAGTCACGCGACCTCACGGTACCGAACCAGGCTGTCTCCAAGACGGTCGTCGGCCAGATCGAGGGTCGCACCTGCGTGCTGATCGACGACATGATCGATACCGGCGGAACCATTGCCGGTGCAGTGAAGGTGCTCAAGGACGCCGGCGCCAAGGATGTCATCATCGCAGCCACCCACGCCGTATTCTCCGACCCGGCCGCCCAGCGCCTCGCCGAATGCGGTGCGCGTCAGGTAGTGGTCACCAACACCCTGCCGATTCCTGAATCCAAGCGCTTCGACACCCTCAAGGTGCTTTCGATCGCCCCGCTGCTGGCCCGCGCCATCAAGGAAGTTTTCGAAGACGGCTCTGTCACCAGCCTGTTTGACGGCAACGCCTAAGAACGCCGCCTTCTAGAATTCCAAGGACCCCCTGATGCTGAACTGGCATCAGGGGGTCCTTTCACAAGGTCCCGAGCGCCCGATCCCGTGATTTCCCTGTCGGGGGCGGTTCCTGCTAAAATTGATGCTTGTGCCCAGGCGAGGGAACTGCATGCGAATGTGGGGTCCGTTATCGACGAGGCTAGAAACGCAATTAGCGTCCTTCTCCTGACAAGGAATCGGATGATGATGCTTCTAGGCCCGAGCGGGGCAAGAACCAATCAATCATCTTCCACAAGGAGAAACCATGAGCAACATCATCACGCTTGACGGCGAACTGCGCACCGACTTCGGCAAGGGCGCTGCACGCCAGGCCCGCCGCGCCGGCAAGATCCCTGCAGTGATCTACGGCCACGGCGCAGAGCCGGTTCGCGTTCTTCTCCCGTCCGCTGCAACCACCCTTGCAGTCCGCGGCGCAAACGCCCTGCTGAACATCTCCGTCGATGGCGAAGAAACCGTCACCCTGGTCAAGGACATCCAGCGCCACGCCCTGCGCCAGACCGTAGACCACCTTGACCTCCTGATCGTCAAGAAGGGCGAAAAGGTCACCGTTGACGTCTCCGTTCACGTTGAAGGTGAAGTTGTAGCCGGCGCCACCCTGTCGCTGGACCACGCTTCGATCGCCGTTGAGGCAGAAGCCGTTGCGCTTCCGGAATTCGTTGTTGCCAACATCTCCGGTGTTGCAGCAGGCTCGCACATCCTGGCCTCGGACTTGGTCCTGCCGGCAGGCACCGAGCTGGCTATCCCGGGCGACGTCGTCATCGCGACCATCGATGCCGCTGCAGCAGCCGAAGCCGAAGTGGCTTCCGCCGAGTAGTCTTCAGGTAATCTTCATCGCATGACTAGCGATACCTGGCTCGTAGCCGGGCTCGGGAACCCCGGGCCCGGCTACGCGCACAATAGGCACAATGTCGGACAAATGGTCGTTGACGAATTGGCCTCCCGGATGGGTGGAAAGTTCAAGACCCACAGCTCCCGCTCGCAAATACTGGAGGGTCGTCTCGGAATTGGCGGACCGAAACTGATCTTGGCCAAGCCGATGACGTACATGAACCTTTCCGGAGGGCCAGTCGGAAACCTTGCCAAGTTCTTCGGCGTCGGCGCATCACACGTGATCGCCGTGCACGACGAAATCGACATCCCTTTCGACACCGTCAAGCTCAAGATCGGTGGCGGAGAAGGCGGGCACAACGGGCTGCGGGATATCTCCAAGGCACTCGGCACCAAGGACTACTTAAGGGTGCGGGTCGGGGTCGGGCGTCCTCCGGGACGCATGGATACCGCTGATTTCGTGCTCAAGGACTTCTCCAAGGACGAAAAGAAGGATCTTCCTTTCCTGATCGACAATGCGGCAGACGCGGTCGAGCACCTGGTGCACCTGGGACTCGAAGCGGCCCAACTCAAGGTTCACACTTCGTAACATGTGTCCCGGGGGTGCGCTCCGATCCGGAGCTGACAACTGTCGACGGAAAAGGTCTCGGCTTGAGTGCCGATTCGCGAATTTGTTGAACCATCGTTCAGCTCTTACAATGATTTAGTGCCTTTTTGGCCCCAAATACCAGGGGCCGGTAGCGGGCGGCCTCCGAGACTGGGCCACCCCCATCCTGCTGCCGGCCTCTTTTTTGTGCCCGAAAGCCCGGGTAAGGTTTGACTTAGATGCCCACGCAGCCACTACATGGGACAATTAGCGAAGAAATTGATGCCGTAATCAAGGCATGGTTCCCGGCTGCGCGTCCGACAAGAATCGGGGTGCGGATCCGGGAACGTTTCGGCATGAAACGAGACTTCGGAGGATCCAACAGTGTCCAGTGCATCTCCACAACCGCATGATGCCCGCCTCGAGCCCCTCGACGACGTCGAGGTAGCCCGCCTCAGGGCGGATTTCCCCATTCTCGAACGCCGGGTCAACGATGCTGAGCTGGTCTACCTGGATTCCGGTGCGACGTCCCAAAAGCCGACCTGCGTCTATGAAGCCGAGCAACACTACTACGAGAGCTACAACGCGGCAGTTCACCGCGGGGCGCATTCGCTGTCCGTCGAGGCAACAGACGTTTTCGAGCAGGCGCGTGCAACCGTGGCCGGATTCATCGGGGCGGGCGAGAACGAGCTGGTCTGGACCTCCAACGCCACAGAGGCCTTGAACCTTCTGACCTACTCGTTCGGCAACGCAAGCGCGGGCCTCGGCGGGGAAGCGGCCCGACGCTTTGCCTTGGGCCCGGGCGACGAGATTGTGGTGACTGAACTCGAACACCACGCGAACCTGATCCCTTGGCAGGAACTGGCCTTCCGGACCGGGGCCACACTGAAATACATTCCCATCGACGAGCACGGCGCCCTTCGGTTGGACATCGCCGATGAAGTCGTTTCCCCGCGGACCCGCGTGTTGGCATTTACCCACGTCTCGAACGTGTTGGGTACCGTCACCGACGTCCCGAGGCTGGTTTCCCTGGCCCGCGCTGTCGGGGCGTTTACGGTACTGGACGGCTGCCAGTCCGTCCCGCACCTCCCGGTTGACGTCAAGGCGCTCGACGTGGACTTCATGGCCTTCTCCGGCCACAAGATGCTCGGGCCGACGGGGATCGGCGGACTGTACGGACGAAGCGAACTTCTCGACGCGATGCCGCCCTTCCTCACCGGCGGGTCAATGATCACCTCCGTCACGATGGAGAAGGCGGAGTTCCTGCCTGCCCCCATGCGCTTCGAGGCCGGCACCCAACGCATCGCCCAGGCCCACGGGCTTGCCACAGCGGTGTCCTACCTCCAAGAGGTCGGAATGGAGCGCGTGGCCGCTTGGGAGGAATACCTCGGCGAACGCATGCTCATTGGCCTGCAGCAGATCCCCGGCGTGCGTCTGCTGGGGCCGGCACGCGGCGTGCCGCGAATCGGCGTGGCGCCCTTCGCTGTCGAGGGAGTGCACCCGCACGACGTCGGGCAGTTCCTCGACGCCCGTGGCATCGAGGTGCGCGTGGGACACCACTGCGCGCAGCCGTTGCACCGTGCCTTGGGAGTGAACTCAAGCACCCGCGCCAGCACCTACATCTACAACACCACAAGCGACATTGATGCACTGCTGAACGCGGTGGCCGATGTGCGAGGATACTTCGGAGTCGGCAAATGAACGAACTAGACCAGCTGTACCAGCAGATCATCCTGGAACACTCAAAGGCGCGCACGGGGGAGGGCCTGATCGATTTCGATTCCGCCGGTGCGCACGGCGAATCCATGCAGCACAACCCGGTTTGCGGTGACCAGATCCGGCTGCGTGTGCAGATGGATGGATCCAAGCTGAAGGCCGTTTCCTGGGAGGGAGACGGATGTTCCATCTCGATGGCCTCGGCTTCGGTGCTGGCGGACATGGCTGTCGGACTTGACCGCGAGGAATTCATGGAAATCCTCGAGGAATTCCGGGAACTCATGAGATCCCGAGGCAGCAGGGAAGCCGACGAGGAGATCCTGGGCGACGCGGCGGCGTTCGCCGGGGTCTCCAAGTTCCCCGCACGCGTCAAGTGCGCGATGCTTGCCTGGGTTGCGGCCGAGGCCGCCTTGCTGGAGGCCAATTCCCAGGCCTGACCTGCACGCCACGTGAAAAGGGCCATGGCCCCGACTCCCCGAGATGTCGTTCGGGGGACGGGACCATGGCCCTTTGACGTTGAACCGGCTAAGCGCCGGGCTTCTGTTGGAACACGTCCGGGATCCCGTCGTGGTCCTCGTCGACGGCGTCGCGTTCGGCGATGATGCGGTAGCGTCGGTCGCGCGGACGCAGCCACAGCGCACCGAGGACCGCTGCCAGCACCGAAGCCATGAGAATCGCGACCTTGGCGTGGTCGTAGTGCGGGGATTCAAGGCCGAACGACAGCTCCGAAACCAGCAGCGAGACCGTGAAGCCGATGCCGGCCAGGAACGTGACACCGAGCAGGTCGCCCCACTTGACGTCGGGGTCCAGGTTCGCGTGGACGCTTCTGGTCACCAGCCAGGTGGAGCCCATGATGCCCAGGGGCTTTCCGAAGATGAGGCCGGCAACGATGCCCCAAAGCACCGGGTCGCTCAAGGCCGAGGCGATGCCGCTGGTGCCGCCGATGGCAACACCGGCCGCGAAGAAGGCGAAGACCGGAACGCAGAAGCCGCTGGAGAGCGGGCGGAAACGGTGCTCGAACTTCTCGGCCAGCCCTGGCTTGTCCGGTGCGTCCTTGCGCAGGACCGGGACACAGAAGCCCAGCAGGACACCGGCGATCGTTGCGTGGACGCCGGACCCGAAGACCAACGCCCAGCTGACGATGCCCAGCGGCAGCAGGATCAGCCACGGTGCCCACCGCTGCGAAGCGAAGAACTTGGGCCACTTGTGGGTGAGGAATGCGTAGAAGGCGATCGGCACGATGGCCGCAAGCAGGTACACCGGGCGCAGGTCGTCTGTGAACACGAACGCAATGATGACGATGGCGATCAGGTCGTCGACGACGGCCAGTGTCAGCAGGAAGATCCGCAGCGGGGATGGCAGGTTGGAGCCAATGACGGCCAGTACGGCTACGGCAAAGGCAATATCCGTGGCGGTGGGAATTGCCCAGCCGCGCAGGGTTTCCCCGCCGGTGGAAGCGTTGAGTGCCACGAAGATCAGTGCTGGGACAAGTACGCCGCCGAATGCCGCGGCGACAGGCACCACGGCTCGCTTGAAGTCGCGCAAGTCGCCTGCGACGAACTCCTTCTTCAGCTCGAGCCCTACCAGGAAGAAGAACACCGCCAGCAGGCCGTCGGCTGCCCAGTGGCCCAGCGAAAGGTCGAGGTCGATGCCTGCGACCTCGAAGCCGATGTGGAAGTCGCGCAGTGCGAAGTAGCTTGCGGAGGCGGGAGAGTTTGCCCAGATGATGGCGGCCACGGCACCGAGGATGAGGAGGATGCCGCCGACGGTTTCGCGGCGGAGGATCTCACCGATTCGAAGGTGTTCGGAGTAGCTGCCGCGGCCAAGCACTGTCCCGCTGGCAGGTGTGGGGGGCTTCGATTGAGTCATGGTTTTGCACCAATTCTTTTCGGGTACGTTGAATTATCGCCGACCAGACTTCCCGGCACACCACGTTCCACACTATCGGAAAGGGATGGCCCAACGCACATTTTTCCTCGGCGAACCGCGCGGAGCGACGCGAACGGGCCGCTCCGGTGGCCCGGACGGCGCGGCCTGTTAAGCAACGAACCCGCCCACTCCTGCCGCTTTCCTGCGGTTGGAGAGGACGGGTCCGCTGGGCCGGGCCAGGTTGTCGAACCGGGCCCGGAGGGCGGCGGACTAGCCGCGTTCGATCCAGGAGGAGACGCTGGTGGCCTGCAGGGCCAGCGCCTTGGAGATGAATGGTTCGGCCGCTGCAGCGATCTTGCCGCCAACGAACGGGATCGAGGAGGAGACAGTGGCCTCGAGGCCAAGGGCGGAGCCCTCGGCGCTTGCACGCAGCGATTCGGAACCGGCGACCGAAACCGGCAGGGAACCGACGGTGACCTTCAGGGTCGCATCGCGCGAACCGTCGGCGGCGGGTGCGGACCAGGACTCGACCTGGGTGACCTCGACGGTCTGGCCCACGAACTTGCGGGCGATCTCCGGAGCGCGGTCGGTCGGGAGGGAACGGACGGTGGTCAGGGTGAACGCCGCAGCCACGTCCCCGGTCATGTCGAAGCTCTTCAGTTCGCCACCGACCATGGTGGTCAGGTGCTCGGCGAAAGCGCGGTCGGTCAAGGTGGCGATGACTGCCTCGGGGGCGTGCATCAAATCAGTGGTGGCATTAAGTGCCATGGGGCAAACTCCGTAAATATAGATCGGCCGAAGCAAACGTTCTTGCGCCTCCTAGGGTACCCGTCCCACCTGGGAGGAGCTGTACGCTTGGATATGCGCACCCCGGGATTCACATGGAATTCCGGGTAGTCGTGTTGTGCGCGGAAACCGGTTTCTCGAAAGGTACCTAGTCGATGGCGCTTCATGGTCTGCGCAGTGCGCTGCGAGCCGACACCACTTTTTCCAGGGTGCATTCAAACGCCGCCACCGGCTACGTGACGCGGGCCAACCAGTTGGAGATCTCCGCACCCACGGGCATGCGCCCGGTCATCACGGCGGAAACCGTCGAGGCGCTGCAATCGAAGGTGCCGGGGGCCGTGGTGCTGGCCGTGACTGCCACGGGCCGCGAGGCCGAGGACCTGAGCGCCGGGCTGCGCAGCTACCTGCCCGAAGACGCCATCGCGGAGTTCCCCTCGTGGGAGACGCTTCCGCACGAGCGGCTCTCGCCGCGCTCCGACACCGTAGGACGACGCCTCGCGGTGCTGCGTCGCCTCGAACTCAAGGACCCGGGACTGAAGGTCGTGGTCGCACCGATCCGCGCCGTCATCCAGCCCCTGGTGGCTGGGCTTGGCAAGCTCGAGACCGTCGACCTGCGGGTGGGCGACGAGTACCCGTTTTCCTCGGTGGTCAGGGCGCTGGCGGACGCCGCCTACGCGCGCGTCGACATGGTCACGCACCGCGGCGAATTTGCGGTGCGCGGCGGCATCCTCGATGTCTTCCCGCCGACCTACGCCCACCCGGTGCGCATCGACTTCTTCGGAGACGAGATCGAGGCCATGCGCTACTTCTCGATCGCCGACCAGCGCTCGCTCGACTCCGAGGCGCCAGTGCACATCCAGGCTCCGCCCTGCCGCGAGCTGCTGATCACCCCTTCAGTCATGTCAAAGGCCGCGAAGCTGCAGGCGCACATGCCGGCGGCCCGGGACATGCTGGCCAAGATCGCCGGCGGTGTCGCCGTCGAGGGGATGGAATCCCTGGCGCCGCTGCTTGTGGACGCGATGGTGCCGCTGCTGAGCCAGCTGCCGGCCGAGTCCATAGCCCTGGTCATGGAACCCGAGCGCGTGCGCGCCCGCGCCCACGACCTCGAGGCCACGAACGCGGAGTTCCTCGCCGCGGCCTGGGCCACGGCCTCCGACGGCGGGGCCGCGCCGCTGGACCTCAGCCAGGCGCAGGCCCAGGCGGCCGCCGACGAGCTGGAGGCCGGCAACTTCACTTCGCTGGCCGCGACCCTGCTCGACGCGCAGGCGGCCGAGGTTTCCTGGTGGACGCTGACCTCGCTGGGCACCGACGCGGAACTGCTGCCGGAGGTCGACGCCCTCCGCGTCGACGCCCGGGAGCCCCGCGGCTACCAGGGCGACGTGGCGGAGATGATGCAGTTCATCTCCTCGCGCATCAAGGACAACTGGCGCCTGGTGGTGGCCACCGACGGCCCGGGCCCGGCGCAGCGCTTGGCCGAGCTCTTCCACGACGCGGACATCCCCACGCACCGCATCGACTCGCTGGAGGGGGAGCCGACCGAAGGGCTCATCGAGATCACCACGGCGCAGGCCGGCCGCGGGTTCGTGCTCGACTCGCTGAAGCTGGGCCTGCTCACCGAGGCCGACCTGCTGGGCCGCTCCAGCGCCTACGCCCCGCGCGGGGCCAAGCGCATGGCCGTGAAGCGGCGCAACGCCGTCGATCCGCTCTCCCTGGTGGAGGGCGACTACGTGGTCCACGAGCAGCACGGCATCGCGAGGTTCGTCGAGCTGATCGCCCGCAAGGTCGCCGGGGGCACCGACGCCAAGCGCGAGTACCTGGTGCTCGAGTACGCGCCGTCCAAGCGCGGTGCGCCGGGGGACAAGCTCTTTGTCCCCACCGACCAGCTGGACCAGGTCACCCGCTACGTGGGCGGCGAGGCGCCGAGCCTTTCCAAGATGGGCGGCTCGGACTGGGCCAGCACCAAGTCCAAGGCGCGCAAGGCCGTCAAGGAGATCGCCGGGGACCTGATCCGGCTGTACTCCGCGCGCATGGCAAGCCGCGGGCACTCCTTCGCCAAGGACACCCCGTGGCAGTCGGAGCTGGAGGAGGCCTTCGCCTACGTGGAGACCCCGGACCAGCTGACCACCATCAACGAGGTCAAGGCGGACATGGAGCGGGAGATCCCGATGGACCGTCTGGTCTCCGGCGACGTCGGCTTCGGCAAGACGGAGATCGCCGTGCGCGCGGCGTTCAAGGCCGTGCAGGACTCCAAGCAGGTCGCCGTGCTGGTGCCCACCACGCTGCTGGCCTCCCAGCACCACCAGACCTTCACCGAGCGCTACTCGGGCTTCCCGGTGCGCGTGAAGACGCTTTCGCGCTTCCAGACCGCCAAGGAAACCAAGGACATCATCGAGGGGCTGAAGAGCGGAAACGTCGACGTGGTGATCGGCACCCACCGGCTGCTCTCGGACAGCGTGCAGTTCAGGGACCTGGGGCTGGTGATCGTCGACGAGGAGCAGCGCTTCGGTGTCGAGCACAAGGAGCAGCTCAAGAAGATGCGCACCAACGTGGACGTGCTTTCCATGTCCGCGACCCCGATCCCGCGCACCCTGGAGATGAGCCTGACCGGAATCCGCGAGACCTCCACGCTGGCCACCCCGCCGGAGGAACGCCACCCGGTGCTCACCTACGTGGGACCGCGCACCGACAAGCAGATCTCCGCGGCCATCCGCCGCGAACTGATGCGCGACGGCCAGGTGTTCTTCGTGCACAACCGGGTCTCCTCGATCGACTCGGTCGCCGCCGAACTGCGCCAGCTGGTGCCCGAGGCGCGCGTGGAGGTCGCCCACGGCAAGATGAGCGAGTCCCGCCTGGAGAAGATCATCCAGGACTTCTGGGAGAAGAAGTTCGACGTGCTGGTCTCCACCACCATCATCGAGACGGGCCTCGACATCTCCAACGCGAACACGCTGATCGTGGACCGGGCGGACATCTACGGGCTCTCCCAGCTGCACCAGCTGCGCGGCCGCGTGGGCCGCGGCCGGGAGCGCGCCTACGCCTACTTCCTGTGGAACGCGGAGAAGCCGCTGGGCGAGGTCGCGCTGGAGCGGCTCAAGGCCGTTGCCGCGCACAACGAGCTGGGTTCGGGCTACCAGCTGGCCATGAAGGACCTGGAGATCCGCGGCGCCGGCAACCTGCTGGGCGGGGAGCAGTCCGGGCACATCGCCGGCGTCGGGTTCGACCTGTACCTGCGCCTTGTCGGCGAGGCCGTGGCGGAATACAAGGGCGATGCGGACGAGAAGACCACCGAGATGAAGATCGAGTTGCCGGTCAACGCGCACCTGCCGCACGACTACGTGCCGGGGGAGCGGCTGCGCCTGGAGGCCTACCGCAAGATCGCCGCGGCCACCGACTTCGAGGGGCTTGAGGAGGTCCGTGCCGAGCTGGTGGACCGCTACGGGCAGCCGCCGGCGCCGGTGGTGAACCTGCTGGAGGTCGCGCGCATCCGGATCCGGGCCCGTGCCCTGGGGCTCACCGACGTGGGAATGGTCGGCAACTTCATCAAGTTCGCCCCCGCGGCCATCGGGAACCTGCCCGATTCGCGGCAGCTGCGCCTGGCCCGCATGTACAAGGGCGCCGTGGACAAGCCGGCGCTTGAGTCGATCTTCATCCCGAAGCCGAAGACCTCCGCGGTGGGCGGGCGCGACCTGGTGGACGAGGAGATCCTGGACTGGGTCTCCGGCGTGCTGGGGAACATCTTCGAGGCCGAGCCCCCGAGGGCCTGACACCGACGTCGTGCCCGGGGTCCCTGGCGCTCCGCCGGGCCGCCCGCGGGCACGAAAAATGCCCTTCCCGTCCGGGAAGGGCATTTTTCGTGCGGGGTCCTACTTCTCGCCGTGGTGGATCAGCACCGGGCAGTGTGCGTGTGCGGCCAGCGAGCTGGAGACCGAGCCGAGCAGCAGCCCCTTGAAGCCGCCGCGGCCGCGGGTTCCCAGGACGACCATTGCCGCGTCCTTGGACGCCTCGATGAGCGTGGGGGCCGCCGGGCCCATGACGACGGTGCGCACCAGGTGCTCCGGGACGTCCTCGCCGAAGGCCTCGGCGATGGTCTCGTCCAGGGCCTCGCGGGCGTCGGCCTCGGGGTTCCATTCCGGGGTGTAGTCCTCGAGTGCGATGCGCGGCAGCCACGAGGCGAAGGCCTCCAGGTTGTGGCCGAGTGCCTTGGACAGCGGTGCCGCGTAGCGAAGTGCTTCGATCGACTGCGGGGATCCGTCGATTCCGACGATGACCTTGGTGCGTGGGGCGTTTTCCATGTGCGGCTCTCATTTCTGCAAGCTGGGCTCTTGTGCGGACCTTTGGGGGTCCGTTGTGCACCATCATACCCGTTCCCACATGGCTTTTTCTACGTGGCGTAGAAAAGTTTGGGAGATGCTGCGCCGCGGCGCCGTCCCGCGCCCCTGGTGCATTTCGGGGATGCTTGCCGGGCACGAAAAAAGCCAGGACGCACGGACCGGGACCCGCCGTGACGGCGGGAACCGGGGAACGTGCGCCCTGGCTGTAGAGCTGGTTTAGCGCTCCGAGGCGGTCTTGGCCGGGGAGCGGTCCGACATGCCCAGGATGTGCTGCGGGATGGCCCAGGCGAGGACCGTCAGTGCGAGGCACGAGAGGCCCGGGATCCAGGCGTTGTCCAGCGAGAAGAACGACAGTGCGTAGATCGCGCCGCAGAACATTGCCAGGAACACCAGGGTTGCGATGAAGTTGCCGACGAAGCGTCCCTGGCCCGAGTGAGCCACATTCTTGCCGTTCGAGTACACAGCGATTCTCCTTGAGTGTGTTTTCAGTGCCCGCGGGCGTACGTCCTAGTACCCCTCGGTGCCTTGTTCACCCTCTACAATAGCAACTCCGGAGCTGGATCCGAGCCGCGTGGCACCGGCGGCGATCATGGCCCGCGCGGTTTCCAGCGAGCGCACCCCGCCGGAGGCCTTGACACCCAGGTCCGGGCCCACTGTGGCACGCATCAGGGCGACGTCTTCGAGGGTTGCCCCGCCGCCGGCAAACCCGGTGGAGGTCTTCACGAAATCCGCCCCCGCGGCCACCGAGGCGCGGCAGGCAAGCACCTTCTCGTCGTCGGTGAGCAGCGCGGTCTCGATGATGACCTTCAGGATGGCGCCGCCCTCGTGCACGGCGTCGGCGATGGCTGCGATGTCCGCAACAAGTGCCGCCTCGTCCCCGGCCTTGGCCGCGGCGATGTCGATGACCATGTCGATCTCGTTGGCGCCGTCGGCGATGGCGCCGCGTGCCTCGAAGACCTTCGAGGCGGTGGTGGTGGCGCCGAACGGGAAGCCGATCACCGAGCAGGTCAGCACGCCGGAGCCGGCCAGGGCCGCTGTCACGGTGGAGACCCAGATCGGGTTCACGCAGACCGACTTGAAGCTGTACTTGGCGGCCTCGGCGCAGATGCGCTCGATGTCGGTGCGGGAGGCGTCGGCGGCAAGGATGGTGTGGTCGATGTAGGAGGCGATGTTCGCCGTGTTCGTCTCGGTGCTCATGAAGGGGGACAACTCCTGTGGTTGTGGGGTGGGGGTTCGGGTTGGTGCGTCGTCGCCGGTGCGGGCCTGCGGCCGGCTAGGCGCGCAGCAGGTGCAGCAGCTCGGACTTGATGGCATCCAGCCGCCGGGTGCCGGCGGCCCGGAGTCCGGGCAGGTCCCCGGCGGAGGCGGCGGGGGCGATGATTTCCAGGTAGCACTTGAGCTTGGGCTCGGTGCCCGAGGGCCGGACGATGACCCGGGTACCGGCCTCGGTGAGGAAGAGCAGGCCGTCGGTCGGCGGCAGGTGTGCGCCGAGGCCCAGGTCCTCGAATTCGGTGACGGCTTCCCCGGCGAGAGACTGCGGCGGGGCGGCGCGCAGCGCGTCCATCATGGTGCCCAGCAGGGCGAGGTCCTTGACGCGGACCGAGAGCTGGTCGGTCTGGTGCAGCCCGTGTTGCAGCGCCAGCTCGTCGAGCACCTGCGGGAAGCCGGAGCCCGCGGCCTTGAGCTCGGCGGCGTATTCGGCCAGCAGCAGCGCGGCCGACACGCCGTCCTTGTCGCGCACCAGCTCCGGGGCCACGCAGTAGCCCAGGGCCTCCTCGTAGCCGAAGGCCAGGTGCGGGGCGCGCGAGATCCACTTGAATCCGGTCAGGGTCTGTTCGTGCTTCAGCCCGCGGGCCGTCGCGATGGAGGCAAGCATGCGGGAGGAAACGATCGAGTTGGCGAGCACCGCATCCGGGGCGAGCGTCGGGGCCAGGCGCGCGCCGAGCAGCCATCCGACCTCGTCGCCGCGCAGCATGCGCCACCCGGTGTCCGGGAAGCGGACCGCCGCGGCGCAGCGGTCGGCGTCGGGGTCGTTGGCGATCACCAGGTCGGCGCCGGTTTCGCGGGCGAGCTCCACGGCCAGGTCGATGGCGCCGGGTTCCTCCGGGTTGGGGAAGGCGACGGTGGGGAACTCCGGGTCCGGGTGTTCCTGCTCGGGAACGATCGAGACCTGCGTGAACCCCGAGGACGCGAAGCCCTGGGACATGGTGTGCCCGCCGACGCCGTGCATCGGCGTCAGTACGATCCGCAGGTCGGCGCGCGCGGCATCGAGCTCCGCCGTCGCGGGCCCGCCCGGGGCGGTGAGCAGCGCGGTGACCTCTGCCAGGTAGGCGGCCTCGATGTCCCCGTCCTCGCCACGGCCCGGCAGCACGTCCCAGCCGGAGTCGGCCAGGGCGATGGCGGCGATCGGCTCGTCGTGGTCGATCTGCGCGGCGATCTGCGCGTCGGCGGGCGTGACGATCTGCGCGCCGCGGCCCCAGCCGGGCTCCACGCGACCGCCCAGGTACACCTTGTACCCGTTGTCCGCCGGAGGGTTGTGGCTGGCGGTGACCATGATGCCGGCCTCGGCGTCCAGCTCGCGCACGGCCCAGGCCAGCACCGGGGTGGGCAGTGGCAGCGGCATCAGCGAGACCTTCACGCCGGCTTCCGTGAGGATCGCCGCGGATTCGCGGGCGAAGACATCGGAGTTGTGCCGTGCATCGAACCCGACGACTGCGCTGGGGACGTAGCCCCCGGCGGCGCGCCCGAGCAGGAAGCGGGCGAGGCCCGCTGCGGTGCGGCGCACCACCATGGAGTTCATCCGGTTCGGCCCCGCACCGAGTTCGGCGCGCAGGCCCGCGGTGCCGAATGCGAGGTTGCCGGCAAACCTGTCCTCGAGTTCCTCCAGCGCCTCGGGTTCGCCGGAGCGCACGCGCCAGCACAGGCCGCGCAACTGCGCCTGCGTTTGCGCGTCGGGGTCCTGGTCCGCCCAGGCCGCTGCGCGATCCAGCAACTCGGTGTGGTGGAGGGTTTGGCTCATGGGCGGGTCCTTAGGTCGGGCGGGGAGGTGGAGGGGGAAGAGCATGGGGGCCCGGTGCGCCGGTGCGCGCCGGACCCCGCGGCTGCTAGAGCTTGGCGACGATGTCGGCCAGCAGCGCGGAGATGCGCGGGCCGGCCGCGGCACCGGCCTCGATGACTTCCTCGTGGCTCAGCGCGGTCTCGGAGATGCCTGCGGCCAGGTTCGTGACCAGCGAAATGCCGAAGACCTCCATGCCGGCGTGGCGGGCCGCGATGGCCTCCAGCGCGGTGGACATGCCCACCAGATCGGCGCCGATGACCTTGGCGTACTGCACCTCGGCCGGGGTCTCGTAGTGCGGGCCGGTGAACTGCGCGTACACGCCTTCCTCCAGCGACGGGTCGACCTCGCGGGCCAGCCCGCGGATGCGGGAGGAGTAGAGGTCGGTCAGGTCGACGAAGGTCGCGCCCTCGAGCGGGGAGGTGGCGGTGAGGTTGAGGTGGTCGGAGATCAGCACCGGGGTGCCCGGGGCCCAGGCGGGGTTCAGCCCGCCGCAGCCGTTGGTCAGCACCAGCGTCTTGGCGCCGGCGGCGGCGGCGGTGCGCACGCCGTGGACCACGGAGCGCACGCCCTTGCCCTCGTAGAAGTGGGTGCGTGCGCCGAGCACCAGCACGCGCTTGTTGTCGCGGGTCAGCACGGAGGAGATGGTGCCGACGTGGCCGGGGACGGCCGCGGCGTGGAAGCCGGGCAGGTCCGTGGCGGGGATGCGGTGGGTGGTTTCGCCGATCAGGTTCGCGGCCTCGCCCCACCCGGAGCCGAGCACCAGGGCGATGTCGTGCGAGGGGACGCCTGTCACGTCGGCGATTTTGGCGGCGGCGGCTGAGGCCAGGGCAAAGGGGTCGGTTGCGTTATCGATCACGAGGTTAAACTTACCGGCGGATACCGTACTTGTCAGCCGTGCGGGGCCAGCTTCGGGTGTGACCTACGGCAAGCGCGTAACGGCGGGTTCACCGGGACTTCCGCGGTGGCCATCGGGGACGGCTCGGAGGCGGTTGTGCACTTGGTGCCGCAGTAGGGGAGAATAGGTGATCGTGAGTGCACAACACGATTTCAATTCCCACAGGCTCGTCATCCTCGGCGGTGGCCCCGGCGGCTACGAGGCGGCCATGGTTGGCGCTCAGCTGGGCGCGCAGGTCACCATCATCGAACGCGCCGGCATGGGCGGCTCCGCCGTCCTGACCGACGTCGTCCCGTCCAAGACCCTGATCGCCACGGCCGACGCCATGCGCCGCGTGGTCCGCGCACGCGAGTTCGGCATCAAGCTCGGCGACGACACTGCCGCGGCGGAGGCCGACCTCTCCGTGGTCAACTCCCGCCTGCTGGGCCTGGCGCGGGACCAGTCCTCGGACATCCACGTCGGCCTCGAGCGGGTCGGGGTGCGCGTGGTCATCGGCGAGGGCAAGATGCTCGACGCCCGCAACATCCAGGTCACCCGCGCCGACGGCAGCGTCGAGAAGATCGAGGCGGATGCGGTGCTGGTCTCCGTGGGCGCCCACCCGCGCGAGCTGCCCACCGCCAAGCCCGATGGCGAGCGCATCTTCAACTGGACCCAGGTCTACAACCTGAAGGAAATCCCGGAGCACCTGATCGTCATCGGTTCCGGTGTCACGGGCGCCGAGTTCGCCTCGGCCTACAACCTGCTGGGCACCAAGGTCACCCTGGTCTCCTCCCGCGACCGCGTGCTCCCGGGCGAGGACGCCGACGCGGCCGAGGTGCTCGAAGAGGCCTTCAAGCGCAACGGCGTCAACGTGGTGGCCCAGGCGCGCGCGGAGGCCGTGGTGCGCGACGGCGACGTCGTCCGCGTGACCCTCGGCGACGGCCAGGTCATCGAGGGAAGCCACTGCCTGGTGGCGGTAGGCTCGATCCCGAACACCGCGGGCATCGGCCTGGAGGAAGCGGGCGTGCAGCTCACCGAGTCCGGCCACATCAAGGTCGACGGCGTCTCGCGCACCACCGCGACGAACGTCTACGCCGCGGGCGACTGCACCGGCGTGTTCGCGCTCGCCTCGGTCGCCGCCATGCAGGGCCGCATCGCCATGGCCCACCTGCTGGGCGACTCCGTGAAGCCGCTGAAGCTCAACGAGGTCTCCTCCAACATCTTCACCTCCCCGGAGATCGCGACGGTCGGCGTGACCGAGCGGATGGTCGCCGAGGGCAAGTACCAGGCCGACATCATCAAGCTCGACCTCGCCACCAATGCGCGCGCCAAGATGATGAACATCGACCAGGGCTTCGTGAAGATCATTTCGCGACGCGGCTCGGGAACCGTCATCGGCGGCGTCGTGGTTGCACCGCGCGCATCGGAGCTGATCTTCTCGATCGCGCTGGCCGTGCACAACAAGCTGCACGTCGACGACGTGGCCGAGACGTTCACGGTCTACCCGTCGCTCTCCGGATCGCTGTCCGAGGCCGCACGCCGGCTCCACGTCCACCTCTAGGGGGGACATCGCCCGGCCCCGGCCCGACGGCCGCCGGACGGCCCCGGCCCCGAAGCCCCAGGCGGGGGGGGGGGCCCCCCCCCCCCCCGGGGGGGGGGGGGCCCCCCGCGGGGGGGGGGGGGGGGGGCCGCCCCCCCC